>CAZUOJ010000055.1:12780-22325 GCA_964622325.1 uncultured Armatimonadia bacterium
GAAAAACAGACATGTGTGATTAAATCATAAGGCGCAGATTCCTGCGGCAGGCTGCCTTTGCGCCAGCGCGGATACCATGTGCCAAATGTAACAGCCAGGCGATCTCCTAAATCTGTCAATTTGGGGTCGCGATCATCGCCTCCCGTGTATAAATGGCCGCATATTTCCCAATTCTGCAAATCGGCGGAGCGAATAATCAGAATATCGCCGGGAGGCTCAATGCCGTGATTTTCCGCTGCACGGAAACACACATAATAATGCCCACGCCAAAACAATAAATCTGTGAACGCATTGTGGCGTCCATCGCCGTAAATGCAATGTAAATCAAGCAATTCCGCCATCGTAGATCTCGCCTTTCTATTGTATTTGCCAGATAATCTCTCTTTTCTCTTCCTTAATTTTCTGTTCAGTCCTGCAAATGAAAAAAATTTATCGAACGCAGGAACAGAAGCTACAAAGCAGGAAATGCTAAAAAAATTTGAAGAATAAAATAATCAATGACATAAAGGAGGCGCAAAGATGCTAAAGTCCAGAATGTTTATGGGCACAGGATTGAGCGTGTTTTTGTTTGTGCATCTGGCGACATTAGTGTGGCCTCAGGACTGGCCCCAATGGCGAGGCCCCCTTCGTGACGGCAAAGCCCAAAGCTTTGTGGCTCCTGCTACATGGCCCGAAACCTTAACACAAATTTGGCGTGTGGCTTTGGGGCCAGGCGATGCTTCGCCCGCGCTTGTCGGGGACAGGCTATATGTTTTTTCCCGGCAGGGGGAAGAAGAAGTTCTGACATGTTTGAATGTGACTGATGGAACACAAATCTGGCAGGATAAAGTGCCGACGCCGGCTGTAACAGGGCCTGCCTCACGCCATCCGGGCCCCCGCAGCTCGCCAGCTGTGGCGGAAGGGAAAATTGTTACGCTGGGCGTGACAGGCGTTGTGTCGTGCTATGAGGCTGAGACAGGACGGCTGCTCTGGCGTAAGGATCCTTTTCCCAGGATAACGCCGCGTTTCTATACATCTTTCTCTCCTCTAATTGTACAGGGAATGGCGATTGTGCATGTGGGCGGGCCTGGCAATGGCGCCATGATTGCTTTTGATGTGAACACAGGGGAGGAAAAATGGCGCTGGGCAGATGAGGGGCCTGAATACGCCTCTTGTGTGTTAATGGAATGCGCCGGAACGCAGCAGATTGTATCTTTGACGGAAAAAAGTCTTGTCGGGCTGAATCTGTCGGACGGCAAGCTTTTGTGGCAAACGCCTTTCGTTCCCTCCGGCCGTGCTTACAATTCCGCCACGCCTATAGTGGAGGGGCAAATCGTGTATGTAACAGTATCGCAGCGCGGCACACGAGCCCTGCGGATTGACAGGCAAGGGGATGCTTTTTCAGTGACAGAGCTATGGGCAAATCCCGATATCGCCTGTCAGTTCAGCACGCCCATTCTCAAAGACGGCTTTTTATATGGCCATTCCGATAAAGGCAATCTGTTTTGCTTAAATGCGCAAACAGGCCAAATCGCCTGGCTGGACACGAATGTGACGGATCGGGGCAGCTTTTGTCCGCTTGTGGATGTGGGCTCCGCGATTTTAGCTTTGCCCAGCAGCGGCGAGCTTATCGTCATTAAGCCTGACAGCTCAGCTTTACAGATTGTGGCGCGCTACAAAGTCGCGGAAGCGCCTGCTTATTCACATCCTGTGGCGCAAGATAAGAAAATTATCATCAAAGATGAAAGCGTTGTCACATGCTGGGCTCTGCCCTAAGGCTTTGCCCATTTGACAGGCTGATTATATTTTTATGGAAAAGAGGCGGGCTGCGAGGCGCAGCCAGGCCTCTTTTTATTAAAGAAAGCTGGCGATAAGAAGGCGCAGGCAATGTGCTGAGGAAATATAGTTTACAGCAGCGAACACACGCCCTAAAATGAGCAGCAGCGCGGCGTGTTAATTTTTCATTTCAGGAGGAATCTTTGGGAATGGAGGCTGTGGCCAAACGAGCTTTTTCTGCGTTATATCTCCGCCTTTCGGGAATGATGTTTATCCAATTTGCCGTTTGGGGCGCCTGGAGCGTTCCCATCGCTGGCCATATGGGACATCTGGGCTTCACAGGCAAGCAGATCAGTTATGTCTTTGGCACGACGGCGTTTGGCTCCATTATCTCGCCGCTGATTGCTGGCTGGATTGCGGATCGTTTTATGCCGGCTCAATGGTTTATTGCCCTGTCCCATTTAGTTGGCGCAGGATTGCTTTTCGTCGCCTGGCAGCAGACAGAGTTCTGGCCTTTATGGACCTGTATGTTTATTTATGCCATTACATACATGCCGACGATTGCGCTGACAAACGCCGTGGCTTTTTATCATATGGGCGAGTCCAGCAAATTCGGGAATATCCGCGTATGGGGCACAATTGGCTGGATTGCTGTGCAATGGATTTTAACTTTTTATTTGCGTTATTGGGAAATGCGCGAGCCAGGCGTGAGTCACACAGGAGATGCCTTGCTCATTGCCGCCTTATGTGCGCTTGTGATGGGGCTATATAGCCTGACATTGCCCCACACGCCGCCGACAAAAGAAGCCAAAAATCCATACGCCTTTTTAGAGGCGCTCAAGCTCACAAGCAATCGTAATTTTGCTGTGCTGCTTGTCATATCATTTATTGTGGCAATTGAGCTGCCATTTTATTACAATTTGACATTCTTGTTTTTGACGGAAAAAGCCGGCGGCGTGGGGCTGGCCGAAAGCACAGCGCAATTTGCGATGTCGCTAGGACAAGTGGCGGAAGTGCTGCTGATGCTGCTGCTTTGGCCTTCCCTGCGTTATCTGGGCATGCGGACAACAATTTTTCTGGGGATTTTGGCGTGGCCTGTGCGCTATGCCATTTTCGCCTTAGGCCAGCCTGCCTGGCTTGTCATCGCCGCCCAAACGCTGCACGGGATTTGCTACAGCTTTTTCTTTGTCGGCGGAATGATTGCCGTCGAACAGCTCTCCCATCGCGATATCCGCGCCAGCGCCCAATCGCTGATTTTATTCGCGACAAATGGCTGTGGAATGCTTGTGGGACATATTGTTTCTGGACGCGTGCATGATTATTTCATGATTACGCCGGATTATCACAATTGGCGCGCCATATTTATAATTCCTGTTGTGATTACAGTGGCGGCAGCGATAGCCTTTGTCGCCAGCTTTAATGAGCGAAAATTCAAAGAGGATGCTGCCGCCATCGCCGCAGAAGACGCAGCCGCGGCCTGAGAAAAACGCCACAGAAAATTGTTTACAGGAAAAGAGCCCTTATAGCACAAATGAAAGCCTTCTCAATATGCGCAGCGTTTGCAAGGAGGAGCTTATGCGGACATGTCGTTTCTTTCTGCTCAGCTTATGTTTGCTGGGACTGACAAGCAGCCTGTATGCGGGCATTCGTGAGCAATCCGTTTTTGTTGAAGGAGAAGATTTTGCGCCGAGCAACGAGGAATGGCAGCCGCGGGAGGGCTGGGGGGACGATATTTACACGGCGACATCCGGCAACGCTGTGCTGGCACATCCCGGACATGGTCAGGGCACGGCACAGGCTAATGTGATAATCCCGGCAACGGGCGAATATAATGTATGGGTTCGTTATCTGAAAATTGGAACATATCCCGGCAGCTTTGGCCTGCGCATCTCGCAAAATGGCCAGATTGTCTTTGACGAAAAATATCGCACAAAGCCCGAAGGCAATGATTGGCGGGATGTGTGGGAAAAATTCCCTGCCCAATTGCAGGCCGGGCCAGCGACGCTCACGCTTTATATCGCGCAGCCGGGAATCCGTCAGCGCGTGGATTGCGTGCTTTTGACGGCGGATTTGCAATATCAGCCGAATTATCGGGATTTTGCGCCGCAAACATTCGTGCGATTTCGGCTTTTGGAGCCCGCGCTGCCTGTGCTTGCCACCTTAAATACATATTTGAAACGGGCGCCTGTATATTATTATCATCCGGGGCGTATTACGGCGAACGGCCTGGGCGAAGCTGGGCCGGAAATCGCTCCGGGCGAATGGAGCCCCTGGATTGACATCAGCCGTTTTATGGACAGCGGCCGTTGGCTCACAACAGCCAAATTCGCATTTACAAGCGGACAGGAGAAGCTGGAGCGGCTGAAAGTTGAATGGCAAATCAGCCCGGCGCCCGATGAAGCCCAAGCCCTGACGCTGCTGGACGATCTGGATGGCCATATTAGCAGCCTCATCCTTCCAGGCGACATTCGCAAATTCCGCGACAAAATTGAGCTGTGTTCGGCGAATACGGCTAAGCATTTGCGGACGGCGCAGGAGCTGCGCTTGCCGCCTTTAGCAGGGCCTCTGCGAATGGATATAGAAGCTCATATCTGCGGCTTTGGCGATGCATATGCTTCCACGCGCATGCTCGCTCAGGAGATGGAAACAGCCAAAATTCTGGGCTTTAATTGTTTTGATAATCTGTACGGCATTCGGGCGCGTGTGGCGGCGCAGATTGGCGTGCGGCGGGGCTTCTTGTCGCACTGGATGCCTCATACAGTCTGGAAATGCCCCTCAGATCCCGGCTTGCCTGAACTTCTGGATGAACATTTTGCCCGGCAAAAGGAAATTATCACGAAGGATGATCCGCAGGCTCTGGAGCGCCATAAGCGCAACAAACTGTGTGATGAGCCCGGCACAAGCGATCTTAAGCATCTGGCGGAATGCGAGGCCTGTACGAAAGCTTTTGTGGAATATCTCCAGCAACGGGGCTTGAAGCCGGAGGATTTCGGCCAGACAAATTGGGCGGCTCTTAAGCCTATCAGCCGCGAGGAAGCGGCAGACGCGGCCAGTCGCCGGCTGTATTATTGGAGTATTCAATTTCGGGATTGGACAAACGCGCGGCTCTTCCAACAAGCTACGAAAGCCGCAGAGAAACATTTTGGGCCGCGGATATTGCAGATGACGAATTTCACGGATGCGCCGTTAAGCGGCTGGGCCAGCGGACTGATTGAGGGCCCAGATTGGTTCCTGTTTGGCCGGATGCGCGCCACAACGCTTATGTGGTCGGAAGATTGGGCGGCGCTGGGGCCCGAAGTCAGCGGCTACATTACAGATATGTTGCGCGCCGCCGGGCGGCCGCATAAGCTGCCAATCGGCGAATATATTATTGCTAATCACAATCCCACAATGCTCCAGCGCGCGCTTTCGGCTGTGATGCATGGCGCCCGGACATTGCATTTTTATTGTTATGGGCCTTATTATGCCTTTACGGATGGCATGATTTCCGATAATCCGGAAACAATGCGCACTGTAGGACGCCTGACGCGCTTTTTGGCCAAAGCGGATCCGTATGTGTATCCCGCGCAATTGCCGCCAGCGGAAGTAGCAATCTTGTATGGCAAGAGTCATGAAATCTGGCAAAAGGATGCTGCTGTAGCCACAGAACGGCGCAGCGTATATTTAGCCACACATCATGCGCATATCCCTGTGGACATATTGAGCGAGGACGATGTGGCCGAGGGGCTGTTAAAGGGCTATAAAGTCCTGTATGTGACGGAAAGCAACATTCGGCGGGATGCGGCGCGCCAGATTGCTCTGTGGGTGCGGGCAGGCGGCGTGTTGCAGATGTGCGCTGGCGCAGGCTTGCGCGATGAATATGATGAGCCGCTGCAGGAACTGATCCAATTAGCCGCTGTCCAGGTGGCGGAAGTCTCAAAGCCGGGCGGAGATTATCGCGAGCATTATGGCTTACGACAGCAAAAAATCAGCACTGAGGCGACCCTACATCTTGCAGCTCTCAAAGAATCTGGCCTCTCTGAGCAAAAAATCGGCACGCCGCCCGCGACGATAACATTTCCCGTCTTAGGCTACAGCGAACAAGCGCAATCAGCCGGCGCGACCGTAATTGCGACATTCGCGGATGGAAAGCCCGCTGGCTTTGTGCATAAAGCGGGCCGCGGCTTTGTCCTGCGTTATGCCTTCATGCCGGGGCTGGGCTATGTGCGCTCTGCGAACATCAAAGCGACAGATTTGATTACAGGCCATAAGCCCGAGCAGCTCTGGCTGCTCACGCTGCCTGTGCGGCTGGCAGGCGTCGTTTCGCCTCTGGCTGTGTCGGAGCCGCTCGTTCAGGCGCGTCTTTTGAAAGGCCCCCAGGCCGATGTTGTATGCCTGGCTAATTGGAGCGGCCAGCCTGTGCCAAATTTACGGGTGACAGTGCGCCGCCCGCAAAGCCCGCGCGTGTTTGCCCTCTCGGGCGTGGCTGTTAAGGCGCAAAATACGAAGGCAGGGCTAGAATTGTCTTTGCCGCTGGAAGACATTGAAGTGCTCGTCCTGCCGAAAAAATAAGAGCGGGAAAAATCAGGGGCTTCCCTCATAATTTGTTTTTAATATAATATACAGAAAAAAATCAGCTGCGCAGAGTTAAGGCTGCCAGCAGAGAAAGTGAGAAATAAAGTCAACGAAAAATAGACGCCGCCGCTTTGTTGAGGCGGCGTCAATAGTGCTCGCTATCGCTGAGATCCTTGCGGGTGTGGCTGGGAGGCTGAATTTCTCTATGTGGCCCAAAAAGCCTTATGTGGTTGCCTTTACGCTAATTACATGGCTGATCTTAAGCGCGGCCAATTTCGGCTCTTTTGACGCTACGATTCCCCGGGAATTCGTGGGCTGGATGCGTGTTGTGCTTCTGAGCTTCTATGGCTGGTTTATGCTCTTTTGGCTGTGGGGGCTGCATACATTTGCGCATCATTTGCTTAGCTTTATTCCGGCGGCCATACAGCCAAAAGCCGGCGCGCCCAAGCCAGAGGAAAATGTGGCGATTTTATATACTGTCTGTGATGATTTTGATCCCAAAGCCTGCGCCTCGGCGCTCGCGCAAACACATCCCTACACAAGGCTGATTATTTGTGATGACAGCGCCGATCCAGCCTCCCAGGCTGAAATTGATCGCTGGGCGCAAAGCCAGGCTGAGCCAGTGCTCGTAGTCCGTCGCCCGACACGGGAAGGCTTTAAAGCGGGCAATCTCAATTATGCCCTCGCCCATTTCGTGGACGAAGAATATGTGCTCATTTGCGATGCAGATGAGCTTTTGCCGCCGGACTTTGTAGAACGAATGCTGCCGTATTTTACGGGCGAGCAAGTGGGCTTTGTGCAGGCGAATCATCGGGCGCGCTCCGATTTGCCCACACGCTTCGCCGCCACCATTTCCCTCAGCATTGAGCTGTTTTTCTCCCATCTGTTGCCGGTGAAAAATCGCTTTGGCTATGTGGCGTGCCAGGGTCATGGCGTGATTATCAGGCGCAGCGTGTGGGAAAAAATCGGCGGCTTTCCGGAAATTATCTGCGAAGATATGGGCTTTTCCGCACGGGCGCTCCAGCATGGCTATCGGGGCGTGTTTGTGCCGGATGTCGTGGCTGAGGAAATGCCGCCGCTCACATATCGGGCCCTGCAAAAGGCACGCTCCCGCGTTATCCAGGGCGCGATTCAATTTTTCCAAACAGAGCTGCGGCCCCTCTTGCGCTCCCCCCATGCCACCCTGACGGAAAAAATTGATCTGCTGCTCACTGAGTCGGTGGCTTATCTGGGCCTGATTGTATGTGTCAGTTTGTGGGGCGGCCTCATCATTTCGTATCTCTATAGTCTGGAAGGCTACAATGGCGTACAGCCCTGGCTGCCTTTTGTGTTTGCCTTTGGGCCTGTGGCGGCCGCCGCGCCCATCCTGTATAAAATCCCGCAGGAGCCGCGTCGTTATGGCCTCTATCTTTTTGTGATGGCGGCCAATTATACGACATTAATGCCCGTGCTGGCCTGGCAGGCCATTGTGCAAACGCTAAAGCTGCGCCCCCCGGAATTTTATGTGACAGGCAAAATCGCGCGGCAAAGCCAATCCCCCTGGGATTTCGCCGTGAGCATGCCTTTTGGCCTCGCCCTCGTTTTCGGTGCCGTGGTGATGGCGTCGCCGATGTCGCCCTTAATCATCTGTGTTTCGCTCACATTTTTATTGACGCCCCTCTTGTATTTCACGGAACAGGACGGCTGGTGGGGCAAATTAGGCCGTTATTGGGGCCTCACGCCCTATCTCGCCATCATCATGCTCGGCTTCGCCTGGATGCATTAACGCCCTGAAGCCTGCCCCGCTAACGAAGCTCTTGGGGAAAGCCCTCTTATCTGTGCGGCTTGGGCCATTATGGGTTCTGATGCAAATCCTATGGCGCCACAAATAATTTGCGGCATAAGTCGCGAAGAAAATAAACACGAACAGCGCCTTCAGGATACGGACATTTTTTGCAGGCGGGCGACGCGCTCTTCGACGGGCGGATGCGTGGCGAAAAGATACAGGAGCGAACGAGCGTTTAAGGGATTGACGATGAACATATGCGCGGTCGCCGGCTCAGCATCCATAGGCACATATTCGGCGGCTTGTTGCAGCTTCAAAAGCGCCCGCGCCAGAGCCTGGGGATTGCCGCTTAATTGCGCGCCAGTGGCATCCGCCTGATATTCCCGAGAACGGGAAATGGCCATCTGGATCAGCAGGGCGGCAATGGGCGCCACAATCAGCATAAACAGAGCAGCCAGCCCGCCGCCATTGCGTTCCTCCCGACTGCCTCCGCCGCCAAATATCATGGCGGAATAGGCGAATATGCGCACTAATATCATTAGCGCGCCCGCCAGAGTGGCGGCGATGGCAGAAATCAAAATATCCCGATTCTGGACATGGGCCAGCTCGTGGCCTATGACGCCCTCAATCTCCTCCTCATTCAACAGACGCAGCAGGCCGGCCGTGACCGCCACAGCGGCATTTTGGGGATTGCGGCCCGTGGCGAAAGCATTGGGCGCCTCTGTGGGGATAATATATAGCCGCGGCATAGGCAATCCCGCGCGCTGGGTCAGGCGCCGCACAATGCGATACAGCCCCGGCGCTTCACTTTCGGACACAGGCTGCGCCCGATACAGCATCAGCACAATTCTGTCCGAATACCAGTAGCTGAATAGATTCATTCCGGCCGCCAGCGCCAGCGCAATAAACATTCCCTGACGGCCCCCCACGGCCTCGCCCACGAGCACAAACAGCCCCGTCAACACGCCCATCAACAATACCGTTTTGAACTGATTCATAGTTCCCTCCCCCTGTATTCTGGCTGTAAATTTCCTTTCTTTGCTTGATGACACATCGCAAATTATTATTTTATCCCCAAAAGCCGCCCAAAGACTCCATTATTTACAACAAAAGAAAGTTTCTCAAAAGCTGCCGTTTTATAAAACAAAATCCGCCGTCTGTTAATTCCCAACAGACGGCGGAAATTGTCTGCCCACGAAAAAGGCATGTGTCTTAAGACTTTTTACTTCAGGCTGAATTTATGCTGCTTTACTTCCGCGTTACTTCCAGGCGGGATTATACAAAACGAGCGAGTTATAGATTGTCGTGTACCAGTTCACGACTTGCAGGGACTTGACATGCCCATCCAGATAGCAGGTTTTCACTTGATATTATGAGGGATTGCATCGCGATTACCAGTTTCCGGCCAAGATGTCTTCGGCTTTGCGCCATTTGGCGTGGCCATCAAAGAAAGCCAGATTGCTGCCGCCGT
>CAZUOJ010000056.1:0-13298 GCA_964622325.1 uncultured Armatimonadia bacterium
AGCATAGGCGGCAAAACATCCGTCAGCATTCCTAATACAGCGAGAAGCAAGGCGCCCAAAGCCGCCAGAAAGGCTAATAAGGCGCCGACGCTGCGCAACGTGTCCGCTAAAGACAGCAATTCCTGCAGCTCTCCGCGCGTAGCGAGAAGAGGAGGCACAACGGCCGGGCGCGCCTGAGGGGCTTCCGCCGCTCCTGTCTGGGCGAGCACTTGCTGCAGCACAGCCTCCGGATCCACAGGCGGCGGCTGCGTCTGCCTGCGCCGGGCAGCTTCCACAGAGCGCCGCCATGTTTCTTCGTCATCCTGCTTTTCGGCGGCTTCCCGCATACGGCGGCCTAAAGGCGTTAATGTCCCACAAGCCCAGCAGCTCAACGCTGTCTCATGCAGCTTTTCGCCACATTTTTCACATTGTATCTCTGGCATACGCCTCGCCGCCTTCGTATTATTTTCCTAGCATTTGTCTTGTTCCCACACAAAGACAATTCTTTCCATTTTCTTGCGAAAAAACAAGGCTGTGAATCTATCGCCTTTTCCAAATTATTTATTTCCTGGTCCAACTTGTCTTCAAACTAAATTTCAAAAAGCCTTTAGAAGGGAGAAAAAATTTTATTTCAAAATAAAAAATTTCTGTTAAAAACCCCTTGACAAATCTGTAACAATGATTTAATTTTAAAGGTGCAAATTGACAAATTAAGAAATAATTAAGTAAATTTTAAGATGAAATTTTAAACATAAAGGAGGTCTCCCCATGCGTCGGTGCGGGTTTACACTAATTGAGCTTCTCGTTGTTATAGCCATCATTGCCATTCTCGCGGCAATCTTGTTTCCTGTTTTCGCCAAGGCGCGGGAGAAGGCGCGGACTTCCAGCTGTCAGTCCAATTTGAAGCAAATCGCGCTGGCTTTCCATCAATATGTGCAAGATTATGATGAAAAGTTCCCCTGGTGTTGCGTGCCTGCAGCCCGCAGCAATAGCCAGAATCTGGATCAGGCGCCCTGGTGGCGGCCCGCCAATGTGGCGACGACAGATATTCGCTATAATGGCTTGCTGGAGCCATATATAAAGAACAGGCAAGTGTGGATGTGTCCGTCTTCGGGCCGCGGCGTGGATTCGTATGCTGCGCCCCGACAATTGTTACAGGGCTCAGGCGGCTGCACAGGCCGGGCGTTAGGCGCGATTGTTTATCCTGCGGAGCATGTTTTGTGTGGAGATGGCATTGGCTCACGCGGCCTGTGTGGGACGAATCGCTCCACAGCATGCGCCGGACGCTGGGGACGCGGCGATGATTCGGCCAGCCATATCAATGCTTTCAAGATGCACAATGACGGCACAAATCTGGCTTTTGTGGATGGCCATGTGAAATATATGCCGACGCCTACAGGGCCAATGGATCAGGCGCGCTGTGTGCGAATGTTCGGCGATCCGCGACAGCCCTAAGAAGCTGTTGCGGAGCGAAGATTGTCTTATAATGGGGGCTCCTCAGCTTTTGCCTGCAGGGGCCCTTTTTTATTTTAGATTTATGCCCAAAAAGGCCAGCCGCGGACGCCTTTTAAAGCGCTTCATTGAAAGGAAAGGGCAGGGAACAAGCCCAGTACGGCGATATGTGCGGATTAATAGAATCCGCTGCGCTTTTTACATTCTTCTGTAATGCGGACGACTTCCAGGGCTTCCTGCGGCGGCACAATCATCGGCTTGCCTTCGCGTAACACGGCATACACATTGTCATAAAAGTCGCCGATATCGGGCCCGCGCGTGGGCTCTTCTCTTTCCTCCCAGGGGATTTTCTCATCCTGCACATAGCTGCGATCGGGCGTGGGCTTTTCCAGTACGCGATATTTGCCTGCTTTTTTGGGATCGAAATACGCCAGCTTGCTCGTTGTGCCATCACTGATGAGCGTGCCATGGCTGCCTAAAATCGTCCATTTAGGCTCCGGGAATTTGCACACGCTGGACACTTCCATATCGTATACGCGGCCGTTTTCCGCTCGCAACACTACTTTCACATGATCCTCCACATCGCCAAACGAAGCAATTTGCTTCAAATCACAAAAGATGTCTTTGACAGGCGCCTCCAGCAGCTGCAAGCCAATATCCAAAAAATGCGGGCATGTGTTGTTCAACACGCCGCCCGCAAATTTGCGCAGCGTCTGCCAGTCATAACGGCGGGCAAAATGCAGGCTGCGCATCCGAATTTCAAACACATCCCCCAAGCGCTTGTTTTTGACAATATCGAGAAGATAACGTGTTTCGGGGAAGAAGCGATAATTGTGATGGATCATCAGCTTAAGCCCCGTCTTTTCGGCTGTAGCCAGCATCTTTTTGGCTTCCGCATAAGAAGCCGCCATCGGCTTTTCGCAAATGGCATGCCGGCCGCTGCGCAGCACCTCGATTGTGATGGGGGCATGCGTGTGATTGTAAGTGGCGACGACAACGACTTCGGCCTCGGCTTCCTTTAAAAGTGTTTCATAATCTTTGAAAGTCGCACAGCCGAATTCGTCCCGCATTTGCTTCATCCGGGCGGGAATCCAATCTGTGCAGGCTGTAATGCAAAAACGCGGATCCTCACGCAAGCGCCGGACATGGATATTGTAGCCGGCACGCCCCAGGCCAATAATCGCAATTTTGATAGGATTGGCGACTGTCATTTTTCATGCTCCTTTGCCAAAATTTATTCAATAAGCCGAAAGCCGTAGCCATATTTAAGGGCGCAAAATAGGCTGTTTGTGGGCCGCAGCGCAGGGCAGGGACATCTTCATAGCAGCGGAGCTTTTGCCCGTTTATGGCTGATTTATCCCGTTTTGTGGCTTTCCCGTTCGTTGAGCCTTTCTTATTATTCCAAATTTGTGGCGCCTCTTCCTGCTCTGCTTGTGTCTCAGCGTCTGTTTTCCGTTTCAGGAGAGCGAAAGTGACGGGGCACAAGCGAAGCTTCAAATGCCATGTGAGAAACTGTAAAGCAATTACGCCGTAGATGCAGGAGAAAAAAAATAGGAAGAAAGCCAATTATCCATTCGCTATTTGTGTTATAATTGTTCTGCATTTTTGTTCTCAAGGGAGGCTCGAGATATGAGACAGGGATGGGCGCTTTGGGGCCTCGTGGGGATGATATTTTGCCTGGCAGGAGCTCTGGCGGAGGATGTGAAATACGGCGTGGGCTCCTGGCCGGAGCGCGGGCATGGCAATCATCGGGCTGTGTTACGCGTGACGCAGCCGGCAGAAGCTATATGGGCGCATATTGAATGGCGGCGGCGCGATCGCCAGCCTGAAAAGAAAGCCGTGCTTGTTTTCGATGCCCAAAATCGGCGCGTGGAAAATGTTGTGTGTATCCACATCAGCCGGGAATACGGCGACATTGTCTTTCAGCCCATCAGCGGGCCGGGGGAATATTATGTGTATTATCTGCCCTACAATCCGGGCGTGGGGAATTTTGATGATCCGGGGACATATTTCCCGCCGCAAGACACAGCCCATCCGCAATGGCGAGCGGCGCATGGCCTCACGCCAGAGGGAATAGCGGCTGGGCGCTGGCGAAATCTGCCTCGCGCCCAGCTTGTGGAAATCCAGGCGCGGGGCGAATTTCATCGGATGGATCCGATGGAAATTATCGCGACAGAGGAAGAAATAAACGCTCTGCTCGCTTCCTATCCCCAGCGCAGCTATTTGCTTTTTCCGGAAGACAGAAAATATCCGATAAAAATGCCAGATGATTTGCCCTATCGGTGGATACAAAGGGGCCCGCAAGAGGAATTCGAGGGCCAGGCGCAGCCGAATGAATATTATTGCTTCCAGATTGGCGTGTGGGCGGCGCGGAAGCCTATTTCCAATATAAAGCTATCCTTCAGCCCTCTCGTGGGGCCCCGGGGCAAAATCATTCCAGCAAAAGCCTTCACATGCTTTAATTTAGAGGGCATAGATTGGGCGGGCCGGCCTTTTCGAAAACAACTTAACATCGAAAAAGGGCGTGTGCAGGCGCTGTGGATTGGCGTGATGTTGCCACGGGAGGCGTCGGGGCTGTATCAGGGCGCTGTGCGTATTCAGCCGTCAGACGCGGAAGCCTCAACTGTGAAACTGCGTTTGCATATCAGCGGGCCTGTATTGGAAGATCATGGCGATAGCGAGCTGTGGCGGATGTCACGGCTGCGCTGGCTGAATTCCACAATAGGCCTGGATGACGAAGTTGTGCCCCCGCTGACGCCTTTGAAAGTCCAGGGCGATAGCGTGGAATGCATCTTGCGGACAATAAAATTCGGCCCCACAGGGCTGCCGATAAGCATTACAGCTCATGGCCGCGAAATTCTGGCTCGGCCCATTGAGCTTGTTTTGGAAACAGAGCAGGGCGCTGTGAGATGGAAAAACGCGCGCAGCCGGACGACGAAAATAAAGCCGGCCACGCTATGGCGCGAAGCCAGCGCCTCTGCTCCTGATGTTTCGCTGTCAGTGAAAACAAAAATGGAGGCCGATGGCTGTGTGCAATATTGGGCGACGCTCAAGCCCCGCAGAAATATTGCCGTAAAAGACATTCGGCTCGAGCTGCCCATTCAGGCGGAAGTGGCCAAATATATGATGGGGATGGGCTGTCGGGGCGGCTATCGCCCTGCCGCCTGGAGCTGGAAGTGGGATATTGCCCGCGCAGATAATCAGCTCTGGATTGGCGATTATAATGCCGGCCTCCAGCTTATGCTGCAATTGCCCGAGGATGTATGGATACAAGATTTTTATGCCACAGGGCTGCCCGAGTCCTGGCACAACGGCGGCCAGGGCGGATGCGTTGTAAAGGAAGAAAAAGGCATTGTTTTCGTGCAGGCATATACAGGCCCGCGGGAATTGAAAGCCGGCCAGGCCCTGCAATTCCGCTTCCGCTTTATCGTCACGCCTGTCAAGCCGATCGATCCCCAGCACTGGAATTGGCGCGTGGGATCTGTTGTCGCCGGCGCCAATATTCTGCATATTCATCATGGCACACGAGAAAATCCCTATATCAATTATCCCTTTATTTATCCGGAACGCCTGGCCGAGACTGTTCGTTATGTGAAATCCCTGACGCGGCGCCCCGGGGACGGCATGCTTCTGTATCCGGCGGAGGGCAATTTTAATCCGAAGCGGGGCAGCTTGCATGTCTGGGCCCGTGTGCTTTTTGATCCCCATGAAGGGAAAGCCGGCGACCCGCGCTTTAATCATTCCTTATTTGCGCTGGAATGGCCCAATGGCGATCTGCTGGGCTTTTACTGGAATATAGATGATCGGGGGATGAGAGCGTATGTGCGCCAGGGCCCGCCGGAGCGCCAGCGATATCCCGTATTGTTTGGAACGCATCAGCCGAACTGGCAAAAAGGCCAGAGGCATCTGCTCACGCTTTCCTGGGGCGATCAGCTCGCTATTTTTGTCGATGGCAAGCTACAGGGAGCTGCGCCCCATCAGGGCACCTGCGATACGCCTCTTGCCGGAGCGGAACTGCAATTCAGCGGAGAATTTGCTTTTGACGCCATTAAAATCACAGACGAGCCTTATGTGGCCGGCGCCCCCATTCAGCCTGTCAGCGATGAGCATACATTGCTTTTAGATACATTCGCGAATATTGAGGGGAGAATGACAAGCCCGATACGCTCTGCCCCCAATAGCCGCGGCGAACTTATCGGCACATTCGCCCTGCAGCCGGGCCAATGGGGGCAGGAATTGATTTTTCCTGAAATCCCGGCGAGGCCCAAAGGCGTGAATGTGTATTATACGGTTGGGCAGCTCAGCAATCATGCCGTGGAAATGTGGGCGCTAAGAAGTCTGGGCGAAGAAATCTTCCCCGCCCGCAGCGCGATTAAATTTAAAGTTGGCGCTGTGGTTTTGGGCGAGTCGGGCGGCGGCTATCCCTGGCTGCAAGAACATCTTGTTTCGGATTATGTGATCGGCTGGCGACAGCCCTTATGGGATGACGATCATGATGCGGCGATTTCAATGCAAGGGCTATCGCGCTGGCACAATTATTATTTAGAAGGCTTGCGCTGGCTGATGCAAAATACGGGCGTAGATGGCCTGTATCTGGACGGCATTGGCTACGATCGCGAAATAATGAAACGCGTCCGCAAAATTATGTATCGTCTCAATCCAGAAAGCCGTATAAATTTCCATGGCGGCAATAACTATGATTTTTTTGATCGACGGATAAGCACCGCCAATCAGAATCTGGAGCATTTTCCCTATATTTCAAATTTGTGGTTCGGGGAGCTATTTGATTACAATCGCTCGCCAGATTATTGGCTTGTGGAAATTTCCGGGATTCCGTTTGGCCTCACAAGCGAAATGCTGGAATACAACACAGGCGGCAATCCCTATCGCGGAATGATTTATGGAATGACAGGCCGCTTCTTGCATCCGTCTTCGCCGTATATTTGGCGGCTATGGGACGAATTCGGCATCCAGGAGACGCAATGGCTGGGCTACTGGATGCCCCAATGTCCTGTCAAAACGAGCCATCCAGGCGTGCTGGCGACGGCTTATGTGAAGCCCGAGAAAACCTTAATTGCGCTGGCGCATTGGCCAGCAGCGCGGGAGAAGCCACGCGCCGCTGTCGCGCGGACGCCACAGCCGCCACAAATTGACGGCCGCCTCACAGCAGGCGAATGGGACGCTGCAGCCCGGCTCGCCAAGCTTATTGTGCTGGGAACAGAGCATCCCCCGGCGGAGCCCATGGAAGCGTATATTACATGGGATAACGAGCGTCTGTATCTGGCTTTCCGTTGCGTGTACACAGACAGCCTGAAAGCGGAGACCCGCGAGCGAGATGGCCTCGTATATGAAGATGACGCCGTGGAATTTTTTATACAGCCAGAAAAAGATAACGGCTCCTATATTCAATTCGTGGGCAATAGCGCGGGCGCCTATTATGACAGCAAAGGACAAGACGCAGCCTGGAATGGGAACTGGGAATATCGTGTTTTTAGCGCCCCCGGCGTTTGGGAAGGGGAATTGAGCATATCCTGGGAGTCTTTAGGAATGGCAGCGCCACGGGAAGGGCAAAGCATCGGCTTCAATGTATGCCGTGATTGGGCGGGAACGAAAAAGCAAAAGGCATGGGCTTCCTGGGCGCCTGTTGCTGTCACTTTCCACGAACCGAAAAATTTCGGGGAGCTCGTCTTCATCACGGCTGGCGCTTCCACACGCGAGGAAATAGCTGCCGACGCGGGCCCCAGGCCTGTTCATGTACGGCTGCATGTGGATTGGCAGGCCCTGGGGCTCAATCCCGCCCGTGTTCAGCTCAGGGCGCCCTATATAAAGTATTTTCAGCCCCGAGCCATCTTTAAGCCAGACGAAGAAATCCCCATTGAGCCCGCCAAGGGATGGCTGCTCATCGCGGAGGAAAAATGAGCTGAAAACCAAATTTGGGGACAAATAGAAATATCTTATAAAGATATTTGGGGGCTTTAGCGGCTCGAGGAGCTATATTTCTTATTGTCAAATGCATTCTTATAAGCTCCTTTTGGGGCAGCGAAACGATGTCCATCAATTGCTCGGAACAAGGCCGGCAATATGCTGGCCTTGTTCCTTTGTTTTGTGGGCGGACAGGAAACTTTTTGTGTTTCTAGGCCGCGGCGATCCGGAAGCCCATCAAACTTTTAGAGCCGTATCCTGTCCGATATGTGGCTAAATGGAGCCTCAGGGGAAAGCGCCTCAGATTAAAAAACGCTTTCAGAAGGGAAAATACAGTCCTCAAAGCGAATATAGTTTTATCGGCTCTGCGCAAAAAGATTTGGGAGGGGCAATGAGATGGCCCATTCTGGCTGGACAGAAGAAGAAAAAGCCCGCTTGCGCGAGGATGCGTTGCGACTTATCATTCCCCATTTTGCGTCGAATGCTGAGCTGGCGCGGGGGCCCAAAATTATCGTCCGTGGCGAGGGCTGTTATGTATGGGATATAGAAGGGCGGCGTTATTTTGATTCCTTTGCCACGCTGCTCACGACTGTATGCGGCCATGGGCGTCTGGAAGTCATTGAGGCCGTCACGAAGCAAATGCAGCTTCTGGAATTCTTTCCCAATTATGTGGATACATTTACAGTGCCGCTCATTGAGCTGGCGCGCAAGCTGGAGGAGCTGATGCCCGGGGATTTAGGCGTGAGCTTCTTTGTCAACAGCGGCTCGGAAGCGAATGAAACAGCATTGAAGATGGCGCGGCAATATCATTGGGAGCGCGGCGAGCCGCGGCGCTATAAGTTTTTGGCGCGCCGCGACTCGTATCATGCCACAACTTTAGGCGGCGGCGCCGTGACAGGGCTTCGCTGGTTCCGGGAATATTTTGAGCCTCTCTTGCCTGGCGTTCTGTTCGTCAGCGCTGCCCGGGAGCGCGATAAGCCGGCTCATTTGTCCTCGCGAGAATATAGCCAGCAGCTGCTGACGGAAATTGAACGCGTGATCCTGGATGAGGGGCCCCAGACTATCGCCGCCTTCATAATGGATCCCCTGCCCGGCTCCAACACAGGCTTCCCCCGGCCGCCAGAAGGCTATTTGCAGGGCGTGCGGGAGATTTGCGATCGCTATGGCATCCTGCTTATTTTTGATGAAGTGCAGACTGGCTTTGGCCATACGGGCTGCTGGTTTTATTGCCAGCATGAAGGCGTCACGCCAGACATTATGACTGTCGGCAAGGGCTTTACGGGCGGATTCATTCCCTTAGGGGCGGCTGTGACGACGCCGCAAGTGGCGGAAGTCTTTCGCCGCGGCCCCGGCTCAGAATTCCGCTCCGGCAGCACATACGGCGGCCACACAGTGGCCTGCGCCGCCACGCTGGCGAATATTGAAATTATTGAACGGGAAGGCCTTGTAGATAATGCGCGCCAGCAGGGCGCTTATATTCACGAACAGCTGGAAGCTCTCCGCCAAAATTATCCTTTTGTCAGCGAAGCCAGCGGCATTGGCCTGCTCTGGGCCTTGCGGCTGAATGTGGATCCTGCATGGCATGTAGGAAGCTGGATCCGCGAATGGAGCTATCAGCAGGGGATGATTTTGCGCAACAACGGCGACATCCTTGTCATCGCGCCGCCCTTATGTATTACGCGCGCAGAAACGGACTATATGCTGGGGATGTTCGAGGCCGCCCTGGCAGCGGCGAAAAAACATTTTGGGCTGTAAGACATAAGCAGCGCTTCACGCGTAAGGGAGTGCTCAGCCCAAATGTCCCAAACACTCTTTCGCTCTCTAGAGAAGTGTTTGGGGGATTTGGCTGCGCGGGGGCACATCGCTTCTTTCCGCTGCTGGAAAATGAGGAGGCATCCGCTCCCGAAAAAGCATAAAGGCATCGGCCAGCCTCTTATGATTTCCGTGCCTTTTCGGCGGGCTGTAAGGGGCTTTACGCTGATTGAAATGCTTGTTGTCGTGGCTATCATTGTGACATTGGCCGCCATGATTTTCCCTGTATTTGAGATGGCCAACAAACGTGCGGAGGCGCTGAGCTGTATTTATAATATGGGCCATATTACGGCGGCAGTTTTGCTATACACAGAAGATTATGACGGCTTTTTGCTGCCGGCGCGGATGGGCTATGGGCCCGCCGGGACTTTCGGCACAAGCTGGGATGTTGTGCTGTGGCCCTATCATCGCGTTCCGGGACTGTATCTGTGCCCCAGCGATGCGGCTGCCGCCGCGGCCAGCGGCACTGTGTGCTATAAGCATAGCTATGGCCTCAATTTCGATCTCACAATGCTGGGCGGCTATAACGGCTCCGCTTTATCTTTATCCGCGCTCGAAAGCCCTTCCCGGCTGATTTTATTTTTTGAAATTCGCGGCAGCGCGCGGGCCCTGGGGACAAGCTTTCCACTGCATGGGCTGGAGCGTGTGGACGCGCGGCATAACGGGGGAGCTAATTTTGCTTTTGTCGATGGACATGTCAAATGGATGCATCCCCACGCCACATGGCAAAACAGCCAGAATAATATGTGGCTGCCGTAACATTCATGGCAGCTTTGTCCGGAAAAGAAGCAAGGCCGCTGAAGAAAAAGGCTTTAGCGGGCTTCTGTCCGCATAAAAAAGGCTTTTGGGCAAGCCTTCATATCCGCCATCGGAAGATTCTCAATAAGCGTACAACTGCCCATAAGGACGTGTTGTTTGGGGCGTGAGCTTTGTAAAGGGCGCTTTCAGAATTTCCTGTATATTCAAGCCAAATTGGGCACAATAGGGCGTCAAAAGCTCCTCCAGCAGAACATAATCTGAGGCCTCTGCCTCTTCTTTAGCGATGCCGGGGCGAAGAAAGCTGGGGGGCACATCTCCTCGCACATATATAACGCCGCCGTGCATGCCGGAAGCGCAATAATGGCCCACAGGGGGCTCTCCCGACGGCACTTCCAGCCCTAAAATTACAAGCTTGCCTCCGGCCATATATTCGCCACAGAAATCCCGGACGCGTCCGCCAATGATCACAATCGGCTCTTTGCCCTGAAAAGATTTCATATGGATGCCGATGCGATAGCCGGCATTGCCACGGACATAGACACGCCCGCCCCGCATGGAATAGCCCAGCACATCGCCCACATGTCCGGGCACGACAATTAAGCCCTCATCCATCGTATTGGCGATGCCGTCCTGAGCATTGCCCGAGCAAAAAATCTGCGGGCCGCCCATAAAAGCGCCTAAATCATTGCCCGGAATGCCCTGCACCTTAATGGTCACATCCGCCTGCAAGCCGCAGCCAATGTAGCGATGCCCACAGACATTGATAAGCTCAAATTGCCGTTCGCCCTTTGCCGCGGCCTGTTTGATCTGCTCATTAAGCTCCCGATAATGCAATGGCGCCGCATCAATTCTCATAGCCAATCCTTATCTTCCTCACATCGCACAATGTATTTTCAGTGAAGCATTTGCTTTTATGCCTGCACTGGAAATTAGCCCGTTATAAAAATTCACAAGCTCATATCCTCCGCGCTTCCGGGCTGTTGCCAATTGCTAATCTTATCGCGCGGCTCTGGCTTAAACTTCTATCCCCGGCCCGCTGACGATATGTTTGCGATAATGCTTGGGCAGCGACAACAAGCCCAGATCGCGTTGAATAAGCTTTTCGCGGAAACTGCTGACATCAATGCCCTGCCGGATTAATCCCGTAATAATCCCCGCTCGTTCAATGTCGCCCACAAAGATCGCGCCCACAATGCGATTATCTTGCAAGAACAGCCGGCGATAGGCCTGGCCATCCGGCGAACGATATGTCAATGTTTGGGCGCCTTCGGGCGGCGCGATGAGCCCGACGGAAATCGTGGGCAAGCCGCACACTTGAATGGAATTCATGGGAATGCTGCCGGCATAGCGCTCGGCGCGGCCTGTCATATTCAGGCCCGCGACATGGCCTTGCAAGGCAGCGCCAGGCCAAATGGCGACAGGATGAGCTTCGCCGAGCAGCGGATCATACGCTTCTGTGACATCGCCTGCGGCATAAATATCCGGCTCGCTCGTGCGCATATATTCATCCACAAGCACGCCCCGCTTGACGGCTAGGCCGGCCTCCTGAGCGAGCTTGATGTTCGGGCGGACGCCGACCGCCAGCACGACAATTTGGGCGGGCAGCCAGGAGCCGCTGTCTAAAGTCACGCTCTGGACATAGCCATTATTGCCCCCGAAGCTTGTCACGCCCAAGCCCGTCAGCACACGAATGCCGTGGGCCTCTAAGGCGCGTTGCGCCATCGCCGAAGCTGTCTCATCTAGCGCCTGCGCCAAAACGCGATCCAGAAGCTCCACAATTGTCGTCTCCAGGCCCAGCGCTGCAAAAGCCTCGGCGACTTTTACGCCAATCATTCCGCCGCCCACCACTACAGCCTGACGGACGGGATGCTGGCGCAAAAATTCCCGGACGCGGCATAAATCTTCGTAGCGCGTGAATGTGAATATGCCTTCCAGCTCCACGCCCGGCAGGGGCGGGATAATGGGCATTGCCCCGACCGCCAAAAGCAGCTTGCCGTAGCGAATGCTGGCGCCGCTGGCGAGCCTGATAAGATGTTCTTTAGGCTGCAGCTGCGTGACTGGCGCGCCCAAATATGTATCCACATTATATTGCCGATAAAAATCCCGCGGGCGCGTGTATAGACGCTCTTCGGGGATTTTGCCGGCCAGCACATATGTAATGAGCGGGGGGCTATAGATATGATTGGGCTGATCCGACACAACCGCCAAAGAGCCTGTTTCGTCTGCCGAACGGATGGCTTCGATAGCCGCCACCGCCGCCGTTGAATTGCCCAAAATAAGATAATCATAAGATGTTTGGCTCATCATTATTCGCCCTCAATTTTTTCGGCTTCACTGCCGTCTATTGTCTGCTGAGCAGGGGCTGATAAATACTTCTGAACGCCGCCACAGGCCCACAAACAGCGTTATTTATACACGAGCGCTTCATTAGGGCAATGCGCCACACACGCCGGGGGCTCTTTGCCGGCGCATAAATCGCATTTGCTGCCCACTTTGCCTGTATCCGGATTAGTGCGGATGGCGCCAAAGGGGCAAATCATGATGCAGCTCCAGCAGCCCACACATCTCTCTTCATCATGATGTACGGCGCCCGTCTGCGGATCCTTTGTCATCGCTCCGGCTATGCACGCCGCCACGCAAGGCGCGTCCTCGCAGTGGCGACATTGCAGCGCAAATGAAATCGCGCCGTCTTCTTCTACGCGCACTGCTGGCTCGGGCAAATTTTCCCGATCTGAGAAGGCCTTGACAAGCGTGTGATGGCCTGAATGCTCAAAAATGCAATAGATTTCACACAGCCGGCAGCCAATACAATATTCTTCTTTCGCATATATGCGTTTCATTCTTGTCCTCGCCCTCAGCTCTCCTGGAGGATTTTTACGCGCTCCGAGCGCCTTTAGAGGCGGCACAGCGTGTTGTCATTATCTGCCCGCCGGCTCCACTTCCAATATCTCCATCTCTTCTTTCGTTAGGCCCACCGCGCGCAGCATTTCGCGATTGCCGCGCAGGCTGTCTATGCTGTTCATCCCCATCCCGCCCAGCATCTCTTTCATTTCCAGCGCCCACGCCCGCAACAGATTAGTCAGGCGGCGGGCGCCAATTTCGGGATTAAGCCTTTTTTTCAAATAGGGATCCTGTGTGGCGATGCCCCAAGTGCATTTTCCCGTGTAACATTTTTGGCACATATGGCAGCCCAGAGCTATAAGCGCTGCTGTGCCGATATATACGGCGTCGGCGCCCAGCGCAATAGCTTTCAATACATCGGCGCTGCTGCGAAAGCCTCCGGCTGCCACCAGGGAAGCCTTATGGCGTATGCCTTCGGCGCGCAAACGGCTGTCCACGGCCGCGATGGCGAATTCAATGGGAATGCCCACATT
>CAZUOJ010000056.1:13398-16388 GCA_964622325.1 uncultured Armatimonadia bacterium
ACGGGGATCATGCGCGTGGCGGAAATTTCTTCGGACACTTTTTCGCCCGGCAAATGCCCGCCGATGCCTGGCTTGGCGCCCTGGCCTATTTTAATCTCAATCGCCGCGCCAGCCTCCAGATATTCCGGCGTCACGCCAAAGCGACCCGAAGCCACCTGGACAATGGCCCGATCCGCATAAGGATACAGCTCCTGATGCAGGCCGCCCTCGCCTGTGTTGAAAAAGGTGCCGGCGGCTTGGGCGGCCCGCGCGAGCGACAAACATGTATTCAAGCTGATGGAGCCGTAAGACATGGCCGTGAACATCACGGGCAGCTCCAATTCCAATTGCGGCCCAATCTCCGTGCGCAAATGGCCCGCCTCATCAAATTCCAGCACTTCTGGCTTGGCGCCCAGATAAGTCCGCAGCTCCATCGGCTCGCGCAAGGGATCTATGGAAGGATTAGTCACTTGGGAGGCGTTCAATAAGAGATGATCCCAGTAGCTGCGGCCGGGCTTATCGGCGCCCATTCCTGTTAAAAGCATCCCGCCGCTTTCCGCCTGGCGGCACAGCGCCCGCTGCACTTCAAAAGTCCACACGGGATGGCTGCGGCCCACAAGCTCGCGTTGCGTAATCGTCAGGGCATGAGTGGGACACAGGGTGGCACAGCGCAAACAGCCCACGCATTTGCTGCTGTCGGTGCTGATGCTGCCATCCTCCGGATCAATTTGCTGGGCATCAAAAGAGCACTGGCGCGTGCACACGCCACATTCAATGCATAATTCCGGATCGCGCTTGACGATAAATTCACTGGCAATTAAAGACAGAGGCACAGCGCATATCCTCCTGCGAAAAAGCGTTTTCCAGTTTTCTACTTTCTACTGAAGATTGAAACATACAGGCTGGCCGGCATCCACGGGCCAGCTTTTGTCGGGCGCACCGTCCACAGCCCAAATTGCGGCTTCTTCGCTGGCGATATACGCCCGGGAGCCTTTCACTGCCGCCGCCAGCGGCCGCAGTTTGAGTCGATCGCACAGGCCCGCCATGCCTCGGGAATGCCCGGCAATCACCGCAAAGGGCCCATTCAGCAACGCGCCCGCGTATGTCAGCCGAAATGCCTTTAATAAGGCCCGCCGCCTGGGATCGGGCTCCGCCTCAATCTCTTCCCATTCCGGCGGCGCCATCGCCAGAGCCGCCTGCTCAATCGTCAGCTTGTGCCGACGACAGAGCAGATCCAGAAGATAGCTGATCACTTCCGAATCTGTAAACAAAGTGCATTCATAGCCAAAAGCTTTTACATAGCGTTTATTCACGCCATAAGAAGAAAGCTCGCCATTATGGACAATGGACCATTCCAGTAAGCCAAAGGGATGCGCGCCGCCCCACCAGCCGCCTGTATTGGTGGGGAAGCGCGTATGGGCAATCCACATATAGCCGGCATATTCGTCGAGGCGATAGAATTCGGCAATAGGCTCAGGAAAGCCCACGCCTTTGAAAATGCCCATATTTTTGCCGCTGGAAGCCACATAGGCGCCCGGAAGGCTTGTATTGATGGTCATCACGACCCGGACCATATAATCTGCTTCCGCATCCGCCGAAAAGGCCTGGGCACATACAGCCTCCGAAGGCTGCACAAAAAAACGCCAGAGCAGCGGCTCATCCGTAATCATGGGCGTGGGCTTTGTGGGGATTTCCTCCTCATGGACAATACGCACAGCGCTGCGTAAATAATCTCGCACTGTCCCCAGGGCCTGGCGATCCAGCAGCATAATATGCAAAGCATAATCTTCGGCATGCTCAGGATAAATGCCATAGGCGACAAAGCCAGCGCCCAATCCATTGCCCCGCTCGCGCATATTGGCCATCCCGCGCACAATATCCACGCCAGAAAAACATTCTCCCGTGCGACTCAGTATGCCACAAGTGCCACAGGCGGCAGGAATTTTAAATGAAGGCAATCGATGCATATGTGTTATGTCCCTTTTTTCGGAAAATATTTGCCGGAATTAAGTTGCCGTAATATAATACTTTCTATGAGACATGGCAAGGGCAAAGAAACGGCAATTTCTGCTAAATTTATTGTTTTTTTCCAAAAATTAAGACATAATTATTCCGGATATAGGGAAAAATTATCACGAATTTAATAAGAAAGGAGCCAAAAATTGCCGGAAATAGACAGGAAAGAATTTGCGATATTGCGCATTCTGGGGGAACATGGGCAGCCAATGGGCGCCAGCCTGATTGCTCGACATCTGCGTTCGCGTGGGATTAATCTCACGGAAAGGGCAATTCGCTATCATTTGCAGGCGTTAGATGCCCGCGGCTTGACACGCAATTTAGGCCGGGCGGGAAGAGAGCTGACAGAAGAAGGACGGGCGGAGCTGGAAAACGCACGTGTGGCGGATCAAATCGCGCTGACATTTGCCAAAATTGAGACACTTTCTTATCTTACACGATTTGATCTGGAAAACGGCCGGGGCCCCATTGTGATTAATCTCTCCTTATTTCGGCAAAACGAGTTTGAAGCGGCCTTAAAAGTCATGCGGCCTGTGTTTCTGTCCCGCTGGGCGACAAGCGATTTGATAGCTGTTTTCAGCCCCGGGCAAAGAGTGGGCGAATTGACGATTCCGCGCGGGATGATAGGGCTGGGCACTGTCTCCTCTGTGACGCTGAATGGCGTGCTGCTCAGCCAGGGGATTCCCGTGCAATCGGAATTTGGCGGCCTTGTGGAAATTGTCGGCTATGAGCCTGTCCGCTTTACGGACATTATTCGCTACAGCGGGACTTCTATTGATCCTGTAGAAGTGTTTATCAAGGGGCGCGTCACCAGCGTCTTACAGGTGCTGCAGACAGGGCGGGGCAAAATCGGCGCGGGCTTCCGTCTGTGCCCGGCCATTGCCCGTGAACATGTGATGCAGATTGTGGACGCGCTTTCGGCGTGGCGGCTACGGGGCGTTCTGGCCATTGGCGCCGAAAGCCGTCCCCTGCTGGAGATGGAAGTGGGCGTGGAA
>CAZUOJ010000056.1:16488-22243 GCA_964622325.1 uncultured Armatimonadia bacterium
AAGCAAACGCTTTTGGGGCAACAGGCGCAAGAAGAATTATGGCTGGCGCTGCCCGGCCAGCCTGGGGCCGCGGGCCAGGGGCAAATGACCTTAAGCCTGCACACGCCCGCAGGAGAACGATGTTATCTGGGACGTTTTCGCTTCCCTGTCGCGGAAAAGATAGCGCCTTTAGAGCCGGAGGAATTGCAGCTGGTGCCGCGGCCCAAATTTGTGCGCCTGCATCCCTATACGCTGAAGCTGCCCGCCACACTAAGCGCCTATATCTTCTCTCAGGAGCAGATTGCCCGTGTGGGGCTGGGACATATTCAGCTGGATCTGGGGCGAATATGGGGGCGTTCTGTGGACCTCAAACGGCCTCGGGAGCAAAAATGGCGCTGGGCTGTGCTTGTCCTGACGCCAGAATATGAGCGCCCGGAGATTCCAACAGAAATATGGGAGCGCTTTTCACAGCTGCGTCCCCAAGGCTATGTGCTGCACATCAACAATAAAGAGATTTTGCTGGCGGCGCTGGATGAAGCCGGGATGCATAATGCCGCGCTGACGCTGAAACAAGCCCTGCTCACGGCTTCGCCCAGCGCTGAAGAGGCGAGGGCTCCGGGCCTCACAATTGTGGATTGGCCTTCCCTCCCCATCCGGGCTGTTAATATCGGCTTGCCCACAACGCGCTGGGGCTATCCCAATGATGCGCCTGTCTCAGCGGACTTCTTTATGGATTTTTTGGAGCGAACTGTCGTGGACTTGAAATTCAATGTCGTCGGCCTGGAAGTTTTGCAGGGGATGAAATTTGAGCGTCATCCCGAAATTAGCGGGCCTGCTGCCTGGAGCAAAGAGGAAGTGCGCCGGATTGTGGAATTTTTGCGGGAACAGGGCGTGGATGTTTTTCCGATTGTGAATTCGTTAGGCCATGCGAACTGGCTTGTGATCCCGTTCCCCGAATATCGGGAAGATAATGACAGCCAGACATTATGCACGCGCCATCCGCAGATACGGGCTGTGCTGACCGATATATACGAGGAAGTGCGGGATGTTTTTTCGCCACGCTATTTTCATTTCGGGCTGGATGAAATTCGCTGGCAGACGCTCAATGTGCCGCCTGAAAAGCGCTGTCCTCGCTGCGCCGGGCTGGACAAACGGCAGCTTTTTGAGGAGCATGTGCAATTTTTGAATGCGTATGCGAAATCTCGCCAGATGCAGATGCTGATGTGGGCGGATATGCTTTTGCCCCAACACAATGGGGGCCCGCCCTTTTTCCTGGCGGACACGCTGGAGCGGCTGCCAAAGGACATTATTATGTGCAATTGGTCAGCCACATTAGCGCCGCTTTCGCTGTGGGATTTGCAACGCCGCGGCTTTACAGTGTGGAAGTGCAATTCGCGAGGCGTTAATAGCGCCCAATTGCCCTTTGTGGCCGGGAATATGTGGGGCATCTGGAGCAAAACGCCTTGGCTTACGGAATCTTGCTGGCGCGCTCTAGGCTATTCATATCTCAATCAAATGGTCGCCAGCGAATATAGCTGGAATGTGTATCCGGATGAAATGGCGGATGGCGTGCCTTTAGAATCTGAATTTTTTGTCCGGCGGCCGCTTGCGCAACAACGGCTGGCTGCTGTCCGAAAGCCCTATACAGGCGCCATCTGGGAGAATTTGGCGCCTGGCGAACAGCAAATTAAAGTGGCAGGCTTGCGGCTCCAGCCCTGGGCTGTGCCAATACGAGAAGAGAAGATATTTCCTGTAGACAAGCCCTGTTCTGTGCTTTATGCGCTCCTGACTGCAGAATTGTTGCCCGATAAGCGCAAAGAGTTTGAGGAGGAATTTAAGAAGAAAGAAAATTGGCAGGGCGTGCCCATTGGACAATTTATTTTCCGCTATGAAGACGGATCGCAAGAGGCGCAGCCTATCTTATATGCATTTCATCTGCGCGCAGTTGAGCTTGCGGAGCCCTTCCCCTACGCCTATGGAGCCCTAGCGACAACGCTTCTCACAGCAGAGGAACAAAAGAAGAGATGGGCCTATTTGATTGCTTTCGCCAATCCTATGCCGCAAAAACATGTGGCGGAGATAAAATTTCAGCCCGGAAATTTGGCTGCGCAGCCCGAGCTGTGGGCCCTGGCAATCCGAGGCGTGTGGAGGACAGACTAAAATATTATCGCCGGGAGCAGAGAATAATGTGGAAAGAAGATTGTTCCGAACAAACAAAAAAGACACAGCAGAATGCAAGCTTTGGAGTGCGTTTGACAGTTCATTGTCCCAAATGCCGCACAGTAATTGATGAGAACACACAATTGTGCACAGGCTGTGGAGCTATCATTGCCGATGTGCCTTCTGTGGATCGCCCGCCACATCGGCCGCAGCCTGTGCCTGAGAGCACGGCCAGATCAAATGCAGCGCCGAATCATCAGGGCTGAGATAAGCTTGTGCCTCGTTGACAGAAAGGCTTGAATATGTTATCTTTAATATCCCTGCCTCCCCTCGTGTGGGGAGGCGAGAATATTTCAGGAGCTGGAAAAAAATGTCGTCAGCAATGGAAATCCAGACTGAAGAAGGCTTAATTGAACGCGTTGTGCGCATAGATCGAACGCGCAAGACTGTAAAAGGCGGGCGCATTTCGTCTTCGCGCGTCGTGGCTGTCGTGGGCGATGGCCGCGGCCATGTGGGCCTGGGCGTGGGCAAAGCCCGCAATGCCCCGGAAGCCATTGCGAAGGCGTTGCGGCGCGCCCGGATGAACATTATTCGCGTGCCGCTGGATGGCTACACAATTCCCCACGAAGTTATCGCTAAAGTGGGCGGCGCGCGGATATTGCTCAAGCCCGCCTCGCGCGGCACGGGCATCATCGCTGGCGGCGCCACACGGCAGATATTAGAAGTCAGTGGCATCCGGGATATTCTCACAAAGTCGCTGGGCAGCGGCACTGTATTTAATCGCGCAAAAGCATGTTTCAAGGCTTTAAGCATGCTGCGCGATCCCCAAGAAGTGGCCGCGGCGCGGGGCAAAACTGTGAAGGAAATGCTGGGCCGTGAAGTGGAAAATCCTTATGGCGATGTAATGCCGCCTGTGCCGCTGGCTGTGGCGGCGCGGCCTGCGCTGGCGGAATTGGATGAGGAAGCAGACGAGGATGAAGACTAAGGATTTGGATTTACATAGCGATTTCTAGCCCTAAATCCGGCCTTAAAAACGCAAACAAAAAGAAGCCTGTACAGGCTTCTTTTTGTCTTTGTGAAAAAAGGGAAGAAAAAAATTAAGGAAAAGAAGCCCTATTCCAGGCTTGTTTGTTTGATAAGACTCAAAAGCTGCGCGAGCTGCCTGTCTTCATCCTCGTTCATTGATCAAGATCTTTTATGTGATTCCTGGCTATGCTCTCATTCTTCAATTCCGCAAGATCAAGAGGAAAAATAGTCAGAGGATTGTGTTCTCCAGCTGGCAGCGCTTTTAGACGCGCGAATTCTTCCTCTCTTGTCTGTTCAGGGGCTAAGCCTGCGCCTCGTGTTGCTTTCGCAGGGGCAGGCGGAGCCTGCAAAGGCTGCGCTCGCATCGTCTCCTTTGCCGCCACAGACAGCTTCGGCTTGCTTTTCTTGGGAGCTGTCCAGGCCGCCTTTCCCAAAACATTGCGAGACGAAGGAGCGGCGCCAGAGCGTTTCGTCTCCATCGTATCTGGCGAGATTGCTTTTGAAGCAGCCATGGGGGCAGGCGCTGCCACAGGAGCAGACGCCTCAATCGTCTGGGCAAGAGGCGGCGCCTCTGGAGCGGCAGGCTGAGCGCTCCCGCCCGCTGCGTGCGGCCAAACAGATTCTGGCTGCGCCGAAAGCGGCTGAGAAGGCAACAGGCTTTTTTCTTGTATCCGCCTGCCAGATAAGGGAATAAGGGGCGCAGCAGCTCTTTTTGGGGAGCTATCTTCAGGCAGCAAGGACGCCTGAGATTTTTCGTTTCTTTTTTGAGAAGAAAGAAAACGCGCTTGAGGCTTTGGAAAAGCCGAACGGCGCTGTGTTGTTTTCGGCAACATCGCAGCAGGAGCTCGAGAAGGCTTTTTAGCCGCAGGCACAGGCTTGTAGCTGCCCGACGCGGGCGCTTGATCCGCTGGCAAGGCAACAGCCTCTTTTTGCTGCGCTACGCCTTTGCCCAACGCTTGGGCTTGATCTTGCCGGAGGCTTTTGGCGGCAGGAATTTCCAGGCTGGGAGCCCCTGTATGCTCGTAATGCTGTGTTATTGTGAGCGGGACATCGCTGCGGGAAATATAGCCTTGCTGCCACGCCACAAAAGCAACAGCAAGGACAAGAATGAAGCTGGCAGCGGCGGCAAGCGGCTGCCAATGGCGCTCCCAGATCCTGGCGGGCGTGTGACGGGGCAAGCGCCCGAAAATAAAAGCACATTCCGGGCAGAGGCTCAGATGAGCCAATAGAGCTGCCTGCTGGCTTTTGGCCAAGCGCTTTTCCCGCAGAGAAGCTAAATCCTCCAGGGACGGATGTTCAGCCGAAAATGTATCCACATGCCCCAACGTGTCCAAACACTCTGTAGATTGCGCCAGCGTCTGCAATGCGGCTTGACAGCGCGGACAAGCACGCAGATGCCCCTGCAATTCCCAGCGGCGTCGCGTGGGCAGCCGATTTTCAATATAATCATTCAGCTCTATGTCAGATGGGCATTTCATCAGCAATGTCGTCCTGCATTCTCTATATATTAGGAGACATGTTTGGGCGTAAATCTTCCCGAAAAGCCTTTGGCTAGTTTCAGCTACATGTGCGGAAAATCCGCATTAAAAACTAGGGAGAAATTATTCTGGCGCAAGCAACTCCCTTAAACGGCGTTTGGCGCGGCATATCCGTGTGGCCACTGTATTGACGGGAATGTCCAATAAGGCAGCAATTTCATGATATTCCATTCCGCCAAAATGATATAACATTAACGCTATGCGGAATTCTTCAGGCAGAGTCTGCAGGGCCTGCCGCACATCCGCAGCTGTAATTTCTTTTTCCGTGGGATCCGCGGCTGGCTCGTGAGGCGGATTATCGACGGCAGGCTCAGCACGCGGAAGCATACGACGGCGCGAACGATACAGCCGTCGTAAAGCAATCGCGCAAAGATATGTATAAAAGCTGGAGCGGCCGGCAAAGCTGCGCAAAGCAGCAAAATTATTTTCTACAAGTGTGGCAAAAACATCCTGAACAATATCTTCGGCTTCGTCTTTCGGGAGCTGATGGCGGCCCGTTAAAAAGCTGATCAATCGTTTCCGATAATGTTGAGTCAGCTCCGTAAAGGCTTGCTGCTGGCCTGCCAGAATAGATTGGATAAGCTGCTGATCAGATGAAGCCATTCTTACGCTGCAGAACTTTAAAAAATCGTTAGAAGCTAATTGCCCCAAAATAAGCGCTGCTTGGAAAAGTTTTGTCGCTGTTCGTCAATGTTGTTATTATATCCTTTGTTCAGCGGCAACAACAGAGCCGCCGTTGCCAGAAGGACTTGTCTTGACATATAATGAAAATGGATGCGTCGTCGCCCCTGAAAAAAACATTTCCGTCAGCTTAATCCGGGAGATTGAAGGATGCAAGGGAACAAAAATCTCGTTTTTATTTTGTTAGGCGGCATTTTGCTGGGCTGCTTAGGGCTCTGGCTGGGGGGCTGTCAGCGTGTGCCAGGGGCGCCTGGCCAGACGGCTCCAAAAACAGAAGAAGATGAGAATGCCAAGCTGCGCGAAATTTTGGAGCGGACAGGCCAGACAATGGAGCAATTAATCGCGCAAGTGGAGCTGCAGCAGACGCGAGA
>CAZUOJ010000057.1:0-21148 GCA_964622325.1 uncultured Armatimonadia bacterium
ACGAGCATCGCCGCCCGCAAGCCCCACATATCGCCAATACGCCCCATCAGCCACGGGAACAGCATACAGCCGGCAACGCCCGCTGTCGCCATCAGGGCAAACAGGGCCGTGGAGCCGGCTGAGATATGATCTGAGGCGACGGACAAAAGCGTGGGCCAGAAACAAGCCACAAACAAGCCGCCCAGCGCGAACAGAGCATAAGCGCCCGCCAGGGAGGAAACGAACGATAATCCTAAGGTGGCGGCGCCACAGGCGGCGGCGGAGAAAGCCATTAAGCGCAGGGGCGTCCAGCGCGCCACAAGCCAGCCGCTGCCAAAACGCCCCAGGGCCATTGCCGTGCCATAAATGGCTGTTGTCCACGCGCCGCCTAAAGGCGAAGCCTGCAAAACAGCCGAGACAAAATTCGCGGCCCAGGAAGTCAAGCCCGCTTCGCAGCCGCCGCCCATCAGCATCGCCATCATCAAGGCCCAAAATAAAGGAGAGGCAAAATACGCCCAGAAGCTGTTGCCCTGGGCGTCTGCCGCCAAATTGTGTTTTTGTTTTGCGGAAAAAGAGGGGGAGGGAGCGCCTTCGGGATAGCGAGGCGTATAAAAAAGCAGCGCGCAAATTAAGGGCGGCACAATCCATACAGCGAACGCCAGCCGCCAGGAAAAGCCCGCCTCTAACAAGAAGCCGGTGCTGAGCGCCCCGATAACAAGCCCCACTGAAAAAAGCCCATTCACAACATTGAGCGCCCGTGCGCATTGCGTGGGATTTAATTGCGCGACGAGCGGATTGACAAGCGCCTCCACAACGCCTTTGCCCAAGCCCGAAAGGGCCATTGCCGCCCATAGCAGGGAATAGCGCGGCGCTTGAGCGCCCCAGGCCTGGGAAAAGCCAATCGCCACAAGCCCGCCTAATAGATAATGTCGTTTGTAGGGCCCCTCGCCCAGAGCGCCGACAATTAATAGCGAGATAATCAGCGCCGCCATCCGCACGGCAATCAGCATGCCGCGCGCTTCATAATTAATCTGTAGCTCGCGCCCAATCGCTTCCAAACACACAGGCGGCACAACCAATACAGCCCCAAACATTATCATACACAGCATAGAGGCAGCCATCAGCCGCCTGTAGGCAACGGGCTTTTTCCCCTCAGAGTCTGTAAAAGGCTTGTCTCCTGGAGCCTTAACTTCGTTCATAATGTGCCTATTATAGCTTTTTGTTTTGCTGATGACGAGAGCAAATGTTCCTGCTATACTTTTAGCCTGTATATGTTTTCAGGAAGGCTGTTTTGAGGAATATTATGAAAGCCACAATTGCCTGTTTGCCCTGTATGATAGCACAAGCCTACAATACGGCCACACGCTGCACAGCCGATGAAGCCTTATTGCGCGCCATAATGGATGAAACAATGCGCCGCTATATCGGCTTGCCTTTTAACGATTCTCCGGCTGTGCTGTCCCAAATCGCCTACGAAACATGCCGGGAGCTCAGCGGCGTTGCGGATCCTTACAAAGAGGAAAAGCGCCAGGCCAATGAGGCGGCGCTGGCGCTGTATCCGCAGCTCAGGCAGCGACTAGCGCAATCGGCTCAGCCGCTATATGAAGCCCTTATTTTGGCTGTAGCCGGCAATATCATTGATTTGGGCCTGGCGCAGCAATACGATTTATGGCGTGATGTTGTGGCGCGGATAGAGCATGGCTTTGATGTCGCTGAATTAGAGGCTTTTGAGGAGGCACTATCTGCAGCCCGCCGAATTTTATATTTAACGGATAACGCGGGCGAAATCGTATTTGATCGGCTGTTGATGGAGATCATTGGGCCTGAGCGGATTATTGCAGTAGTGAAGGGCGGCCCCATTGTAAACGATGCGCTGCGTGAGGATGCGCTACAAATCGGGCTGGATAAGCTTGTTCGCCTGATCGATACAGGAACAAATTATTTTGGCTTTCCCTGGCAATATGTGAGCGAAACGGCGCGCCGGGAATTTTTACAGGCGGATCTTGTGATTAGCAAAGGGCATGCCAATTACGAGACAGTCAGCGAATTAGGCGATATAGCCAATAAATGTTTTTATATGTTGAAAGTAAAATGTGAACAAGTGGCGCAGGCATTGAAGGTCCGTCCCGGCTCCATTGTACTTTTATCTCATCGTACAGCCCAAACAAGAGCGCAAAAGATATAAAAAGTTCTTCGGCCAGAATCTCAGCGCCATGTTGCGCTATTAGAGGAGGAAGCGATGAATTCTCGTTTACAACATAATCAAGATTTTTTGCGTAATCTATATTCGCGGGGGCCCTTTGAACGGCATGCAGTTGTTCTTTCAGCGCCGCCTCTTCGCCCGATTTGGGAAGCCGGCGATTATACAGAATCGGATCGCCCTGTTCGCGATTGGCTGCCCTGGGCTATTGAGCCGTATTTGCGCTGGCATGAGCTGGCGGAGCAATTGCAAGACGATGGCGTTCCTGTTGTGCCTTTAATGACGGGCACGCACATTTATGCCGCTGCTTTTGGCTGCCCCACGCATTATTATCCCGACAATAATCCTGCGGCTCAGCCCATTGTATTCAGCGCAGAAGAAGCGGATCGACTGGCGGAGCCTGCTGTGGAAAATTGCCGCAATTTGATGCGCATTTTGGAGCTGGCGGCGCTTGTGCGCGAGGAATTGGGCCCTGATGTCATCATTGGGCCCCCGGATTTGCAATCCGGCTTTGACACAGCATGCCTGATTTGGGATAAAACGGATTTATTTTGCGCCCTGTATGAAAATCCCGGAGCTGTCCAGCGGCTGGCGCGCAAATGCGCCCATTTGTTGCGCAATTTTTTGCAGCTATTTTATCGGGAATTCCCTACAGCTTCTCTGGCGCATTGTCCTCTGACATGGGCGCCGCCTGAGCTGGGGCCCTGGATTTCCAATGATGAATGCGGCTTAATCAGCGTGGAGATGTTCGAGGAATTTTTGCTGCCCGAATTAATAGAGCTATCAGAAACATTTGGCGGCCTGGGCATGCATTGCTGCGCCGACGCGGATCATCAATTCCCTTCCTTCAAGAAAATCCCCAATTTTTACGCCTTCAATCGTGCGCCGACAAAAAGCCAGGGCTATGAGGCGATGCTGCAAATTTTAGGCGGCCCCGAAGGGCCTGTGTTTGTGCCCGGAGGATTGTTAGAAGAACAAATTCGGCAATTGTTGCAACAGGCGCCGCCCGGATCGCGTTTTATCTTTCATTGCCCCTATCAGGAGCCAGAGCAAGCCCGGCGCTGGCTGGATAATGTGCGCACGCTTGTCCTGGAGCAATAAAATTAGCTTTGTCAGCTTATTGTGCTGAGGCTAATAAAAAATGTAAATCCCGTTTTGCCATCTATTTCAGCTTTTATCGGGCTCCCGGCCTGTGATCTTTTGCAATATATTTAGCAATTCCTCGCCAATACGATCGCGTTCTTTTTCATTTCTTCCTTCCCAGCGCGCTACGAGCTGGGGCCGCGTCTGGCCGACGCGAAAGAGCGCCCAGCCGTCCTCCATTTCTACACGCGCTCCATCTGTTTCATTAATAGTCAGGCCACGTTCACGATAATAATTTTTCGCCTTCGCTACATATTGTGCAATCTGCTTCGGATCCGTGCCGTCCGGCCATGTAAAACGGATTTCCGGCGAAGGCAGCCATTCTTCCTTCAGCGGCTGAATAAGATCGTTTAAGGATTGATCGCTGCGCGAGAGGCTGGCAAGGAGGCGTGCCGCTGCAAAGCTGGCGTCATCAAATTTGATAAAAGGATCGTTGAAATAACAATGTCCTGTTGTTTCAAAGCCTAGAGCCGCGTTTGTTTCCGCCATTCTCTTGAGAATATAAGGATAGCCACAGGCAGCCAGCTCTATTCGTCCTCCTCGCTTCTTTACGAATTCAATGATCGCCCGCGAGCAGCGCACTTCACTGACAATTGTGACAGGACAATCCTGGCAATCACGCAACACATCTTCACATATCGGGGCCATATATAAATCTGGCATCAAAAATTGTCCTGTATTATCAATTACAGCCATTCGATCGCCGTCCGCATCAATGGCGATGCCCACATCGGCTTTGTTTTGCAACACGCGCGCCTTCAATATCTCCACATGCTTTTCCACAAGCGGATCCGGATCACGATGCGGAAATTTTCCATTGGGCTCGGGGAAAAGCACATCCACATCGCATCCCAATTCCCGCAAAATTTGGGGCGCTGTCAATGTGCCGCAGCCATTGCCCACATCCAGCACGACTTTCACAGGCCGCTCTAAATGCACGCGCTCACGCACAATCGCGAAATAATCGGGCCAGATATCGCGCCGCTCATATGTGCCCTGGCCAGAAGCAAAATCGCCGGCTTCTGCTTCCTTATAAAGATCCTTCAAGTCATTGCCATAAAAGGGCCCGTCGCCCCAGCGCAGCTTCAAGCCATTGTATTGGGGGGGATTGTGGGAGGCAGTGACGCCCAGGCCGCCCTGTGCCCTCCAATAGCCAATGGCAAAATACACAACAGGCGTGGGGCATTCGCCAATGTCAATGACATTACAGCCTGTCGCGCGCAAAGCCTCCATTGCCACAGCCGCAAATTCTTGTGAGCTGTGACGCAAATCTCGCCCCACGACAAGCACAGGCGTTTGGCCTGCATAATGGCGGCGAAAGCGTGTGCCGAAAGCCAGCGCAATCTTCCGCACGCTTTCCACATTAATCTGCTCGCCTATTATTCCGCGAATATCATAAGCATGGAAAATATGGGGATCCAAATGACTCGCCATACAAACACTCCCGAAAGAAAAATCCCTTGCGCCAGCGCTATGGCTATACGCCGGCCTGTGTGAAAACATTTTTCAGCATCTGGCCTACAAGCTTCACGGCTTCGGCTTTGTCTTCCATCGCATTCAGTTTGGCGCTGAAAGGCTCTGGCGTCACAGGCCCATCATAGCCGACAGCTTGGAGTGCCTGCAGAAATCCCGTTAAATCTATGACGCCTGTCTCGCCTGGCAGCGCCCGCACATTGTCCACATATTCCTCCAGACTCAGCCCCGCCGGCGCGTCATTGATATGAACATACACGATATCGTTATTTGTCAGCGCGTGCAAATCATCCAGCGTGCCGCCCGATGTATGCCAGTGCCAGGCGTCCAGAAGCAATCCCGCGTTGGGCCCGATCTCCGCGCACAGCTCCAGCATTTTATCCATTGAATGAATGAATTCGTATTTTTTGCCCTTATATAAGGTCCGTGGCCCCAAAAATTCCAGCCCCATCCGCACGCCATAATCCTGCATAATCTGGGCGACAGGCCGAAGCCGCGTGATATGAAAGCGCCAATTTTCCTCCCAATTTCGTTCTTCGCTCCACGAGGGGATCCATGTGGCAGCGCGTGTGGCGCCAATGGCTTGCGCCATAGCACAAAATTCAGGCAGCTTTTCCAGATCCGCACGCCAATCTTCTTCGCTGCCATTCCAACGCACAGGCCAGCCAATGCCGCCCATCTGGAGATTGTGCTCCGCAAAAATCTTTTTCACATAATCCGCGCCGTGTTGTTCAATGAGAGGAATAATTTCGCCCATCGGCACATCAATGCCCTCAAAATCTCCCATCTTCGCATAAGCCAGCGCCTGCTCAAAATTCGCCGGAACGCCTATTGCGCCGCAATTCAAATTCCGAAACATCTTCTCGCCTCCTTAAAAATTAATCCGAGCCGCGCGTCTTATCGGGCGGGGCTGAATCTGTCTTTTTATAGCCTTCTCTATTTTTTCGCCAAGCTTTCTAATTTTATAAGCGGGCCAGTTCGACAATTTTCCGCTGTTGTGCCGCTTCTTTCAATTTCAGTACTATTTCCGTCATGCGAAAACAATCCTCCGCCGGCACTTCGCAGGCCTCTTCGCCGCGCAGAGCACGAACGAAATTGACAAATTGTTTGCCTTTTTCCGGCAAAGGCAATTCCTGTGGGCCCTCCTTATTTGTGATTAACAGCACACGCGTGCCATTATCCATTGATTCAATGACGCCCCTGTTGCCCGCCAGACGCAGCCGATCATCGCCGTGTGTGGGCGCTGCTGCCGGGCGACAATAGTCCAGCCGCACGCCTGCTGAGCCGCCATTGTCCAGCTCCAGCGCCAGGCAGGCGTTATCTTCCAGATCGCCCATTTCTGGATGCCCTGTATTGGCGCAGAAAGCTGCTCCCCGCAAAAATTCGCGTCCCGTTGTCCAGCGGATAAGATCCAGCGCATGAATGCCAATAAAGGGAATAATGCCGCTGAAGGTCTGGCGGCTGCGTTGCCAGGCTGGACGCTGGCCTAAACGATAGGATTTTTGCATCGCTGCCTGGCAGATTTCGCCGATCACGCCCGCCTGGACGACTTCTCGCATGAGACGATAGGCCGGCTCAAAGCGCATTGTCAAAAGCATGCTTAATTGAATGGGGCTTTTCTGGACAGCATGGCGGACGGCCTCCAGCTCCTGCAGATTGAAGGCCAGAGGCTTTTCCGCCAGCACATGAATGCCGCGCTCCGCGCACGCCAAAATTATTTCCGCCCGCCGGCTGTCTATGTCTGTTTCGCCGACAATGTCAATGTCTTCCTTTTCCAGCATTTCCCGAAAATCTGTATATGTGCGTGTGTCGGCCTCTGCTGCAGGCCATTGCGCAATGTTGGCCAAATTTTCCGGATTATCATCACAGACAGCCGCCAGCCGACAGCCTGCTTCCCGCAGCCCCTCTAAAATTGTCCCATAATGCCCTTTTAAGCCAATTAAGGCGACATTCACAGGCCTTCCTCCCGAACTTTGTATCTAGGCATCCCCAACGAGGCCCCATTGGGCAAGAATTGTAGATGTCTATCTCATCCGAATCAAGAAAATCCGATCCACATAAATCGCAGACACTTGCTCTGGATTATTCATCGGCGCGAACCAAAAATACATCCCCCTTTTCAGCTCGTGTGTGCCTAAATCATATGTATGATATTCATTATCTTTCGCTTGTTCTAAAGTAATTGTTTGTGTCACAACTCCTTTGCTGGCAGAACTATCATAAATCCCGATTTGAAATGCTGGCCCTGTCTGTGCCTTCGCCTCGCAACGCACAACGGCATAGCAGCGCCATTGGCCATTGTCCGTAAAAGGCGGAAGCAAATAATATTGTACAGCCCATTGCTTATGCGTGGCGGGCATTGAAGCCGCCAGCCCATCCGAAGCTTTGTCATCGGAAACAACGGAAGCCCATTGCCCCAGGCCATACAGCCTGAATTCCCCTTGTTGAATATCCGCCCAATCTTCTGGCTTCAGCCCCGCGGCTTCGGCGGGCGGCGCAGGCTCTTTTTCGGGAAATAGCCCCCGCAAAATAGGCTCATATTTCGCGAAGGGCGCGCCCTCGCGAAATTGGCCCACATCAAATTCATGCGCGGCCTGAATGAATTCTTCCACAGCAGCCCGCGGATCGGACGGCCCCGCAAACGGCTGCCCTGTCAAGGCCGCTTCGCGCTTATAGGCGGTGTAGCGTTGCAGCCAATTATGATCCAGAGGCATTTTTGCCCGTCGCACTCGTTTTGTGAGCCCCGGATTATCGGCAACGCGCCGGAGCGCTTCGGCAAAAAGCTCTGTCGCTCGATTAGCTGTCTTGAGGTCCAGCCATGAAGATGTATCCCGCATAAAACACGGCAGCGGCGCTCCTGACTCGTCCAGCCGTTTTTCTAATAGCGCCATATATTCCAGCAACGGCTCAGCGGCAGGGCCATAATAGCCCCGCATAAATTCCTCTATGAGCGCCCGTTCGTCCCGGGAGGGATCCCACATCAAATGCGCGAGCAGCCAGGCCCGCAGCTCCGGAAAATCGCTGCAGGTGCTGCCGGCATCGCCCTGTTCAAACAGCCCTATTGCTTTGTGGGCCACGAAAAAGCGAATATCCGGCCCCAGCACGCGCCAGTTGGGATGCGGGCTGATATAGTTGGCAAAATTTGTTACATAATTCCAGATATAAAGTTGCGGCGCAATAGCGCTCCAGCCCTCGATATCCCGGCGAAAGCTTTCGTTTTGGGGGCCTGTCGCCAGGGGCTGGGCGCTGGAAGCCTCGATGGAGCACAGACGAATAATGACATTATGCCGGGGGCGGACATGTTGAGGCGGCTTGCGCGTGTATGTGTAGGCAAGCGTCTCCACAAGCGTGCCGGGGAATTCCTTCTCTATCTCCTCCGCGACGGCATTGATAAAACGCAGCAGCATGCCGGATTCCGCGCCCTCTTCGGCCACAACGGCTTTGCAGCGGGCGCACTGGCAGGCGCCATAACAATCATTTTGCGAAATAGAAATAATTCCGGCCGAAGGATCGCGTCGCAGCCAGGCCAGCGCTTGCCGTGTCAATTCTGCCCGCATCTCTTCATTTGTTAAGCAGAGCTGGGCGTGCTCGGCCACGCGGCGCCCGTTGATTTCGCTGTACCATTCAGGATGTTCTTTAAAATATTGGGCAGGCGGCAAAAGCTGATAGAAAGTGTGGCACCATCCTAGGATCCGATAATGCCCGCCATATTCTTCCGGAATGCGCGCAAAATGGCCATTGCATTTGCTGCGGGCCGCATAGAGGCCCTCCAGCGCCCCGCGATAAAAAGCCTCCCGATATTGCAGCGCCGGCACATAGCGCGTATTGAGCTCCGGAATTTCCAGCGTGGGCCGATGGGGAATAAAAGTCTCGTCCGGACGGGAGCCCCACCAGCGAACCCCCACTATGTCTTCCAGAAATGTATATACAGCATACAGTGTCCCTCGAGGCCGCCCGCCCAGCAAATACAGGCGCTCTCCCGCCGTGCGTAATATAATTCCATCATGTTTCAATCCCGCCAGATCCTCTTGGGGGAACGCCCGCTTAAACGCCTCTGTCTGCCCCACATAAATGCGCTTTTCGCCTCCAGGCGCCTGTGCTTCCGTGACAAGGGGCAATTGGGCGCCTGTAACGAGCTTCAGATGCTCCTGCAATTCTTTGGCTGCCGTAAGCTCCGGAGCAATAGCTTCCGCCGCCACGACTATCGTATATTCCGACACGCCTTCACGGACGATAACAAGCGCCATTGCCGGAGCCCCTGCCCCAAATAATAAGGCAATAATAAGCCCCCAAAAGCCTTTCATGGCTGCGCTCCTCAAAAAATTATTATTTCCGCAAGATGTCCGCCTTCAAATTTGCTTCGAGGGCTCATGCTGTGAAGACGGGCGTTTTACGGGATAATCTTGAACACGCGCAGCTCCTCGGGCCCGATTGTCTCGCGGATGACGGGCTTGCCTTCCACGCTTTTATCCCCGATGAGCACTTCTACTCCTTTAAATGCCTTCAGGCCTAAAGCGCGCGTATCAATGCTCAACATATATGTTTGCGGCTGCTGGCTATCATTGAAGAGCGTAAAATAGATTTCCGCGCCGCGGCCCCAGCGCTCCACATACACTTTTGGATTATCGGTCGCAGCATATGTGAGCGGCTCCCAGCCCGCGGCCGCAATTAGTTTCGCCGCCGGCATATATTTCTTAAACAAATGCCGATCGCGATTATATATTTCGGGCCGCGACCAGTATGTTCGCTCCGCCGCATTATGCGAAAAGAAGCTGGGCATCATCCCATAAAAAATCGCCCGGCTCATATATTTTTCCACAAGCTCCACGGGGAATTCTTCAAACACAGTGTTTTGCAGGAGCAAATAGGGCCGCTGATAGCACAGGGCCCGCTTAAAATTGCATTCCGCATCCTGCATAGGCGTCCAGCGCCCGCCCCGATGCCAATTCGTTTCTGTCCCCATCACATCCAGAATCGCCGCCGGCTGGGCAAAACGATGCAGCGCGCCATTGGCAAAGATCGTCCGTTCCTCAGCGTGCATTTTTTCGCTGACATCTTTGACAAATTCATATGTCCCAAACATCAACAATTCGGCGGGCAGGCCCTCGGCTGTTGTAAAGACAAGCGGCACATCCGCTGCGCGCCAATGATTCCGATCAAAATCCAGCGCTGTAGCGGCCATCTCCAGCGAATCAATATATGTCCCATCAATGCGCGCCTTTGACGCAGGCAGGGGCTCCAGCCCCGGATTGCGCACGAGATTCTCGGTGCTGCCTTCCAGCGTCACGGATACATCATCCAGCCAGATTTTGCCCGTGTGATTGCCGCGAAACAAAAGATACAGGGATATTGTCCGCACGGGCTGGGGCAGATCTATCACAACTTGTTTCTGTTCCCAATCGTGCGTGCCTGGCGTAAAAGCCGCCGCATGCCCCCAGCTGGAGCTGCCGTCTGCCAAAACAAGATCACAATACAGGGAATAATCCTTATCCGCCTCTCCTGTAACATTTTCCGCCTTGCTCCAGGCGCTCACGATGATGCGGCCCGGCTTTTCTTGATTGAGGACAAAGGATTGCGACAGGCCATGCCCGGGCCCCACAGCCGTCCGCTCAATTACAGCAGCCTGGGAGCCATTGCGCCCCTCCCCCGGCGCCACGGCAAAGCCCTCGCCCCACGGCCGCCAATAGCTCAAGCCCTCCTGGGGCCCCCCGTCCAGCTCCCGCCGGATGGATTGCCACAGCAACATTCCCTGATTGACAGGATATTCCGCTGTCGTCGGAATATCCGGATCAGGATTGAGAATGAACAGGGCGCCGTCACACCACGGAGCATTTTCGAGGCTGAATTGCAGGCTCCCGTCGACTTTTTTAAGGGCTGATGTCATGGTCGCGGCCGCCCGGGGCACAGGCGGCTGTTGGGCTGCTTGCTGGGCCAGATATTTTAAGGCCTCTTCGGGCGTGCGCGGCATATCCTTCGGCATCGCCATCCAGTAGCTCGCCGGCTCCACATATGTGTAGGTCAAAATCCCATGCTGTTCATCAAACTCCGGATTGTTGGTGCCCTCCTTGAAGGCAATGTGAAAATCCTCATGATTTTGCACACGCGCAATGTCGTCAAACGCCACCCAATTCCCTTCTACTTTTGTCCTCTTCACAAAAAATTCAGGAAACAGCTTGTAATAGGCGTCCAGAGCGCCGCGGAAGCCAAAGGCAGGCGGCTGATAGATGACGAAGCTGAAGGAGGCTTTTTGGGGCGTTTTGCAATCTTTTGTCAGCCCCAGATCCTCCACTGCGTACAGTTCTCCGCTTGTCGCGTCATAGCCAAAGCGATACAGCCGCGGCGGATCCAGCGGCGCGCCAGCCGCAAATGTATTATTGCCGGCCGTGATGCAGCCGAAGGGATACAGCGACATCCGTCCATTGGCGCCGCAGCCCACTTGCGTCGTAAAAGCATAGCTCTGTCCCGCTTCAATGGGGCGGCTTGTCCGCATATCGTCATGCCATCGGTCCGCCGTCAGCGGCAGCACGGCGTAAATACTGACGCCGCGCTCCTCGCCGGTCAGATCCTCGATGACGCCGTCCACACGAATCGCTGTATGAGGTGGCGTCCCCATAAGCGCATATTCCGCTGTGACTTTCAGCCCTAATTCCTCGTCGGTGCCCTCAAAGCGGAGCTTGCCGCCTATCCGCTGCACTGTTCCCAGCGGCCGTCGAAAATCGGATTTCCGCCGCGCCTCGCGCAGCATTAAGCCGCCGCGGCCCTTAAGCTGGGGCCCGATCCATTCTCCTTCTTCCGTCAGCACAAAAAGGGCTTCCGTCGGCCGGCCCAAGGACAGGCTCCGCGCTGTTCTTTGGGCCCCTCCTGTTGCGCCGCCCAACAACACAGGAATGCCATCAAAAAGGCTGGCCCCGCCCGGCAAATCCAGGACATAAAACGCAAAATCGTCAAACCATACAGTGCCTGTATGATGGCGAAATATCGCATGAAAGCTCACATTCCGCACGGGCTTTTCGGGCACGACGGTCACTGTCCGCTTCTCCCAATCATGAGTCCCCACCGAAAAAGGCGCAATTTGCCCCCAAAGCGGCGTGCCATCCATATATTCCAGATCGATATACAGCGAATAATTGCCGTCGGCCGTGCCGCTGACATTTTCGGCCTTGCTCCATAGCTCCGCCGTGAAAGGCATAGCGATTTTTTGATTGAGCACAACAGGATATGTCAGGCCATGCTGGCCTGCCGCGGGATCCGTAATCGTAACGCGCGCTGACACTTTGCCGCTGCGCGCCACACGCGTATCCACTTCGTAGCCCTTCTCCCAGGGCTGCACTTCCGCGATTTTTCCCGCCTCCAGCCGTTCCAGATCGCCGTTCGTCAGCAATTGCTTGCCTTGTGTCGCCACATTCAAAGCGCGCTTAATCACAATCGCCTTCGCTTGGGCACTGTTCCACAGCCCCAATGTCCCCACAAGCCCCAATGCAAGAAAAGATGCCAGGAAACGCATCGGGCATGCCTCCTCTTTTTTTCGCTTCGCTTATGTATTCGCTTTGCCCGATGTATTTCCTTGTGAAAAAAATAAGATAAAGGCTATAAAGCTTTTATTAACACGCGAAGAATCCAGATTGGCGTGGATTTTCAAGAAACGCACGGGGAGCCGGATCCGCTTTGCGCCTCAGGAATCGGAGGATATTTCCTCGGGGGCGAGGCGATTTGCATGCACATGCCGCCAGATCCAGAAAACAATGCCGGCCAGAAGCAAGAGGCCAATGACGGCATCAAATTTATGAAAATACGGCTTCAGAATTTCCAGATTTTCGCCGACTTTGACGCCCACATAGGCCAGCATGAAACACCAGGGATAAGAGCCGAGGAATGTATAAATGATAAATTTTTGCATATTCATCCGATTCACGCCGGCGGGAAAGGCAATAAAAGTGCGAATGACGGGCAGCAGGCGGGCAATAAACACTGTAATATCCCCGTGGCGCTCAAACCAGCGATCCGCCATTTCCAGATCATGCCGACTCATCAGTATATATTTCCCGTATTTCAATATCAGGGGCCGCCCCCCATACAGCCCCAGATAATACGCCGGAATGGAGCCCACGACACAGCCCACGGCCCCCGCCAACGCCACAAGCCACAAATTAAAGCGCCCCACTGTACACAAATAGCCCGCATAGGGCATGATCACTTCTGAGGGCAAGGGAATGCAGCAGCTTTCGATCGCCATCAACAGCACAATCCCCCCATAGCCCAATGTGGATTCTACATGAATGATAAATTGACTCACAGACGCCAATATTTCGCCTATCATCGCTCTATCTCAGCAATAAAGTTTATGCGTCAAGCCGGCTCAAAAATATGCGGATTAAGCTTTCAGAATATAAGCGGGAAAGCCTTAAAATCAAGGCCCCTCAAGGGCATCTGAAAAATTGTCTGTGCGCAAATTCCTCGCCTCTTTTTCGTGCTTTTCCCGTATTTATAACGCCAACAAGCAAAACGCCAATAAATGTTCCGCAAGCTGCTTGCTGCTTTCTTTAAATTTGCGCATAATAAGCAATAATAAGCAATGACAAGAAGCGCAACTACAGAAAAGATATGGGAGACGCTTCTTGCTCAAACGCCTCAAAATGGGGCGATTTCAGTGTCAATTAGGCTTGCTGCCTAATGCTAAAATTATCAGCGGATGCAATCGGCCAACAGATGGCTGCTAGGGAGCCCAGAATTTTGATTATTTCGGCGAGCTTTGGCGAGGGGCATCGCCAGGCCTCTATGGCGCTGCAGGAGGAATTCCAGCGGCAGATTCCGCAGGCGACAGTGCGCCTTGTGGATTTTGGGCAATTTATGAACAGAGTCTTTTATGAGCTTGTGCGTCTCAGCTATATTTTCAGTTTGCGCTACGCGCCTTTTCTGTATGGCAGTTTTTATCGCCGCACGATGCGCATTCGCCCTGATTCTTTTTTCCAGCGCCGTCTCAATAGCCTCGGGCAGCGTGCCATGCAGCGTTTTCTTGAGGAATACAGGCCGAATCTTGTTGTCAGCACATATCCCACGCCCACAGGCGTGATGGCGCAATTGCGCCAGCAGGGCTTCACAGATGTGCCTTTAGCCACTGTAATCACGGATTATACAGTGCATAGCCAGTGGCTACATCCCGCTGTGGATTTTTATTTTGTCGGCGCCGAATCCCTTCGTGAGGGCTTGATTGAACGAGGCCTGAATCCCTCCTGCATCTACGCCAGCGGCATCCCTGTGCGGCGGCAATTCGCGCAGCCGCTGGAAAAGCTGCAGGCGCGCCAGCAATTGGGCCTTCCTCCAAAGCAGCCTGTATTATTGTTGATGGGCGGCGCGTTTGGCGTCCTGCCGCGTCTGCACAAAATGCCACAATTGTTTCACAGCCTCTTGCCAGAAGTCCAATTAGTAGTAATTTGCGGCCGCGATAGCCGGCTGAAGCGCCGTTTTACGCAGGAAGCCGCACAGCTGCCTTCTGGACGCATGCATGTCTTTGGCTATGTCGATCATGTGGATGTGTTTATGGCGGCGGCGGATGTGATTATCACAAAAGCGGGAGGCCTGACAGTTACGGAAGCGCTCGCCCGGCATCTGCCCTTGCTTATTTTTCGCCCTTTGCCGGGCCAGGAAGAACAAAATACGCGTTTTTTAGTCCGGGCAGGCGCCGCTGCCACGGCCTCTCGTTTATCCGAGCTTCAAAGATGTCTGTCCGAATTATTTGCCTCCCCAGAGAGGCTTGCTCAGATGCAAGCCGCTGCCGCCCGCCTCGCCAGGCCTAATGCGGCTGCTGAGATTGTGGCCACATTGCAGGAGCCTATGTGGAAGCATTATCATAAACATATCCAGCCCCATTTTCTTAGCTGAGCAGAAATATTCATCCGCAAAAAGGAGATTTTGTGTTTTGTTTGCTTTATCTTCACGCCGCATTCGGACGCTGTTCCCTGTATATCTGCCCGCCCGTTCCTGGGCGCAGCTCCTCGTTTTGGGCGGCTGCGAATTTGTACGCAGCGCCTTATTTCTAGCGGTGCTCTCCGCTATTTTGCAGCAGCGTTTGCATATTTCCTCTGTCCTCACTTTAGGCTGGCTTTTAGGCTTGCTCTTTGGCGCCGACACGCTGTTGCGTTCTCCTTCGGGCTGGATTGTGGATCATTTGGGCTCTATGCGGACATCGATGGGCGCTTCCCTTGTCGTGTTAGGGGGCTTGTTGATTGTAAGCTTATCCTCTGTTCTGTCTTTTATTGCTGCCGGCGTAATGCTCATTGGGGCTGGCCTGGCGCCTGTCTGGACATCTGTCATTTCTGGCGTCACAGGCCGCGCCGGCCCAAATTTTCAGGCACGTGCGCTGAGCGCTGTGTTTACAGCCTGGCTGGCGGGCGGCGGCCTGGGAACATTGCTGAGCCTGTATTTGCTGCATCGCCTGCCGTTAGAAGCCACATTAAGCCTGCTTGCAGGAGCCAATGTGAGCGCTGTTTTAGCGGCGGCTCTGGGCCTGTGGGGGCACATGGCTGACACAAAAGCGCGTTTCCAGCCCCAAGACAATCAGGCCCCCAGGAAGCCATATTTGCAGCGCGTAGGACAGGCGCTCGCGGCATCGCGCGCCCTTGTGCCAGGCTTGTTTTTGCAAACATTCATTTTAGCGCTTGTGCTGGCTGTGATGGAGCGCTATGCCACGAAGCAATTGGGCTGGGCCACGAAAGATGTCATTTGGCTCTTGTTGGGCGGCGGCGGGCTTGCCTTGTTGCTGTTACATCCTGTGGCGCGGCTTGTGGATCACTACGGCCCAAGGCCCTTTTTATGTGCGGGATTTTTCGCTGCAGCCGGGCCGCTGGCCGCTATCGCATTTGTTCGACAGCCCCTCCAGGCGGCGCTTCTTGCCGCGCTCTTAGGCGGCGCATATGCGCTGATCCTGACTTCCTGGAATACGCTGCTGGCGCGTGCAATGCCCCCTGATCGCCGCGGCGGCTTATGGGGCGTCTTCACAACTTTAGAAGGGCTGGGCGCGGCCTGTGGCCCTCCTGCAGCGGGCCTGTTATGGGAACATCTCAGCCCTGCCGCTCCTTTTTTAATGGGAGGCGCCGCTTTACTGCTGCTGGCTTTTGCCTATATTATATTTCCGATCGATCGCCATCTGACAGCATGAACAATGTGGATTTATGTGGCTTTGGGATATGCCGTAAAAGGCCTGCTTGTGGCTTATCTTGTGCCCGAATTATGGGCGCGGCTGTTTTGGCGGCGGCCCTGGCGCGGCTTTCAGGATAATGTGCCCCGTGTGGCGCTGACATTTGACGATGGCCCCGATCCCCACACGACGCCTTCTGTCTTGGCATTGCTGGCGCAATACAATGTCCCCGCCACATTTTTTGTCCTGGGCGAAAAAGCCGCCGCCTGTCCAGAAGTGTTAAAGCAAATGGCGCAGCAGGGACATGAAATCGGCCTGCATGGCTATCGCCATCGCCATCATTGGCTGCTGGGGCATGCCGTGTATGCCGATCTGCGCCAGGCCCGCGAAATTGTCTCCCAGCTGACACATACAGCTCCTCGTCTGTTTCGCCCGCCCTGGGGAATGATTAGCCTCCTGACATTACGCGCGATTAAAAAAGCAGGCATGCGGCTGGCGCTCTATGATGTGGAAAGCGGCGATTGGACAAAAGCCTCTGCGGATAAAATCGCCCGCCGGGTGCTGAAACGAGTGCGGCCCGGCTCCGTTATTTTGCTCCACGATGCCGCCCGCCTTCCGGAGCGTGTGGCCAAAACGATGGAGGCCTTAAAACAAATTATTCCCGCCCTGCGTGCTCAGGGCTATGAATTTTGTCGCCTTTCGGATATGATGCCTCAAGCCCCTTCCCCTTCGCTTCTGCAGCGCCTCTGGATGGCCTGGGAGCGGCTTTTTGCCCGTTGGGCGGGCGTGTTGCCAGTCACGGAAAGCATTCATGTCCTGCCCTACATTTATAAGGGGCCTGAAAAGCCCCTGGGCGGCCAGGAAACATTGCGTCCGGGCGATCGTTGTTTGGAAATTCATTTTCACAATGAAATGCTGCATCGTTTGCCCGGCGACGCCACGGCCCGCATGCGTGGCTTACGGATTTGCTGGTATCGGGATATGGGCTATCTGGCGCAGCTTTTGCAAACAGATCCCCGCTTTCAGGACATAAAAGCCCTGACGGCGATTACATTGTTTCATCAGGCGGCCGTGCGCGTCGGCTTTCATTGCGAGCCTATTGCCTCGCCGTGGCGCCGCAAATTTTTCTCCTTGTATATGCGTCTGATTAAGCGAATTTATCAGGGCGAAGCGGCTTCAGATACAGCCCGGGAAGCCAAATTTGTCTGGATTGGCCGCACGGAATTTTTGCAGAAAATGCAAAGGGCTTCTTCCCCCGATGGAGCGCCTGTTTCCCACTGAGAGAATGTCCAAGCGCGAGCGTGTGCTGGCGGCCTTGCGCCATCAGCCTGTGGATCGCGTGCCGATTCTGGAGCAAGTCAGCTACAATCCCCGTGTGATTGCGGATTGGACGGGCAAGCCCATCTGCGGCTTCCATTATTCTTTGGAAGACATTGGCGCAGTGATCCGACAAACATGTGATTTGGCGATGCCGCCTGTAGCGCCGCGCGGCACGCAACGCTGGACGGATGACGCGGGCGCTGTATATCAAAACGACAATTGGACGACATGGCGCGTGAAACGTCCCTTTGACACAGTGCTGGAGGCTCTGGGCTGGATCCGACAGCGCACACAGCAGCTGCGACAGGCGCCTTTTGACGCCGCCGAAGTGCGCGCTGCCTATCAACACAGGATGCGGCAGCTGCAAAGCCTCATTGGCGACACTGTCATATTGGATTATCATGAAGTCGGCCTTTGCAGCCTGTATGATTATCTGGGGCTGGAGCTGTTTTCGTATGTATGGGCGGATTATCCGGAGGAGGTGGCGGCGTATGTGCAGGCCAAAGCAGAGGCGCAGGAGCGCCGCATTCAGGCGATTGCCGATCCGCAGCTAGCGCCCGTAGTGATGCTGGCGGATGATTTTGCCGCCAAGCATGGCCTCCTCGTTTCGCTTTCGTTTTTGCAACAATATCTGTTTCCGTTTGTGGCGCGACTGGCGCAGGCATGGCACGCACAGGGCCTGCATGTGCTGTATCATAGCGATGGCAATTATTATGAGGCGTTGCCGGCGCTGATGGAGTGCGGCGTGGATGGCTTTTATTGTCTGGAGCCGGCGGCAGGGATGGACATTGTGGCGTTGAAGCGAAGATGGCCGGAAAAAGTTTGGGCAGGGGGCGTGGATGGCGTGGATTTGCTGGAGCGCGGCACGCCCCAGCAAGTGCGGGCAGAAGTCCGCCGGCAGATTCTAGACACGCAAGCCCTGGACACGGGAGGCCTGTTTATCGCTTCTTCGAGTGAAATCACGCCCAACATCCCGCCTGAGAACTTTCGGGCGATGATTGAAGCCGTGGGGGAGCTGCGCCGCGAAGAGGAGCAGCCCTAGCCCCTCGTAGCCCGCGCCTTGGGGGCAAAGATGATTGCCAGTGCCGCGTGTGGGCTCCAGGGCTCCCCGGGGCAAACAGCGTGATGGCTGCCTATGGAGCGAGCGGCTCCACTGTCAGCTTCCACACATCATTCATCAGCGGCCAGGCATTGCCCGCCACGAGCCACAGGCTTCCCTGAAAAACATACACAGTGGGCTCATGCCGCGGCGCCCACATCTTTTCCGAGGACAAAGCCGTCCAGTGAATGCCATCGCGCGTATGCCAGGCTTCCGCAAAATTCTTGCTTTCGCGATTGGAAAAGCCGCCTAAAAGCCACAGCCGGCCGGCATAGGCGCAGGCCACAGTCCACATCCGCGGCGCCCAGGGGGCTTGCTCAGTGACGCGTGTCCAGTGGATGCCATCAGGCGAGCTCCAGACATCATTGTAGGTCGTGTATTGCGGGTAATGCTTTTCGGGCGGCTCGCTGGCTTTCGGCGTTGCGCCCCCGCACAGCCAGAGCTTATTGTCAAACACGGCAATGGCGGCGCCAAAGCGGCTGCCAAAAGGCGGATTGGGCTGCACGCATTCCCAGCGCACGCCGTCTTCGCTGCGCCATATCCCGGGCCCCCCAAGCTGCCACATGGCCTCCTGAAACACAACACATTCCCCGTAGCCAATCACGCCGAAGGGCGTTTTGTCCAGCACGCATTGCCAGTGCTCCCCGTCGGCGCTGTTCCACACGCTGCCCTTAATGGCCCACATTTTGTCCTGGAAAACAATCATTTCGCTGTAGCCGTCGTAGGGCGTGGGCTCCAGCACTTTCTCCCATATTTTGCCGTCCGCGCTTTTCCAGAGATCGCGCACGAGCACGCCCCCGGAGTGATAGGCGTTGCTCAGCCACATCCAATCCCGAAAAACAACGCCCTCGGCCGTGTCGCGGGGAGAAAAAGCCGCGTGCTCTGTAACAAGCTCCCATCCGTTTGTCTTCAGCTCCTGGGCCATTGCTATCGCCTCGCCTCCTAGCGAACAAAGAATAATCCCAAGCCAATAGATTTTTGCCATATCGGCCTCCCGGGCAATATCTTAATACAGGCGCTTTCCCGCTTTCGCCCAAATAGGGACAGAGAATGATTTTGGGAACATTGGAGCCAAATCAGATAAAAAGAGCGGGGAAGCCTGCTTCCGCCGCCCCTGTTCCATCATTTCTGGCGCGCTGCCTTTTGGGGGCATTGCAGCCCCAAGAGCCGGCATGCGTTCCCGGGACGCAGCGCTATATGCCTCTTCTTCCGCAGGCGCTGTTTTATTCCTCCAGCCGCACTTCTGCGCCGGCGGCGGCGCTGCGATACACGCCATCCAGAATTGTCATCACGACAAGCGACTGTTCGGGCGGCACGGGCGAGGGCAAGCCGCCCGCCACGGCTTCCGCAAAACGAATGCATTCCAGCGCATGCGGCTCGGGCCCCCGCACTTCATTTTGCAGTTGCGCATTATAATGCTGCCGTGTGGCATTATCTGTCCACAGGATTTCGTTGCTGGGCCAGTGCGCCCCGCCCCTGTCGCCATATAGCCACATCTGCATATCCTCGCCCGGCCCCGATTTATGATTTAAAAGCCAGCTCACTTCCAAAATGAGCGTGCCGCCGGAAGCAAAGCGCACAAAAGCGGCCGCGAATTCCTCCACATCCCATTCTTTCTGGGGGATAGGCCCGCCCCAATTGCTGAACGCCCCCGGAAGCTGGCTCAGCCTGTTTTGCGTGACGCCGCTGACAGCTACAGGCGGCGGAAAGCCCATCATCCACAGCGTCAAATCCAGAATGTGCACGCCGATGTCAATGCAGGGGCCCCCGCCGGAATGTTTCTTCTGGATAAAGCCGGGCCGCGTCGGCGCGCCCGAGCGGCGCAGCATCCAGCTGCGCGCATGATACACTTCTCCCAGCCGTCCCGTGTCGATCTCCGCCTTGAGCGCTTGCGCCGTCGGGCTGAAGCGGAAATGCTGGGCGGTCATCAGCAGCTTCTTGGCTTTGTCGCGGGCTTTAATCATCTTGCGGATATCTGCCGGCTTGGGGGCGAGGGGCTTTTCGCAAAGGACATGTTTGCCCGCCTCCAGCGCCGCCACGGTCAGCGGCGTATGATACATATTGGGCGTGCAGATGTCGACAATGTCAATGTCCGGGTCGGCAATCAGCTCCAGCGGCTCCGTATATGTCCGCTTGATGCCGTGGGCTTTCGCCTGTTCCTTCAGGACTTGCGGATTGACATCGGCGAAAGCAATCATCTCTGTGAGCGGGCATTGCTCCCAGCCTGGAAAATGGGCGCGGGCAATGCCCCCGACTCCGATAACTCCTACTTTCAGCGTCTTGGCCATCGTGTCATTATCCTTCCTGTACGGCGATTGCAAGGCGCCGAACGCGCCCCAGACAATAAAGTTTTCCGACAGGCTTTCCCGTCCTTCCTTTTGCTTCCTCAGCCCGAAGAAATTATGCCTTCGCTTTTCGTCCTCCTTCAGAGCAATTCCTGCCGGGCGCGCGCCAAAAGCTGCTCCAGCGCCCGCCGCTTGTCCTCTTCCAGATGCGGCGGCTCCCAGGCCTTCACATTCTCCCGCCAGCGCTCCTGACATTCCTGCAATATGCGCCGCTCATCATGGCTGGCGATGGCGCCGCCTGTATCCGCCGGGAATATATCCGAACGCCACAGCTCCCGATAATGCCGCAAAGTGTGCTCTGAAGTCAGGAATTCCTTTTCCTGCTCAATATGCTCGCACAGCGCCGCGAACGGCAGAGTCTCGTCGTTAATTTCTAGGCTTTCGGCCAGCGCAAACTGGCTTTTGCGGATTTCCATATCCAGCATAAATTGCGTGGGAGAGCCCATGGCGCCGTT
>CAZUOJ010000058.1:0-9562 GCA_964622325.1 uncultured Armatimonadia bacterium
GCCCGATGCTCTGGATTGGCCTGCAGCAGCGCTTTGGCCAGCCCATGCCGCACCGCCTCCGCCTGCCCCACTTTGCCTCCGCCCTTGACATACGCCTTCACATCCAAAACGCCCTCCAGCCGCAGCGCACGCAATGGCTCCAGCACTTCCTGCACCAGCCGATCCCGATTAAGATATTCCAGAGGGGGCAGGCCATTGATGCTAATTTGCCCGCTTCCCGGCATGATCCACACGCGCGCTACGGCTGATTTTCGCTTTCCGGTCCCATAACTCATTTGTGGCAACATTTATGCCTCCTTAATTCTCCTAAAAGCTCCTATAAGGTTAATGGCTTCGGCTGCTGCGCCTGATGGGGATGCTCCGAGCCGGCATAGACTTTCAGCTTGCGGAGCTGCTGGCGGCCCAGCGCATTATGGGGCAGCATTCCCCGCACCGCCTCTTTGACGAGCTTCTCCGGCGCCCGTTGCAGAAAATGCTGAAAAGACTCCGCCTTCAAGCCACCCGGATAGCCCGAATGCCGATAATAGATTTTCTGCGTGGCTTTCTTGCCCGTAACAATGACTTCCGCGGCATCCGTGATGATCACAAAATCTCCTGTATCCACATGCGGCGTGAATTGCGGCTTATGCTTCCCGCGCAAAATATGCGCCACACGGGCAGCTAAGCGGCCCAGGGGCACGCCCCGAGCGCTGATGACATACCAATCACGCTTAATTTCCTCAGCTTTAAATGAATGTGTCAGCTTTTGATTATTCATCGTGCTTCCCTTGTCCTCGCCTCTGCTGCCTCTTCTGCCACAAAAAGCACTGGCAGCAATTTTTATCCTCAGCGTCTTTGTTAATAGTCTATTCGTTGCAAGGTCAAGCCATGTGGCGGGGCGGTGGGTCCGGCCCGGCGACGATCCCGGCTGGCTAAAATAGCCGCCATCTCCTCCGCCGGCCGCTTTCCCAGGCCCACTTCCACAAGCGTTCCCACAATGATCCGCATCATCATATACAAAAAGCCGTTGCCGCTGGCTTTCACTTCAATAATATCGCCCTGCCGCTCCACGGACAGCTCGTATAATGTCCGTACGGTTGTCTTTGCGCTGCCGCCCGCGGCACAAAAAGCCGCAAAATCATGCTCGCCCGTAAGATGCGCCGCGCCCTGTTGCATGGCCGCCACATTTAGCGGCTGCGGCACATGCCACGCATAACGCCCAATAAAGGGCGACGGCAAAGGCCGATTCAAGATTCGATACACATAATATTTACGACGCGCCTGATAGCGCGGATGAAAATGTTCAGGCGCTTCGGCCACTTCCATAGCTGCTAAATCACGCGGCAACAGGGCATTCAGGGCGGGCACAATCCGCTCCAGCGGAATAGCGCATTCTGTTTTAAAGCTCACGACTTGGCCGCAGGCATGCACGCCCGCATCCGTCCGACTCGCCCCGCACACCTGTATTTTCTCCCCCAGCAGTTTGCTCAGCGCCTCCTGCAATACGCCCTGCACCGTCCGCTGCTCCGGCTGGAACTGAAAGCCTGCAAAGTCCGTGCCATCGTATTGCACGACAAGGCGCAGATGTCGCATATGTGCTCATTGGCGACGCGGCCTCATATTGGCCGGAGAGCCGTGCACGGGCAAATTGCCGGAAACGGCTCAGCTATTCCACAAGCTCCAAAATGGCCATCGGCGCGGCATCGCCCTGTCTATGGCCGGCGGGGATAATCCGCGTGTAGCCGCCAGGCCTGTCCGTAAAGCGCGGAGCAATCTCCTCAAACAATTTGCCAACGAGCTGGGCATCGGGCAGAGTCTTCAAGGCCTGCCGCCGCGCCGCTAAATCGCCTCGCTTCGCCAGCGTGATGAGCCGATCCGCCATCCGCCGCGCCTCCTTGGCGCGTGTCAAAGTCGTCTTGATATGATTATGCGTAAACAGGCCTGCCACAAGGCTGCGCAACAAAGCCAGCCGTTGATCTGTGGGCTTGCCCAAGCGGCGATGATCTTTCAAATGTCGCATAGCGTCCTCCCAGCTCCCAGGGCCTTCCCGTGAATCTGCCTTATTCTTTCTTGCTGCTTTTTAGCTGCAAATCGTATTGGGCTAATTTTGCCAGCACTTCCTCTAAGGAGCGCTTCCCGAAATTGCGGATATTGAGCAAATCTTGCTCCGTGCGCTGAATGAGATCGCCCAGCGTATGGATATTTTCCTTCTTCAGGCAGTTGAAAGTACGCACGGAAAATTCTACATCCTCTATGGGCGTGTCTAAAATCTTGTCGCGCACTTCCTCTTCGGCGCCCACGGCAGCGGCAGCTCCGGCGACAGCGGCTTCGGGGCCCAAGAAGATGGCGATGTAATCCCGCAAATGCCGCGCCGCCTCCAGCAACGCCTCCTGCGGGCTCACGGTCCCATTGCCCCAAAGCTCCAAAATCAATCGCTCCACATCTGTGCGGCTGCCCACGCGTGTCGGCTCCACACGATAATTGGCGCGCACGATGGGCGCAAACATCGCATCAATGGGAATTACGCCAATGGGCAGTTGGGAACGGTCCCGCGCCTCCGTTGGCCAATAGCCGACGCCGCGCCGCACCCACATCTCCATATCAATGCTTCCCTCTGGACTGGCGATTTCTAATAAATGAAGCTCCGGATTGACGATTTCGACATTGGGCGGCGCCTGGATGTCGGCCGCGAGAACTTCCTTTTGCCCCTTCGCCTGCAGCCGCAGAATGATTTCCTCCTCCTGGCCGTCTGAAGGCAGCAGCCGGATCGCCAGTTCGCGGATATTTAAAATAATTTCCAGAATGTCCTCCACGATGCCGGGCAGTGTGCCGAATTCATGCTGCACGCCCTCAATGCGCACTTCCGTCACGGCCGCCCCCTCGATATGCTGCAACAGCACGCGGCGGAAAGCATTGCCCAGAGTATGCCCATAGCCGCGTTCTAAAGGCTCGACGGCAAAGCGGCCGTAAGTGCTCGTCACTTCCAGGGGATGCACTTTAGGATTCAGTTCTTTTAACATACGAGATAATCTCCTCAGGGCAAGGCGGCGATTTGCACTCCACAGAATCTCCGTCCGGGGTTCACAGTACGACGCCCCAATTCATCTTCTTGCGCCTTAGCGGGAATAGAATTCTACAACTTGCTGCTCATCCACATCTGTATCAATCTGTTCGCGCGTCGGAATGGCATTGACGGTGATGGACAGATTGCGCACATCGGCGCTCAGCCATTCGGGCACGGGCCGTCCCACGCCCTCTGCCAGTGCCTTGAACGGCGCGGCCTGTCGCTTGTTCTCCTTGACGGCGATAACATCGCCCACTTGCACGAGATACGACGGAATATTGACAGGCCGTCCGTTGACGGTAAAATGCCCGTGGCTGACGAGCTGCCGCGCCTGGGCGCGGCTTTCGGCAAAGCCCGCCCGATAGATCACATTATCCAGGCGCCGCTCCAATAGCTGCAGCAGCAATTCGCCGGTCACGCCGCGCGCCCGCAGCGCAATTTCCACATAGCGCCGAAATTGCTTTTCCAAAACGCCGTATATTGCCCGCAGCTTTTGCTTCTCGCGCAACTGCAGGCCAAAATCGCTCAAGCGCCGGCGCTGCCCACGCTGTTCCCCGCCCTGGCCTGGCGGATACGGCCGCCGCTGAAAGGCGCATTTAGGTCCCAGACAGCGGGGCCCCTTCAAAAATAATTGTGTGCCCTCTCGCCGACAAATTCGACAAACTGCCTCACGATAGCGTGCCATACAGGCCTCTCCTATATTGACGGCGCCGAAATCGCGCGTGCTCGTGCCGTCAGTGTGCTGATTTTATGCCTGATAGTCAGGCTGATTTCTTATCCGGATGCCTTTTGTACACAAAGGCGATCCGTGCTCAAAATGTTCTATTCCGAATTGACATTACGCTTTTCAGGCTATGGGCCTCGCGCCCTGGGCTTACACGCGTCGCCGCTTCTTCGGGCGGCAGCCATTATGCGGCACAGGCGTCACATCTTTAATGTGCCCAACTTCCAGGCCTGCCGCCTGCAGGGCGCGAATAGCTGTTTCGCGGCCTGAACCCGGCCCCTTCACATACACATCGACTTTGGACATCCCGAATTCCAAGGCGCGCCGCGCCACGTTCTCAGCGGCTTGTTGTGCCGCAAAAGGCGTGCCTTTTTTCGTGCCCTTAAAGCCCACGGTCCCGGCGCTCGCCCATGCCAGCACATTGCCCTCCGGATCGGCCACGCTCACAATTGTATTATTAAAGGTGGATTTGATATGCACGCGGCCATAAGGCACTTGCCGCTTGATTTTCTTGGCTGCGCGCGTTGTTTGCCTCTGCTGACGCATATTCTTCTCTGCCTTTCGCCTGGCTTTCTGGAATGCAAGCCTGTGTCCAGTCGCTCACACAACAAGCTTTGCTTCTTTTGGGCGATCCAGCTTCGGATATCCCTGGACAATCTCCGAAGGCAGCCGCCCTCCCTGCGCGGGATTGTTCGCCCGGCTTTTTAAGTCTTGCGGATGACGCGCTTCTTGCCGGCCACTGTCTTGCGGCGGCCCTTGCGCGTGCGGGCATTCGTCCGCGTGCGCTGCCCGCGCACGGGCAGGCCGCGCCGATGCCGCATGCCGCGATAAGTGCCAATTTCTATCAGCCGCTGGATATTCGCTGCGACTTCCCGCCGCTTATCCCCCTCAATCACATAATTGTTCTCTATGATTTCCCGCAGCTTTGCGGCCTCTTCCTCTGTAATATCGCGCATGCGCCGCAATGGATCGATGCCGGCCTGTTCAATGATTTTTCGCGCGGAACTGCGCCCAATCCCATAAATGTAGGTCAGGGCGATTTCCACTCGCTTGTCCCGCGGAACATCTACGCCTACTATTCGTGGCACTGCTGTGGCCTCCTAATTAATCACTGATTAGCCCTGCCGCTGCTTATGGCGCGGATTTGCGCAAATGACGCGCACAATGCCGTGACGACGAATGATTTTGCATTTGTCACAGCGCTTTTTGACGGATGCAGATACTTTCATCTTCTTTCCTTCCCTTTCCCAATGGCTCACGCCCAAATCGCTGCAGCCTTTCGCCAGCCGCCGGGCGTGCTGACAAAAATCTCTCGGCCCCGCTGGCTCTTGGCCGTTTTTTGCGCTCCTCGCTGCCGCTCTTTTCCGCGCTTGCTTCCGCCTTAACTTATTTATGTATCCAGGTAATTCTGCCGCGCGTCAAATCATACGGCGACAGCTCCAATGTGACTTTATCTCCGGCCATCACTTTAATAAAACGCATACGAATTTTGCCGGAGACATGGGCCAACACTTCGTGCCCATTTTCCAGCTGGACGCGGAATTGCGCGTTCGGCAGCTTTTCGACGACAGTGCCCAGCACCCGAATCGCCTTTTGTCCCTTATCCCCCTCGGCCTGTTCGTTGCGTCTGACTTTGTCCGATCCTTTCATCGCGGCCTTTCATTTACAGAGCCGTCTGCCGCCGTCAAAATCAGCGGCTCCGCCTTTGTAATAGCAATCGTATGCTCGAAATGGGCGCTCAAGCGTCCATCGGCCGTGCGCATTGTCCATTGATCCGCGTCCAGGCGCAATTTGTAGGTGCCTGCATTAATCATCGGCTCTATCGCTAATGTCATCCCGGGCCGCAGCTGCAACTCATAATCTGCAAATTGGCGCGGATCGTAAAAATTCGGCACTTGTGGCGGCTCATGCATCTGCCGCCCTATCCCATGTCCGACGAGATCCCGCACGCAGCTAAAGCCCTGGCTCTCTACAAATTCCTGTATCGCCCGGCTAATATCTCCGAGCCGCGCCCCGGCACGCGCCTTATGTATGCCAATCCATAGCGCCTGCTCGCCCACTGCCAAAAGCCGGCGCGCCTCCTCGCTCACTTCTCCCACCGCCACAGTTGTCGCCGTATCCCCGTGAAATCCCTCGTAATAAGCCCCTACATCCAGCCCCACAATATCGCCTTCGCGAATGATTTCATCCGCCCGCGGAATGCCATGGACGACCACATCATTTATTTCGACGCACAGCGTGGCGGGATAGCCGCGATAGCCCTTAAAGCTGGGCACGGCGCCCGCTGCCCGGATAACTTCCTCCGCAATCTGATCCAGCTCCAGACTGCTAATCCCGGGCCGGATAGCCGCCACTGCTGCCTGCAAAGCCCGCGCTGCAATGGCTCCGGCCTCTGCCATCAAAGCCAGATCGGCCTCTGTCTTGCGCGGCACTTTCACATGCCGGGGCCGAATGCTCATCGGGCTAAGAACACTTCCTCAGCCCCCGGGCCGCCAGAATCTCCTGCACACGCTGCGCCACTTCCTCTGGCGTCCCGCGGCCATCGATGGAAAGCAGGCTCCCCTGCCGCTCGTAATAATCAATCAGCGGCTTCGTCTGCCGATGATATACAGCCAGCCGCTCTTTGATGGCCTCAGGCCGATCGTCCTCGCGCTGATAAATCTCGCCTCCACAGTCCGGCGCAGGACAAGGATCCCCCACTTCCACGCCTTCCCGTTCGATATGATAAATGGCCCCGCATTTATTGCACATCCGTCGGCCCGACAGCCGCCGGACTAGAATCTCGTCCGGAACAGCCAGCACGATCACGAGCGGCGGCGTCATATTTAATTCCGCCATTGTGCGCCCTAAGGCCTCGGCCTGGGCTATTGTGCGCGGAAAGCCGTCCAGAAGCACGCCGTGCGCCTGGATGTCGGGCGCCGCCAGCCGCTCCCGCACAATGCCAATGACGAGATCATCCGGCACGAGCTCTCCCGCCTCCATATAACGCTGGGCCTGGCGCCCCAGCTCCGTCCCCGCCTGCACGGCCGCCCGCAGCATGTCCCCGGTGGACACATGCACAACGCCATAATCGGCGACAAGTCGTTCGGCTTGTGTGCCTTTGCCTGCTCCCGGCGGCCCCAATAAGATCAAATTTATCTGCCCCATCTGTCTTCCTTCACTGCTTCTGTTCGTTTATATTATGCGCTGCGGAGATTGACGCTCACGACATTCCAGTTTCGTCCGCACGACGCCTAGCCCAAAAAGCCTCGATAATGCCGCATCAGCAAATGCGCCTCGATTTGTTGCATTGTATCCAGCGCCACGCCCACGACAATCAACAGCGAGGTGCCGCCGACAAGGCCGAAGGTCGTCACTTTCGTAATATCGCCCACATAATATTGCATCAGAGCGATTACGCCCAAAAACAGCGCTCCGGCCAGTGTGATGCGATACAGGATGCGGTCCAGATAATCTCGCGTGCGCTCCCCGGGGCGAATGCCTGGAATGGCGCCCCCGTTCTTTTGCAGATTTTCGGCAATTTGCTCTGGATTAAAGGTGACGGCCGTATAAAAGTAGGTAAATACAACGACTAAAATAAAATACAGCAAAGAAGCCAGCCAGTGATGCCCTGGCGTCGTAAAATCGCGCATGCTGCCCAGCGCGTTGCGCACGCCATCTTCTGTGACATTCAAAAAGCTCAGCGCCCGCGTGACGCCGCTCACAAAGCCCGGATTATCCAGAAATTGCGCAATTGTGGCGGGAAACAGCACGACAGAAATGGCAAATATAATCGGAATGACGCCCGCTTGATTGACGCGCAGGGGCAGGAAAGTTGTTGTCCCGCCATAGACTCGATTGCCCTTTACGCGCCGCGCATATTGAATCGGGATTTTGCGCTGCGCTTGCTGGACTTTGACAATCAGATAAATAGTCGCCACAAGAATGACAACAAGGAAAGCGATGTTGGCCAGTCCGATTTGCCGGCCCGTGTAAAGCACAAGCGTTTGCGCCACTTGCTGGGGCACGGAGGTCATGATGCCGGCAAAGATAATCAGCGACACGCCCTGGCCAATGCCCTTAGTAGTAATCAAATCGCCCAGCCACATCAAAAACGAAGTGCCGGCGGTCATCATTAAAATCCCGAACATCGTCTCGACAAAGCCGCCCCCATAGGCGCCCGCACTGCGGAAAAAAGAAATCATCCCGGCCGCCTGAATCATCGCCAAAAGCACAGTCAGATATTTCGTCCAGGCGTTAATTTTCTTTTGCCCGTATTCGCCTTCTTTTTGCAGCTGTTCCAGCTGCGGAATCGCCATCACAAGCAGCTGCATGATAATGGAGGCATTGATATAGGGCATGATGCCCAAAGACAGCACCGAAAAGCGCTTCAGGGAGCCGCCCACCATCACATCCAGCAGTCCCAGCACGCCGCCCGCGCCTAAAATTTCGGACAATGCCTCCAGATCTACGCCCGGCAACGGCACATGCGCACACGCCACATACACGGCGAACATGCCCATCACAAAGAAGATGCGCTGCCGCAAATCGGGCAGCCGCAAAGCCGCCGCGAGGGCTGCCAGACGCTGTTTCATCCGGATATCACCTCTACAGTGCCGCCGGCGGCCTCAATTTTGGCGCGCGCCTGCGCGCTGACGGCATGCGCCCGCACCGTGAGGGGCTTTGTCAGCTCCCCCTCGCCCAAAATCTTGAGGCCTTTTTTCTCCATCTTTTTAATCCAGCCCAGCTCCTGCACAAGCTCCGGCGTCACGACTGTATGCGGATCCAGCCGCTCTAATTGCCCCACATTCAAAATGCTGTAGCTGGCGCGGAATATCCCGATGTTGTGGGATTTGTTGGATGTTCCCCGCAGCTTGGGCAGCCGCCGATACAGGGGCGTTTGGCCGCCCTCGAAATCCGGCGGCACATTCTCCCGCGCCTTTTGGCCCTTGATCCCCCGGCCCGCATACAGCCCCTGGCCCGAGCCATGCCCCCGGCCCACGCGCTTGCGCTTCTTTAATTTGCCCGATGCCCGGCTCAATTGCCCCAGATTCATCTTCGTTCTCCGTTATCCAAATCACAGATTAGTCTTTTCGAAACAGCAAACATCTGCTATCTTTAGCTCTCTGCCGCCTCCACACAGACAAGATGCGCCACATATTTGATCATATGCCGCACATCCTCCGTGTCCGGAAGCAGCACGCTTTGTCGGGGCCGCTTCAGCCCCAACGCCAGTAAGGTGCGCCGTATTTTCGGCTTCTTCCCGATTAAACTCCGCAGCAATGTCACTTTAATCTGCTTATCCGCCACGGCTCGTCTCCTCCCCTTCGCCGTTGATAATCCTGGCATTTCCTGTCTTTGTATGATTTCAGCGCCTCATCCCGGCGGCATAAAAAGCTTCGCGCCCGCCCTAAAATTGCAATCCGGCCTCCCGCGCCGCTTCCGCCAGAGCTTTGATGCGCCCATGATAGGGCCGGCCGCCGCGATCAAACACGCAGGTCGTGATGCCTTTGGCCAATGCCCGCTCGGCGATAGCTTTGCCCACGGCGGCCGCGGCCTCCTTATTGCCAGTCCCGCCGGAGACAAGGCCCTTTTCCAGCGTGCTCGCCGCCACTAAAGTGTGGCCCGCTTCATCATCAATCAGCTGGGCGTAAATGTGCCGCAGGCTTCGATACACGCTCAGCCGCGGCCTGGCGGCGGTCCCGCTAATCTTGCGCCGAACCCGCAGCTTCCGCCGCCGCAAACTCTGCCATTTCTTGATAATCCGTTTCATCGCTATTCCTTCCCGTCTCTGCCGCTTGTTTTGTTCCGAAGCC
>CAZUOJ010000058.1:9662-20664 GCA_964622325.1 uncultured Armatimonadia bacterium
GTAACCCCTTGCGGAAGCGGAATGGGCAGTTTTCCTATTCGCGACATGGCAAATTCACCCTATCCTTGCCCCGGCTTTTTCTCGATAAGCCCGACAGCTTATCCTCACGCTTCTTTCTTGCTGTGCAAAAGCGCCTCGCAGCCTGGGCAAAAAGCACAATTTCTTTTTCTCAGTCTTTTTTCTCGCCTTGCCTTCTGGATGGCTTTTTTTGGCCAAGCTCCGCCTTTAGCCCCGCTGGCGCGGAAAAGCGGAAGCGATCTTGCCGGCAAAATGTCACTGCGCCGGGCCTGTAAACAGGGAAACAGAGTTAAGCCGGCCCGCTGGCGTTCCTGCCAGAAACAGGCTCTCACCACACATAGCCGATAACTTCGCCCCCGATGCCGCGCTTGCGGGCCTCCCGGGCGGTCATAATCCCCTGATCTGTGGACACGATGGCAATGCCCAGCCCGCCAAACACACGCGGCAGCTTGTCCTTCGTCACATAAACACGCCGGCCGGGCTTGCTCACCCGCTTCAGCCCGCGGATGACTGGCTCCCGATTCGCGTCGTATTTCAGGCGAATGCGGAGCCATTGTCCTTTGCCCACAAGCTGAAAGCCGCGAATATAGCCCTCCTCGTGCAAAATCTTGGCAATCTCCCGTTTCATCTTGGAAACGGGCACTTTCACATTCGCATGGCGGGCGTGGGCCGCATTGCGGATGCGGGTCAGCATATCCGCAATCGGATCCGTCGTCACGCCCAAGCCCTTGATCCCGGCTGTTTCTGTACTGGCTGCTTGTTTCATGAGCCTTTCTCCACTCAACTACGCTGAATGGCTCGCGCCGATATTTTCCTGCTCTGTTTATGTTCGTCTGGCAAGACAGCGCTTACCAACTGGATTTGCGAATTCCCGGAATATTGCCGGCCAAAGCATTCTCGCGGAAACAAATCCGGCACATCCCGAACTTCCTCATATAGCCTCGACGCCGCCCACACAGGCTACAGCGATTATAATAGCGCGTGCGAAACTTCTGCGGCCTTTGCTGTTTGACAATCCAGGATTTCTTGGCCAACTTCGTCCTCCTGCTCCTTTAACGCGGCAGTGCCGCCTTTTCTTGCGCCCCTGTATGCGCTCCCCGGGCTTTTTTCGTTTCGGATCTCTTTAGCCAAAATTCACGCGCCCAGCGCGCTGATTAGGCCGCCGCGCGCGGCCGCGCCAGTGGCATCCCCAAAAGCTCCAGCAGCGCCTCCGCTTCCTCATCCGTTTTGGCGGTCGTCACAATCGTGATATCCAGCCCCTGCTGGCGCTGCACATCGTCATAGCTCAATTCGGGGAAAATAAGCTGATCATCCAGCCCCAAATTATAATTGCCGCGCCCATCGAAGGCGTCCCGGGAGAGCCCCCGAAAATCCCGAATGCGCGGCAGGGCGATGGCCATCAGCCGATCCAGAAACTCCCACATCCGATCGCCCCGCAAAGTCACGCGACAGCCCACTGTCATTTTCTTGCGCACATTAAACGCCGAAATGGAGCGCTTGGCCCGTGTGGGCACGGCCTTCTGGCCCGCAATGAGCGTCAATTCGCGGAGCGCCGCCTCTAAATATTCCGGATTCTCCCGCGCCTTGCCTATGCCCATATTCAGGCATATTTTCTCCAGGCGCGGCGCCTGCCAGATGTTCTTATACCCAAAACGCTGCATCAATGCAGGCAACACTTCTTTTTCGTATCGTTCCTTTAATCTTGGCTTCGGCATCGTCCCTACCGCCTTTCAAACCTCAAACACGCTCTGGGGCAAAAGACCCTGTTCGCCCCGAAACGCCTTTATTCATCGATATCCTTCTTGCATTTCCGGCACACCCGGACGCTGCGGCCCTCTGGCGTGCGGCGGCGCGCCACACGCGTCGGCGCATCACAATTCGGGCAAATCAACATCACATTCGACACATGGATCGGCCCCGGCTGCGTGACAATCCCCGCCTGCCGCAACTGCTGTGTCTGCCGGACCGCCTTCTTGATTAAATTAATGCCCTCCACTACAACGCGCTCCTCCTGCGGCCGCACCTCCAGCACTTTCCCCCGCCGCAAGCGCCCCTTGCGCGAACGATCCTTGCCCGCAATGACGAGCACTTCATCCCCTTGCTTGACATGCAGCTTCTTTGTCGGCATTTTTATCGCTCCACATCCCGCCTCGGCAATTTCCAAGGCATACTTTGAATAATATCTGGCAGCCGAATTGTTTTTTTCTCCCCGGGCGCAGCCGCGTTGCTTTGCCCGGCCCCTCGCCGCCTTAAAACACTTCCGGCGCCAGCGAAATGATCTTCATATATTCCTTCTCGCGCAGCTCCCGTGCCACCGGACCAAAGACGCGTGTCGCCCGCGGCTCCTTTTGATCATTGATGATTACGGCCGCATTGTCATCAAAGGCGATTTGGGTCCCATCGGGCCGCTTTGTCTTCTGCTTCACCCGCACGACGACCGCCCGCACAATCGCCCCCTTGGGAATGGGACTGGAGGGCGTCACTTGCTTCGCCGAAGCGATAATCTCATCCCCCAGCCCCGCATAACGATGTCGGCCCCGGCCCACTACGCGGATCATCCCGATTTCCTGCACGCCCGAATTATCTGTGACTTTTAACCGCGATTCGACTTGCACCATCTTGGCTCACCTCAAACCACTCTGAAGCTCCCCCGCATTATAGCACACGCGCCTATTTTTCCTCCGCCTCCGCCTCCTGGCGCGCCTTATGGGCAGCGATTATGCTTTCCGCCAGATGCGGCGGCACTTCCTGATAATGCGAAAACTCCATCGTATAGCTGGCGGCGCCCTGCGACAGCGAGCGCAAATCCGCCGCATAATGCGACATCTCCGCCAGCGGGATTAAGGCCCGAATGACCTGCAAGCCCCCGCCGATTGGCTCCGTGCCCTGTATTTGCCCCCGCCGGCCCGAAATATCACTCATAATGTCGCCCATAATTTCCTCGGAGACGGTAATCTCCACCAGCATAATGGGCTCCAGCAGTACCGGCGCTGCCTGCTGCAGGGCATTCTTTACGGCGATGGCGCCCGCCATCCGGAACGATTGCTCCGAGCTATCCACCGGATGGGAGCTGCCGTCATCCAGTGTCACGCGCACCCCCACTACCGGCGCCCCTGCCAAAATCCCCTTCTTGAGCCCGTCGTTAACGCCTTTTTCCACTGCCGGAATGAAGTTCGTCGGCACCGCCCCGCCCTTGATTTCATTCACAAACTCATTATGCAGCACGCCTGCCCCCAAAGGCTCCATCCGGATCCACACATCCCCAAACTGGCCCCGGCCGCCTGTCTGCTTCTTATGCCGGCCCTGCACCCGACAGGCCTTTGTGATTGTCTCCCGATAGGGCACCAGCGGCTCCGAAAGATTCACCTTCACCTCAAACCGATTCAGCAGCCGCTCCGCCAAAATATCCAGATGCAGCGCTCCCATCCCCGACACGATAAGCTCCCCTGTCTCCGCATTCCGCTCATAACTCAGGCCATAATCCTCATCCACAATCCGGGCCAGCGCATTACTGACTTTATCCTCATCCGCCCGTGTCGCTGCTGTCAACGCCGCGGAATGCATGGGCTGTGGCGCCGGCGGCGCCGGATACATAATCGGCTGGCGCGGATCGCTCAAAGTATCGCCCGTGCGGGTCTCCTCCAGCTTCGCCACCGCCCCCAGATCGCCCGCCACAAGCTCCGACACCGGCTGTGATTGTTTGCCCTGCACTACCGCCAGGCCCGATAGCTTCTCCTTCGCATTCCGGGTTGTATTCAACACGGCCATATCGCTTGTCGCCGTGCCGGACACAACGCGCAGCAAACTGATCCGGCCAATGTAGGGATCATAGAAGGTCTTGAATACAAAGGCGGAAAAAGGCGCGTCCGCACGGCATTCCCGCGTTTCTTCCTCTTCTGTGCCGGGCTTGACGCCCTTCCAGGCCGGGCGCGTTTGCGGCGATGGACAGCTCCCTTTAATGAAATTCAGCAAGCCGCCCAGCCCCTTCAGCTCCAGCCCATCGCAGCAGACAACCGGCACAATCTGCCCCGCATTGAGCGCCTTGCGCAGCCCCTCGGCTAATTCTTCCGCTGTCAGCTCTCCTGCCTCCAGATACTTCTCTATCAACGCCTCGTCTGTCGCCGCCACGGCATCAATGAGCTTTTCCCGCGCCGCCGCCACCGCCTCTTGCAGCTCCGCCGGAATCTCGCTGGGCTGCACCTCCTGCCCCGTGCCTGTATAGGCTTTCTGGCTGATGAGATCCACCACACCCGCAAAGGAAGTGCCCTGGCCTATGGGCAGCTGTACCGGCACCGGCTCGCAGTCCTTCAAAACCTTCTTCATTTGGGCCACAACGGCCTCAAAATCCGCATGCTCCTTGGTCATCTTGGACACGACGCCGACAATGGGCAGCTCCAGCTCGCGGGCGGTGTTATACACTTTTATTGTATGAATCTCGACGCCCGCCTGCGCGTCCATCACCAGCAGCGCCGTGTCGGCCACTTTCATCGCCAAAGGCACGCCGGCAAAAAACTCGGAATATCCGGGCGTATCCACAAGATTAATTTTGGCGCCCTCAAAATCACAATGACACAGCGCCGGCGATATGGAAATCTGACGGGCCACTTCCTCAGGCTCAAAATCGGCCGTCGCCGTCCCGGCATCCACTTTCCCGAGCCGGCTGATGGCTTTAGTCGCATACAACAAGCCCTCGACCAGTGTCGTCTTGCCCGACCCGCGATGACCAATGAGCACTACATTTCGAATTTGTTCTGTCGTATATGGCACTGATAAACGCCTCCGGCGTGAAAAGTATTATCTTTGTCCAGGCCCGCCTCACGCGTTTCCTCTAGCGGGCACGCTCCAGGATGCGCGTCACGCGCCAGCATTTTTCCTTGGAAAGCGGCCGACACTCCATTATCTCCACGCGGTCGCCCTCATGAGCCTCGTTATGCTCATCGTGGGCTTTAAATTTCCGCGTGCGCCGCATAACCCGGCCATACAGCGGATGTGGCGTCAGCCGCTCCACCTGCACGACAACCGTTTTATCCATCTTGGCGCTGACAACGACGCCTTCAAATGTTTTCTTATTCTTCTGGGCCATCTGCGTATGCCTCTGTCCCTGTGTTCACACTACATCTCTTTTGTCTCATTCGGCTCAAGCCGAAGAGAGCGCGAACGGGCGGCGGGCCGGCTTAAATCAGCCCGCGCTCCTTTTGAATCGTGCGGATGCGGGCAATCGCCTTCCGATACTTGCGCACGCGCTTGGGGTCCTCCACCTGCCCCGAAGCCAGGCGAAAGCGCAAATTGAACAGCGCCTCCTGCACATGCCGCAAGCGCTCCTGCAGTTCCTCAGGCGTTGCCTGCCGCAGCTGATCTAAAAAATCGCGGGTGCTTTTGGCGTTATCAGGCATGTACCTCCTCCTCCCGCGTCACAAAGCGACATTTGATGGGCAGCTTGTACATCGCCAGCCGCATGGCGTCATGCGCGACTTCATAGGGCACTCCGCCCATCTCAAACATAATGCGGCCTGGCTTGACGACCGCCACCCAGAACTCCGGACTGCCCTTCCCCTTGCCCATACGCGTTTCGGCCGGCTTCTTAGTTACGGGCTTGTCCGGGAAAATCCGTATCCAGATTTTGCCGCCACGGCGTGCCCGCCGCGTCATGGCCACACGCGCCGCCTCAATCTGCCGGCTCGTGATCCACGCTGGCTCCAGCGCCTGCAGCCCATACTCGCCAAAGGCGAGCTTATTGCCGCGGCTGGCCGCACCCTTCATTCGGCCCCGATGCGTCTTGCGAAATTTCGTTCTTCTGGGCATTAACATAGTGCTTACTCCTCTTCAGGCCCCTCGGCGGCTTCCTCGCTTTCCTCGGCAAAATCCTCGCCACTCAAGGCCGCCAGCAATTCATCTTCTTCCGGTGCCACCAGTTCAATTGGCTCCACGGGCGCCGGCGCCGCCTCCAGAGCTGGCGGGCCCACCGGCGCTTCCGCAGGCTGAACCTGCGGCTCGACGGCCTGCGGCGCGACGGCTGGCGGCGCAGCGGGCTCCGCCGCGGCCGGCGCCTCAGGCTGCGTGAAGGCCGTCAGGCTTTCCAGTTCCGCCGCCGGCGCCGCGGCCCGTGTCTCCTTCTTGGGCGGCAACACTTCGCCCCGATACACCCACACTTTCACACCTATATGTCCATAGCCCGTCTTCGCCTCGGCAACGCCGTAATCAATATCCGCGCGCAATGTCTGCAGGGGCACGCGCCCTTCCGGACCGATGCCCTCCGAGCGCGCAATCTCGGCGCCCCCCAAGCGCCCGCTCACTTTGACCCGTATGCCTTTCGCCCCCAGTTTCATTGCCCGATCCACGGCTTGCCGCATCGCCCGCCGATAAGAAATGCGTCGCTCAATCTGGCGCGCGATGTTGTCCGCCACGAGCTGGGCGCACAAATCCGGATCCTTAGTCTCCTCCACATTCACGCGCACCTTCTGCCCTGTTCCCACCAGCTGCTCAATCCGCTGGCGCAAAATATCCACATCTCGCCCGCCGCGCCCAATAATCACGCCAGGCTTGGCCGTCGAAATCGTCACGATAATCGTGTCCGCGGCGCGCTCAATGAGCACATCCGCCACGGAGGCATTCTTCGTCTCCTGCAGCACAAAACGCCGGATCTTGATGTCCTCGATGAGCTGATCCCGAAACTTCTTGCCCTCCGCAAACCATTTGCTCTTGGACTCGCGGATGATGCCCAGCCGAAAACCGTATGGATGTACTTTCTGTCCCATAAATCTCTCCCTGAAGGCCCCTGTTCGGGCGACGGGCTTAAAACCTCTCTGTCTTTTTCGCCTCTTGCCCCTGTGTGGGGGCGATTATGGCGGCCCCGAAAGCCTGGCTCGCTTCCGGAAGCAATCTAGGCGCCCTCGCTGTCCTGATTATCACTCACAATCACAGTTATATGGCAGGTGCGGCGCACGAAGCGATCCGCGCGGCCGCGAGCACGGGGCTTGATGCGCGGCATCCGAAAGCCCTCATCCACATACACACGCCGCACGACAAGCTCCCGACTGTCCATCGCATGATTGTTTTCGGCATTCGCCACCGCCGATTCCAGCACTAGGCTCAGGGCTTTGGCGGCCGGACTGGATTGTACGGCCAGCACCGCCCGCGCCTCTGCCAGCGGCTTGCCTCGCACTAAATCTGCATAACGCCGCACCTTGCGCGGCCCAATCCGCACATATTTCGCTATGGCTCTGGCTTCCATCGTCGCTCTTCCTCAGCTGACTTTCCCGCAGGGCTCCCCCTGGATTCTCTCCCAACTATATCCGGCCTGCCCAGCCCCGCGGCTCCTCTTATTTCCGCCGTGTCGTGCGCTCCGATTTCGTCTTCCAGCCCCGAAAGGTCCGCGTCGGGGCAAATTCCCCCAGCTTGTGCCCGACCATATTCTCGGTAATCAAAATCGGCACATGCTTGCGGCCATCATGCACCGCTATGGTATGCCCCACCATCTCCGGAAATATCGTGGAGCGCCGCGACCAGGTCCGTATCATGCGCTTCTCGCCGCTTTCATTCATTGCCCGTATCTTGGCCAGCAGCTTCGGATCTGCATACGGGCCCTTTTTCATGGAACGTGCCATAAGAAAACCTCGTTCATCCGTACTGACTGTCTTTATGAGACGGGGGCCGCTCGAAAGCGACTCCTCCGTCCCTAATTCATCTCCATACTCCTCTTGCGCGCCACCGCTCACGCCCGCCCTGGACTACAACTAGCTCGCATTCCGCCGCCGCACAATGTATTTGTTGGACGGCTTGCGCTTCTTGCGCGTCTTGCGCCCCAGCGTCTTCCAGCCCCACGGCGAGCGCGGCGCATCTTTCCCAATCGGTGCCTTGCCCTCCCCACCGCCATGAGGATGATCCACGGGATTCATTACGGAGCCCCGCACCGTCGGGCGAATGCCCTTCCAGCGCTTCCGCCCCGCCTTCGCGTCGCGGATATTCGCATGATCCACATTGCTCACACGCCCGATCGTGGCGCGGCAGCGCAAGGACACCATCCGCATCTCTCCGGACGGCAGCCGCAGGGTCGCATAGCTGCCCTCCTTCGCCACAATTTGCGCCTCGGCGCCCGCGCTGCGCACGAGCTGCCCGCCGCGGCCCGGCGTCAGCTCCACATTATGCACTGTCGTGCCCAGCGGAATGCGCTCCAGCGGCAGGCAATTGCCCAGACGCGCCGGCACATTCTCCCCGGATATGACGGTATCGCCCACGGACAGCCCCAGGGGCGCCAGGATATAGCGCTTCTCACCGTCCAGATAATGCAGCAGCGCGATGTAGGCCGAACGCCCCGGATCATATTCAATCGCCGCCACCTTCGCCGGCACATCATCCTTATTACGCTTAAAATCCACGATGCGGATAAGCTTCTTATAGCCCCCGCCCTGGTGCCGCACCGTGATGCGCCCGCTGTGATTTCGGCCCGCGGCTTTCTTTTTCCGCACTATGAGCGACTTTTCGGGCTCTTTTTCCGTATTCACGCCCTCTTTAATAACGGTCGTCAAGAGCCGCCGTCCCGGCGATGTCGGCTTATGAACTTTCAAAGCCATCTTAATTGCTCCTTTTGTGGCTGATAGCGGCGCTTGCGGAGCCGGCAAGTCGCCACGCCAGCCGTGAAATATTGCTTGTTTCTGTGTTTAGATTTGCGGCGCTACGCCCTCTTTTAGGGCTGCCCGCAAAGCCTTTCTCCCGCGGCTGGGGCTTTATCCGCCGGCCAGCACATCAATGCTGGAGCCCGGCGCCAGAGTCACAATGGCTTTCTTCCAGCGCGGCGTCTGCCCCGGCCGATGCCGATAACTGCGCCGGCGCGTCTTGCCCCGCACCATCGCCGTATTCACATCCAGCACCCGCACATTGAAAATTGTCTCCACCGCACGCGCAATCTGAATCTTATTCGCCTTCGGATGCACGCGGAAGAAATATTTGTTATGCTGCGCCGATTCGCGCATGCTTTTCTCCGTAACTATCGGGCGGATGATAATCTGCCGCGGATCCAGTTCGTGCGCATCGCTGCCTCTAAATATCGCCATCGCCATCGCCTCCTTGGGCCAGCGCTTGCAGCAGCTGCAGGCCTGCCTGCGTGAAAATCACATAATCCGCCCATAATGCGTCCCGCGCATTCAGATGGGGCGATTCGCGCAAAATAAGCTGAGGCACATTCCGCGCACTTTTGGCGTTGGCGTCATTGCGGATTTCTTCTTTCGACACAAGCAGCAGAATTTTCCCCTGGACGCGCAGCGCCTGCAACAATTCCAGCATTTGCTTGGTGCGCGGCACGGAAAAGGCGAGCTCTTGCAACACCAGCACCCGATGCCGCCGCGCCTTGTCCGACAGCGCCACAAACAGCGCCTTCCGCCGCGCTTTTTTGGGCATGCGCAGGACGCGGCGATTGCCTCGCGGCGGATGAGCCACGCCGCCGCCCACAAATAACGGCGCGCTGCGCGAGCCATGGCGCGCCCGTCCCAGGCCCTTCTGCCGATACATCTTGGCCGTCGTCATATCCACTTCCGCCCGCGTCTTGGCCCGCCCCGCCTTCCGCATCCATTGGCTGTCAATCACTAATATGGCCTGGTGCAATAAATCCTTATTCATGGGCACGCCAAAAATGCGCTCATCCGCCTCTAACTCGCCAATCTTCTGCCCGGTCGCATCATATACCGACAACTGCGGCATCACTCTCATCCCTTCTGCCGCGCAGGCCTCCTTCAGTCCCACAGGGGCTTGAGGACCGCCTGCACGCCTTCTGCAGCCTTTGCCCTACTTCTTGGCGCTCTCCTGTCTCCGGATCCACAAAAGCCCGCCCGGAGCCCCCGGAACCGCACCCTTCACTAACAAGAGATTCCTCTCCGCATCCACCGCCACGACCGTCAGCCCCTTGATTGTGACGCGCTCATCGCCCATATGGCCCGGGCTGCGCTTGCCGGGAAATACCCGGGCGGGATCTGTCGCCCCGGCGGACATCGGCTTGCGATGGATCTTGGAGGCACCGTGGCTCTTGGGACCACCCCGAAAATGATGGCGCTTCATGCCACCCGCAAAGCCCTTCCCCTTCGATCGCCCCTGCACGACAATTTTGTCGCCGACCTGAAACTGATCCACGCGCAGCTCATCGCCCGGCTGCCACGGATCCTGCGGGGCGACGCGAAATTCCCGCAAATACCGCTTGGGCGGGATATTGCGCGACTGAAAATGCCCCAGCAAGGGCTGATTGAGCTTTTCGCGCCGGCAATCCTCGAAACCCACCTGGATGGCCTCATACCCATCCGTCGCCTCTGTCTTGCGCTGCACGACCACACAGGGGCCAGCCTCGATGACTGTCACCGGCACGACGATGCCCTTCTCGTCAAATATCCGTGTCATCCCGATTTTTTTGCCCAGTATCATTGACATCCTCGTCACCCTGCTCAAGCCGGCGCGGCCCTATTCTTCTTGGCTTTTTCTCCGTCCTGTGTTGCCGGCGTTTATTGTGCTGTCCCCGCAGCGCCCCCCGCCTTGGCCTTAGCCAGCAGACATCTTGATGGATACATCCACGGCGCTGGGCAAATCCAGCTTCATCAACGCATCTACGGTGCGCTGCGTGGAATCCAGAATATCGATTAAGCGCTTATGAATCCGAATCTCAAAATGCTCCATGGTGCGGCTGCTGCGCCCCAGCGCCGTCGGCTTGACAATACAGTGAATATGCTTCTCTGTGGGCAGCGGAATGGGCCCCGAAACGCGGGCGCCGCTCTTCTCCGCTGTCTCCACGATTTTTTGCGCCGAGCGATCCAGCAGCTCATGATCAAACGCTTTCAATTTGATTCGGATTCGATTAGTTCTGGCCATAGGATTTCTCCCGTATCTCCCTGGCGCTTTTTGCTTTACTTTCTCTCGTTTTCGACATTCATTTAAAGGCAGAATCTTTGCCTGTTATGCGTCTTGGGCTATGGATAGCCTGGCTTGGCCAGCCTGGCTTTGTTTCGGG
>CAZUOJ010000059.1:0-20576 GCA_964622325.1 uncultured Armatimonadia bacterium
AAAGGCCGCATATACGGCTCCATTTTTTCCAGCATATCGCCGGGCAAAAAGCCCAGCCGTTCGCCCGCTTCTATCACAGGCCGCGTCAAAACAATGCGGCTGACTTTTTTATCGCGCAAAGCGGCGAGCGCCAGGGCCATCGCCAGATATGTTTTGCCTGTTCCCGCGGGCCCAACGCAAAACACTAACGGAAAGCGGCGTACGGCCTGAATGAATTGGGCTTGTCCGGCTGTTTTAGGACATACAGGCGTGCCGCGATGTGTCACAATTATCGGCCCCGCCAGCAAAGCCGCTACATCAGCTATTTTGTTCTGCGTCACTGCCCGTACGGCTAAGCGTACATCAGCGGCAGTAAGATGGCGGCCCTGCCGCACAATGGCCTGTAAGCCGCTCAATACTTGCGCGGCGGCTGCCGCTGGCGCCTGCGCACCCCGGATGACGATTACGCCATTGCCAGGCTGCAGGATAGCGCCTGTGCCAGCCTCAATCATCCGCAAATATCTATCCTGCAAGCCCAAAAGCTCCGGCAGCTCTTCCTCGCTTACAGAGATTTCACAAAAAATTTCTGTCAAAGGCTTGTCCAAATGCTTTTACATAAGCCTCCTTTGTTGCCGCCGGCACTCTAAAATGGGCAGGCCTGAACTGGCGGATTGCCCTCTTGCCTTAAGAATCATAATCCAGCAGAAAAAGCAAGTCAATCTATCTTCCGAGCGAAAATATACATACTAAGAGTTAAAGTTTGTTTAACGAAAGAAGATGAAGACATTGCCTGATAGCCTTAAATAAAGTCCAGGACAAGAGGGAGAAAGCTATTGCTCTTTTAGTCTCGTTTCAACGCCATGGCCATCCCCATCCCTCCGCCCACACACAGGGTGGCGAGGCCCAGCTTGGCTCCCCGTCGCTCCATCTCATACAGCAATGTTGTGACAATCCGCGCGCCGGAGGCGCCAATAGGATGGCCTAAGGCGATAGCTCCTCCGTTGACATTCACTTTTTCCTCCTCCAGGCCCAATTCGCGGATAACGGCCAGTGTCTGCACTGCAAACGCCTCGTTCAGCTCCACTAGCTCGAAATCCGCCACATTTATTCCCAGCTTATCGCACAGCTTGCGCACAGCAGGGACAGGCCCCAAGCCCATCATCGTGGGCTCAATGCCCGCGCTCGCGCTGCCGATAATTGTGGCCCGCGGCTGCCAGCCATATCGCGCCGCCGCTTCCGGGGAGGCAATCAGACACGCCGCTGCGCCATCGTTAATCCCGGAAGCGTTTCCGGCCGTGATACAGCCATCGGGCTTGAACGCGGGCTTGAGCGCCGCCAATTTCTCTAACGATGTCTCCCGAGGATGTTCATCCTGCGTCAATGGCTCCTGTTTTGCACGCGGCACAGGGACAATTTCGGCCGAAAAATGTCCGGCGGCAATGGCCGCTGCCGCGCGCTGTTGGCTGCGCAAAGCCCAGGCATCCATTTCCTGGCGTGATATGCCTGTGCGGGCCGCCATCTCTTCGGCAATCAGCCCCATCCCCAGCCCTGTCACAGGACATGTCAAGCCCGCCATCACGCCATCAATCATTTCCGCATTAAAAAGCCGCTGCCCCCAACGCATCTGGGGCGCATAATACGGCACATTGCTCATGCTTTCCACGCCCCCTGCTAAATAGACTCCTCCTTCGCCGAGCAAAATGCTCTGTTGCGCCATCGCCAGTGCTTTCATTCCGGAGGCACAGACCATATTGATCGTGCTGGCGCACACTGTATCTGGCAGGCCAATCCGCAGCGCCGCCGCGCGGGCAATGTTCACAGGCGAGCCGGCCTGCAGGACTTGTCCCATAATCACTTCATCGACAGCCTCGGCCGGCACATTATTACGCTCCAACAGCGTCTTCAACACAATCGCAGCCAAATCCAGCGCCGAATGCTCCAGCAAGCCCCCGCCAAAACGGCCGATAGGCGTGCGCACGGCATCCACAATCACAACTGCAGACATTGTTTAAACTCCTTGATTCTATGCTGAGAAATCCACTTTTATGTTGAATATTCCCTCATTATATTCATTCCAAGTTCCGACATCCCTGCCTGGGCTCGCTCGGATCGGCGGAACATGGCAGCTCAGCCGCTGTAACGAAATGCTTTGGCCCGGATAAAAAGTTCGGAGGGGATTAGCAGATAGATATTTGGGGGCGAAGAGGGAAATTTGGCCGCGAGGCATTAACAGAGGCTAGGATGGGACATAGCGGCCACTTTCGCTTTCCTGGGGCTTCAAGCGGCGCGTTAAATCTACGGGGCGAATGCTTGTCCGGACATTTCCGGCTTGATCCTGATATAAAAGATTATGATACAGCCGGGCGGGATGCGGCTCCGGGAAATCCGTCCGATAATGGGCGCCGCGGCTTTCTTTGCGATTCAGCGCCGCCCGGACAATAATGTCCGCAACAAGGATCATATTCGCACGCTCAATTTCCCAGCGCCCCGGGGCTGTGCTTTCCCCTATCACTTGAAAGAAACGCGCCAGATTTTTCAGCGCGTTATTGAGGCTATGTTCGGAGCGAATAATGCCGACATCGTCCCACATCATCTCCCTGAGCTCGCTGTAAATATCTTCCGCCACAGGGATGGGAGCAAAAGGCTGCTGTTCCCAATACGCCACCAGCGCGGCCGATAAGGGCGGCAATTTTTGCATCGCTTTAGCCGCCCGTGCGCCAAATACAAGCCCTTCCAGCAGGGAATTAGAGGCGAGACGATTAGCGCCATGCACGCCTGTGCAGGCGCATTCGCCGACCGCATACAAACGAGGCATAGAAGTCGCCCCATGCAAATCTGTATCGATTCCGCCCATGGCATAATGAGCCACGGGGCTGACAGGGATTGGCGTTGTGAGCGGCTCAAAGCCGCGCTTTTCGCATTCCTCTAAAATATGGGGAAAGCGCCGCCGGATTTTTTCTTCCCCAATGGGCCGAAAATCCAGAAATACAAAGGGCTCGCCTGTGCGTTTAATCTCCGCCAGCACCGCGCGCGCCACTTCATCGCGTGGCGCCAGCTCTCGTTGGGGATGATAACGCTCCATAAAAGCCTCGCCGGCGCTGTTGCGCAAAATAGCTCCCTCGCCGCGCACTGCTTCGGAAATCAAAAATTTGGGCGTCCCCGGCGTAGCTAAAGCCGTCGGATGGAATTGAATGAATTCCATATCCCGCACAATCGCGCCCGCACGGAAGGCTAACGCCACCCCATCGCCTGTAGCCACAAGGGGATTAGTTGTCCGTCGATACAAACAGCCCAGGCCTCCTGTGGCCAGACATGTCCCCCTGGCAATAAGGCGTAAATTCTCTTCTCCCGCTAAATCCCGGGCCTCCACGCCGCAAATCTGCCCCTCCGCGACGAGCAGTCGCACAGCCATCACTTCCTCATAGATGTCAATATGGCCGTGGCGGCGAACTTTTTCGATAAGCGCGCGCTCCACTTCAGCCCCTGTGGCATCGCCCCGGGCATGAATAATCCGGCGGCGGCTGTGCGCTGCTTCCTGCCCTAAAAGCAATCGGCCAGCGGAATCCCGATCAAATTGCGCCCCGGCATCAATCAATTCAGCGACAGCCTGAGGCGCTTCATATGCCAGCACTTCTGCAGCTGGCAGATCCACAAGCCCGGCCCCTGCAGCGACTGTGTCCTGAAAATGCAATTCCGGGCTGTCCTTGGCGGATAATGCCACCGCAATGCCCCCCTGCGCATAATGCGTATTGCTTTCATGGAGCTTATCCTTCGTCACAAGCGCAATCCGGCCGTGCTCAGCCAGATGCAGGGCCGTCCACAGGCCCGCCACGCCCGAGCCGATGACAATAAAATCCGTATGCAGAATCGTCGCACAGCCTGTGTTATTGCTGCCAGGAGAAGCCATAAAAATCTCCATCCTGCTTATAACGATTGCAACTAAATTCCGCCCCTTATTAATATGTTCTTTGGCAGATGCGCTTTGCCTGCCTGTGTGTGTAGCTTTTTGGACAATTGCCAGAAATCATAAAATACGCTATGCTTCAGAAAAACTTTCTCCGCAGCTTAAGGAGGGCGTCTTTATGGAAACATACAAAATTGTCATTCTCGGCGGGGGAATGACGGCAGGCTATTGTGTCAAGGAGCTGGGAAAAATTGGCGTGGGAGCCGGAGAAGTATGCCTCATATCGGCGGACAATGTTCCGCCCTACAAGCGTCCGGATCTGTCCAAATACTTTTTAGCGGACGAAGAGCCGGCGGAAAAAATTTTTATCAACAAAGAAAGCTTTTATGAGGAAAAAGGCATTCTTTTGCGGCTCAATACAACGGCTACAGCATTGGATCCCGAAGCACATCGTGTGCGTCTCGGCGCGGAGGAAATCGGCTTCGAAAAGCTTGTGTTGGCGACAGGCTCGCGGCCGCGGCGGCTAGAATTGCCCGGGGCGGAGCTGGAGGGGATTTTTACATTGCGCAGCTATGCCGATTGTCTCCGGCTGAAAGAAGCCGCGGCTCAGGCCCAGCACATCGTCATCATCGGAGGCGGCTTTATCGGCACAGAAGTAGCGGCGCGTTTTTCTCAACGCGGCTGGAATGTGACAATGCTTTATCGCGAACAGAGGCTTTTAGATTTCTTCTTCCCTCCAGAGATTTCTGCCGCCTACGAAGCACGATATCAGGAACACAATGTCCGGCTGTTGCCGTCTACAACGCCCTTAGAGTTTATCGGACAAAATGGCCGACTCACAGGCGTAAAACTGGATTCAGGAGAGATTTTGCCAGCGGACATGGCGCTCGTGGCCGTCGGGGCGATAGCGAATGTGGAGCTGGCAGAAGCGGCGGGGCTACAGATGGAGCGCTTCGTTGTCACAGATGAGTTTTTGCAAACAAGCCATCCCGACATTTACGCCGGCGGAGATGTGATCATTTTTCCCGAGCGCTATAGCGCAACGAAGCGGCACATTGAGCATGAGGAGCATGCGCGCGTCTCGGGCCGGCATATCGCTCGCGCGCTGCTGGGCGAAAAACAGCCTTACGATTATTTGCCTATGGTATGGTCGGATGTGTACGATCTATCCTGGGAATTTCGCGGCTCCACGCAGGGGGCGGAGCAGATTGTGTATCGCGGCGATGTGAAAAGCGGGCAATTCAGCGCCTTCTGGCTCAAAGAAGGCGTTGTCATCGGCGCTTTGACACCCTATAGCCAGGAAACAACATTGGCGGACGCCGCTGCCGCGCTCATCAAAGAACGCAAGCGTGTGGATCCTGCCTCTCTGCAGAACGAAAACATGCCTCTATAACAGGGATTTCTTCCGGCGCAGCTCCTTTCTTGCCTCTGTAAAATCTTGCCTCTATAAAAATGAAAAGCCAGCTGGCACATAGCATTGTGTGCGCGAGCTGGCTTATGTTTTGTTTTGGCAGCTGGCTTCCGCGCCTTAACGCTGATATGTGCCCGTCAATTGGGCTTCGGCCAGAAAATGTTCTTCCACAGTTTCCCGAAAGGCCGTCTTGTCGGCGCCGGGATCCAGGCCGCTGGGGGCATCCAGGGCAATTAAGCGGAAGCGATAATGATGGACGCGGCCGGGGGGCGGCGCCGGGCCGCGATAGCCAATCGTCCCAAAATCATTGCGTCCTTGCATAATAGGCTCCAGCCCCTGGGGGCGGGCTTCAGCGGGAATGCCGGCGGGCAATTCATGTAAATGGGGAGGAATATTGTACACAATCCAATGCACAAAATCGCCCCCGGGAGCATCCGGATCCTCGACAATCAACACAAGCTCCTCGGCTTTGCGTGGCTCGCCCCGCCACGACAACGGCGGCGATTGATCTGCCCCATCCGCTGTGTATTGGACGGGAATAGGCTGGCCCTCCGCAAAGGCAGAGCTTGTCAACACAAAATCTGTGGCGCTTTCGCTGGCAGCTGGGGGGGATTGGGCGACGGCACTGGGAGGGGGCTCAGGCGGCGTTGCTGCTGCCGAGGGGCTTGTTGCCTGACGCGCGCAACTAGATATCAAAAGGCAAAGCCCCAAAAGCAAGGCCATCCCTACAAGAGGCGCATTTTTCATTTATATCCCGGCGGCCGGGCTGCCGCCTATTCCCTTTGGAAGCGCCCGATTAGTTTATCCAGCCAGCAAATATCACGCTCCTTATATATTTTAGTTCCCTAAAATGGCAAAGAGTTCCTCCTCTTTTGGCAAATAAATGATTATTGCGGCGGCTGGGCAGCCCGATAGCGCGCCGTTACTTCATTACATGTGGGCAAAATCGTGTATAGTTCGGGCCGCCGATATTTCAACATTTGCTCCCGCCAACCCCAATGCATATCAGGCAGATTATCACTATAATACGAAGGAATGCCACTTTCGCCGGGCTGGACCTGTTCTTTCTTTTGGCCCGCATAATAGACTCTTTGCAAATCAAAATTAATGTCGTAAAAAATCACGCCTTCTTCTTCAAAGGTAGAGGAGGCCATAATCTGGCCATAGGGATCAATAATCAGGCTGCGCAAGGAGGGATCAGAAGTGGGCCAATGGGCACAGGCAATCCACACGCCATTGTCAATCGCCCGCGCGCGCAGCAGCGTTTCATTCGTGCGGCCGGAGGCCCCCCACATCTGGCTGGCGTCTATAATGAGCTCCGCGCCCAAAATCGTAAGCGTACGATCAAATTCCGGAATGTACAAATCGCCACATTCATGAGATCCCACACGCGCGAAGTCCGTATCAAAGACTTTAATCTCCGGAAAGCCGCGGGGCCAATAAAGCGGCTGGCGATAACATTCCTGGCCTTGTCGATCCCAGACCCGTAAGATGCTAATCTGCTCGCCTTCGCCGATTCCGCCGATAGCAATATAACAATTCATCTTTTGGGCGAGGGCGGAAATTTCCTGGATCGTCTTCTGTGTGGCTTCATCCTCAATTTTTGTGCCCATCTCCGAAAGCAAGAGCAAATCAGGCTTCAGAGCGCCTGCTTTTTCGATCAAAGCCAGCATCCGCGCGGGGCGCTTGCCAGGCGTCCACATGTCTTCTGGCGGCAGCCAGGCAACAGCAATCCGCGCCGTGCGCTTGCGATAGGCAGGCCGCTGCGGCGGGCGATAAGGCTGAGCCACAGGAGCGAAGGCTTTGCGATCGCCATAATTATTGACGAAAAAAATATTTTCTGCCTCGTAATAAGGCTCATAGACATTTATTTTGCGCTTGTCCAGATCTACAGTGGCGACAGCTACGCCATCTTCATAGCCTGTATCCGCAATAGGCGTGCCCACGCGATTTAAAATCATGCTGCGTCCCCACGCCGCGCCCGGCATCCCGAGCGCCCAGCGATTCGTAATATAGGTGCGCGGATCAGCGTATGTAGCCGCAATCATATGACAATGCGCATCCAGACAACGGGCGAACAAAAGAGGCTCATGGCCGCTGTAATCGCGCAGGCGTTCGGGATAATCATGCCACACAAGCACATCGGCGCCCTTCATTGCCAGCACATTGTAGGGCTCAAAAAAATAAAAATCCGTCGTGATCGTGAGGCCAATTTTGCCAAAATCTGTCACAAAAACAGGCAAAACATCTCCTAAAGCTAGATTCGCGGGATCGTCCGTAAAGCGATGTGTCTTACGATAGCGGCCAATAATTTTTCCCTGGCGATCAAACAAAAAAGATGTATAATACAGCTTGTCTCCGGCGTGTTCTGCTAAAGAAAGCGCTAAATATGTTTTGCGCTGAGCGGCAAAATCTGCAAAAGGCTTCAGGCTGCGCGCTGCGCCGCGCTCTGTGACAGATAAAAACGGCATATGGGGCAGCACAACAAGATCAGTCTTTTGGGGGACTTGTTGCATAGCCTGCAGCACATATTCTTTATTTTGATAGTCTTTGCCGTCCAGCAAACAAAGGGAGGCAAATGTAACAATGCGCTTTGCTGGGGCTTGCGATGAAGCCATGATGCTCACTCCTATTATCAAAACATAAAGCAGATTTTGACGCATGCTTATTTCTCTCCTTTGTCGTGAACAAAATTCATTGCCCTATTTCGCCTGTTATGAAAAAGATTAATTAGATCAGGAAGGATTGGGCCGCAGGAGCAGGAATGTTTTGATTATAACGAAGACAGCGCAAATGATAAAGGATTGCTGATGGATTTGTTAGGCTTTGGGCTAGCGACGCTAGCCTTAATTTTCTTTGGGCTCTATATGGTGCCCCGCAAGCTCACTGGCTTGCGGGATTTGCCCTTTGCCTGGAGCATGAGCTGGGGAATTGTGCTTACAAGCAGCCTGGCGAGCTATCTTTGGCATGGGACTCCCCTGCCCCTAAGCAATGGGAAAATTGTGCTGTATTCCCTAATTTGTGGGCCTTTATGGTATGCGGGCGTTCTTTTTTACAGTGTTTCCGTAACAAAGATGGGACTCGTGCTGGCCACGCCTATCAAAAACACGACAGCCGTTTTGGGAACGCTTATAGGGCTTGTAGCTTTTGCGGAATGGCGAGAAACACGGCCAGTGCCGGCGCTCATGGGCGCTGTGCTTGTAGTGCTGTCGGCGATGCTCATTTCCCAAACAGGCGAAAATGATTGCCGCCGTAGCTGCATTAATACGAAAGGCGTACTGGCAGCGATTGCCGCGGCGATATTTTTCGCTAGCTACACATGGCCCTTTAAAATGGCGCAACGCGCCGGAGCAGATGCGGCGACATTGTTAACATATATGAGCTTAGGGATTTTGCCCAGCGCGGCGCTGGGCTTTGCGCTGCTGGATCGGGATTGGGGCGGCTGGCAAAAGCGCCCCTGGCGTGAGCATCTGTGGGCGGCATTGTGCGGCGTCCTGTGGGCTATCGCCACGCTGTCTATGGCGGGCGCCATTCGTCGCATCGGATTAGCAATCACATGGCCCTTTACGAATCTCAATACAATTGTTACAGTCTGCTGTGGCATTGTATTCTTTCATGAGATTAACATACGGAAATTCTGGCGCTTGATGCTGTGGGGCATTGCCGCCGGCGTGGGCGGCGTTGTTCTTTTAGGCATCGCGCGGATGTGAAAGCCTCTTTTATTAGCGGGCGTTGGGCTTTGTGAATGGCAGCCTGCTTCAACTCCTTATAATCGGACAAAAGAAGCGATCAGAGGAAGAAAAAAGTATATAAAAGCATAAACAGGATATGAACGGCTTTGCGCGCAAATGTGTTAATATAAATAAAGGCAAATTTTTTATTAATTAACGACAATATTTGCAGTGTTGGGCCCTTATAAAAGAAGCAAACTCCTTTGATGTTGTTTTGGGGAAGAATGGGCATATGAATGTCATTATTATCGTTTTAGATAGCTTGCGTTCGGATAAAGTTGGCTGCTATGGATCTTCTGTGCGAACGCCTGTCATTGATCAGCTGGCGGCGGAGGGCGTACTTTTAGAGCGTTGTTATGCCGAATATCCCAATACAATTCCGGCGCGCACAGCCCTCGTGAGCGGAATATACACATTCACAAATCGCCCCTGGCAGGAGCTCAAGCCAGAAGATCCTCATATTGCGGAAATTTTCCGCGAGGCAGGCTATTATACGGCAGCATTCAGCGATACGCCTTTTAATAATGGCGCGCATATGGATCGGGGGTTTGCGGAATTCGTCCATTTTCCTATGGGCAAATGCCTGCCGCCCATTGACAATCAGCCGCTTCTGCCTCCTGATGAGGCCTATTTCCCCCCTGGCTTTCCCGAAAAAGAAGTGCTTTATTATCACAAGACACGCACAAATCGGGAATATTGTATGAAAAAATATGGCAAATATTTGCCGGAGCTGATGACAGACGCTGTAGAGCAATGGCTTAAGGAGCATCGACAGGAGCAATTTTTCCTGTGGATCGATTGTTTCAATCCCCATGAGCCGTGGGAGGCGCCAGAGCCTTTCCGCAGTATGTACGGGCCGGCGCGCGGCTTTGAAGGGCGCTATCTGCCCATGCCGATGGGGCCGCAGATGGATTGGATCAAGCCCGGCGATCTGGAGCATATCCACGCGCTTGTCAACGCGTGCGTCACAGAAACTGACAATTATGTCGGGCGCATTGTACATTGTGTGGAGGAGCTGGGCCTTTCAGAAAACACGCTGCTTGTGCTGCTTTCCGATCATGGCGTGCCTTTGGGGGAACATGGCACAATCCGCAAATTCGGCTATCCGCTATACGAAGAGCTGGCGCACATTGTCTGTCTGTTTCGCTGGCCTGGCGTATTGCCAGCCGGGCGCCGTATCCCGGCTTTAACAGAAAATCTGGATTTGCTTCCCACATTGTTAGCTGCCACAGGCGTATCTGCAAATGTCCGGCCTGAAGGCCAGAATCTATGGCCCTTGCTATTAGGAAAAGAGGAAAAAGTCCGCGATTATCTGTTTTTGGGCGCTTTCAATTATAATGCGGGCGTAATCACAGAGGACGGCTGGAAATTTATCGATCGGCGAGGCGAAAAGCCGAATGAATTATATCATTTGCCCCAAGATCCCCTGGAGAAGCACAATCTCATCAATGAATATGCCGATTTAGCAGCGGAGCTGCATCATCGGCTGTATGAATTCTATGAGCCGTGGCGCTGGAAGCGCTCCCGACATCATATCTATAGCATGCATGCCTAAAATGACATAAAAAGCTATGTCTCAAAAGCGTTTTTGTTTTCCAAGCTGCACAAGCGCTTGTAAAAAAATTTCTAAATCCGGAAAATCGCCGGGCTGCACATACGGCAGCTTTGCCAGCAAGGGCCCGGCGATTTTTTCTGCAAGCTCGCGGCGAATTTCCTCTGATAATTCATAACGGCGCGCTAAAAAATGTTCGGCTGTCGTAATATCCGCCGTGGAGAGGACATGTAAAGAGCTGTGCAAACGCGCCTGCACATCTCTTGGCAGGGGAAAAGCAGAAAGCTTTGCAGCGACGTCAGAAAGCGCTCGCGGCGGCTCATACAGCCGCTCTTTGACAACAATTGTGCCGGCAACAACATCTCCCAATCGCTGGCAACGCGGGCTGAAAAATATGGCTAACAGGCCAATGCCGTACAAGAAGGGCAACATGTCTACAGCGCGTAAGATATTCCGCAGCGCCGATTGTAAAAATGAAATGGGACGCCCATCGATGCTGAGCACGCGCAAGCCAGCCATTCTTTTGCCCGGGCTTCGGCCATCTGTGATCATTTCCGCACCGATGTAATAGATCGTAAACGCCAAAAATCCGAGGCTGGCAACAATAATAGCGCCCACAAAGCCCAATGTATCTTGAAGCTTGAATTTTTGGCCCAGCCACAGCAGACTCATAATAAGAAGCAATGTGCCCACGCCTTGCAAGAATAAATCCACAAGGCCTGCTAAGGCGCGGGAGCCAATGCCTGCCAGCTCATAATGAATATGTATATGCTCGGGCGTTTCAATCGTTATCCGCTCGTCAGCCATATTTTTATTTTAACAAAAGATAAACGGCTATTGCAGATAATCATTTTGCCCCAGCACAGCAAGAACGCCATATTGGGCTGTTAAAGCTACAATGGAGGCACGCGGCTTGAACGAGGCAAGCTCTCCTGCGCATCGACAAGAAGAAAGCTGGGAACAATTGCAGGCCTTGCTGGAAAAAGCGCGGCGTGAGGGCTTGCAGGCATTTTCTGCCTGGGAATTGCGCGCGTTGTGGCGGCTGTATCGGACAGCTGTCAGCGATTTGTCTTTAGCGCGGGCGCGGGGACGCGAAGATATTGCTTTATATCTCAATCAGCTTGTCGCTCAAGCCCATGGGCTTATTTATGCACGTCCGCCCCATCGGAAGCTGCATGTTGACGAATTTTTTCTAGCCACAATGCCACGCCTTTTTCGGGCTAGCTGGAGCTTTTGGCTGGCAGCTTTAGGCATTTGGGCGTTGGGCAGCGGCATTGGCTTTATTCTGACAAAAGCAAATCCCGCCTGGGCAGAAATTTTTGTCGGCCTGGAAATGCGAACAGCCCTGGAGGGCTTTTTGAAGGCGGAAAGCCAGCCTGGCCGTTATTTTGCGGACACAGCCCAGCTTTTTGGCGGCAAAGGATTCTCTTCATTATTAATGATAAACAACATTCAAGTGGCGCTTTTGGCATTTGCCTTAGGCCTTTCCGCAGGCGTGGGGACTTTTTATGTTGTATGGCGCAATGCGTTGATGTTGGGAGCAGCGCTGGGCCTGGCAGCTTATCATCAAAAGCTTTTGCTGATGATCGCTGTTGTGGCGCCACATGGCTTTGTAGAAATTTCCGCCGTGCTGTTGGCGGCGGCGGCTGGCTTGCGGCTGGGCTGGGCGCTGATTGCGCCGGGGGATTTGCGGCGCCAAGACGCCCTGCGCCTTGCGGGGCAACAGGCAAGCCCTTTTGTTTTAGGCACAATCCCTTTGTTCATTTTCGCCGGGCTTGTTGAGGGGCTGATCAGCCCGCTTCATCAAGGCCTGATGGGCACAATCGCCTTTCGTTTGGCTTTTGGCCTGGGCACAGGCCTGTTGATGTATATGTGGCTATTTTCGGGATTTTGGCCGAATAGCCAGAGCAAAAATCACAGGGCAAATAAACATCCATGAACAGAAATGAAATAAGTGCGTAGCGTTGCGGAATTGATCCCGAAAATAGCTATAGCCTCAATCGCTTTCTTGTCTTTTATCAAGAGGCATTTTCGCCTTCTTCCGCCTCGTCATAGCCTGCTTCCGCCGTTGTAATTTTTACATGGCGTTGCCAAATTTCCGCCATATTGGCCAGCTTGCGCTGTATCAGTTCATAATCCAACAGCTCAAATGTTTCGCCAAACTCTGGCACGAGCGTGGGCGTATTTAGTTGCTGATGGGCTAACGCAGCAAAATCCAGAGCCGATTCTTCTTCGCCGTGGACGACAAACACAGCACGGGGGCCTTTAATGGGCTCCAGCCAGCGCAATAATCCCTCCACATCAGCATGAGCGGAAAAAGCAGTTAAGGATCGCACACGCGCTTTAACAGGCATTTTTTGGCCAAAAAGCTTGACAACAGAATGTCCTTCTAACAGATAGCGGCCTAATGTTCCTGCAGCTTGATAGCCGACAAATAAAATAATATCCTGCGAATGGCCCAGATGATTTTGCAAATGATGGCGAATACGTCCCCCTGTGCACATGCCGCTGCCTGCGATGATCATCAGCGGCCCCTCTAAAGCGTTAATGGCTTTGCTCTCCTCCACTGTGCGTGTTAGCTTCAGGCCGGGAAAATCCAATGGATTATCGCCCTGCGCCAGCAAGGCCTGGGCCTCCTCATCCAAACATTCGGGATGTCGCTGTGCGATTTCTGTGGCGCTAATAGCTAGCGGGCTATCCACAAACACAGGCAAGCGTGGCGCAGATTTTGTTTCAATAATCTCATTCAACACATACAAAAGCTCCTGCGCGCGGCCAATCGCAAAGGCCGGCACGAGGATATGGCTGCGATGCTGCGCCGCCTCGCGCATAATGGATTCCAGCGTCTGGCGTTGCAATTGGACAGGCTCATGACGGCGATTGCCGTATGTGGATTCCATAATCACAAAATCGGCTTCTTCATATAAGCTTGGATCGCGCAGCAATGGCCTGTTGGAATGCCCGATATCGCCGGAAAACAGCATTTTAATTTCAGGCGCAAGATTGCGGCCACTAGAGGGCGCCCTGTTTTTGCTTTCGTCAGCCCAAATTTCAATGCTGGCAGCGCCCAAAATATGTCCCGCATCGCGCCAGCGCGCCCGCAAGCCTGGCGCCAGCTCCACAATCTCCTCATAAGCGACGGGCTGCAAAAGCTTCAGGGCGGCTTCCACATCTTCCATTTGATAAAGCGGGGCTGGCGGCGGGCCTTCGCGGCCATAGCGAGCCCAGCGCCGAAAATCATGCCGCCAATCTTCCTCCTGGATATGCGCACTGTCCGGCAACATAATGCGGCACAAATCACATGTCGCCGCTGTGGCGTACACAGGCCCTCGAAAGCCCAAACGCGTAATCAACGGCAGATTGCCGGAATGATCAATGTGCGCGTGTGTGAGCAACAGCATATCCACATCTGCATAATTCACATGAAAATCAGGCCGGCCCTGTTGACGCAAATGATCGGGCCCCTGATACATGCCCACATCTATCAATAGCCGCTTGCCACAGGCTTCCAAAAGAAATTGTGAGCCCGTCACAGTGCGGGCTCCGCCCAAAAAAGACAGCTTCATCTGGATTTCCTTTCTTAACAAGAAGCAAAAATGCTATTCTCAGGCCAGCCTATCTTCTTCTCAAAGCTCACAGGAGCTTGGAAAACAAAATTTCTCTTCATGTCATTGTGTTTTTTGCGTTTTCTTTTTGTTATCGCCCTGGGGCGCAATTTTAGCCTTCGTCGGCCACGCGGAATTGATACGCCACGCCCCGCCGCACGCGCTCATAATGCTTTTGAATCGCGATTTCAATCAGCTCCCGCGGATCTTGGCTATATACAAGCTCTGCGTCTGTATGCTTGCCAATCATTCCGACGATTTCATCCAGATGATCGGCAATGCCCCCCGTGCCTTGCAATACAGCAATAAGCTTGCCTTCGTCGTAAGCGATGGCAAATTCGCCGAGCGTGCCGGAACGCCCCCCCACAATGCACACGATATCGCAGCTGCGAATCGCCTCAATTTCTCGTCCCATCAAGCCGGAGCCCGTAAAGATCAGCGCATCATATTCTTCATAAGGCGAACGATAGCGATCAATGTGTTCCTGCAGCGCCAGGGCCGGCGAAATGCCGATGGCGAGCGCGCCTTCCTCTTTTGCTCCCAAAACAGCCTCATGCGGCAGTCCCGGACAGGCGCCTGTGATGATGATGCAGTTATGGCGCGCAATTTGCCGCCCTAATTCGCGGCAGAGCCGACGCGCCTCCTCGCTAATGCGCCCTCCGGCAGATCCCATTACGCCTACTTTTGTTTTAATTTCCATCGCCTCCATTAAAAAGTCGCTTTTGCTGTCTCCGCCATTGTACGAAAAATCTTTATCCCCTCGCCCCTGCGTTCTGCTAAATCCTTCGCCCCAGCAAGCTGAAGACTATTCTCTTTACAAGATTCCGCCCTGTGTAATTGTTATAGCTTTAGACGATACAGATGGACAGCCAGCGGCTCAAAATCATCGTGAAACATGCCTTCTTCAGATCGCAGCGTGCGCTCCTCGTCCAGCACTTCAATTTGCTGCCCGGCAGGCAGGCCCGGAATGAAAAATGTGCCGCGAACGGCCTGGGCCGCCGGATCGCTGTTGACGGCGAACACATATAACATCCCTTCATATTTTTTGGCCAGCACATCGGCTCGCCGCCCGCCCTCTAATTCCAGCTTAACAGGCCGTTGCGGGGCAGGCGCTGCCAGCACAGGCGTCAAGCGTGTGATTTGAGCATTGATTTCTCGCAACGCTTCCATATTTTCCGGCAGCACGCCGAATTGTGCATAGCGCGGCTTCCAGATATGTGTGAAATAGCCGATGGCTGTCGCCCCCTGACAGATCGCCATCCATACTTCCGCCTTAATATGTGTGGGAGTCACATCCTTTTGGGCGGCCTCACTGACCCATTGACTCCCTTTAGATGTCTCTATCCATGCATAAAGCGGCTTGTCTGGCGCCAGCTGGGCTAATTCCCCCATTCCCTCACTCACTAGATGTATCCAGTCGGTACGCCCCCAGCCGTAAATCGGATAGACATCAAAGCCCAGCACATCCGCGGCCTGAGCATAGGCTGTATAAAGATTGCGCCGTCTCTCTTCGGGATATTTCTTGAAAAAGGGCATAAAATAGGCTGTAAGCGTCATAAAAATGGGGCGCGTGGGATCGGCTTGTTTCCAGGCGCGATATTTCTCCTGTGTTTGCTCTGGCGTTTGGCGCACAACATCGCGCGGCGGACACAGCAAGACATTCCGCCCGCTTTCCTCCAGGCCCTCAATTTCTCCAATAGAGCCCCAGATTTGTTCGCCCGGATATGTCTCCTCTACAAACACAGCTAATTCCTGAAATGTCGCCGGCGCGGGCAGCACAATTTCCTGTTTATCGCGTGTGTTTTGCAATTCCGCCTGAATAATGGGCCGTCCGTCGCCGAGAAATCTGACTTTTTTCGCCACTGACAGGCCCGGCGAAATCGTGAGCCAAACATTGAATTGTTTTATTGTCACGGGCTGAGGCGTTTTGATTGTCAATTGGCTGTTCAGAAGCGGATCCAGCACGGCCCAGCTGTGCACATCGCCATCTACAATTCGCCATAGCGGCGCGCGATTATTCAGCCGCAGCATTTCTCCCGGAATAACTTGCGCCTCGCTTTCTTTGTGCGTCAAATCAGGCTCATCATCATGAATATAGCCCAAAAGCCAGGGATGCCCTTTAAGCCGTAAATCAAAGGGCATCACGCCATAAAAGCCAGCTTGCTCCACAAGCTGCATATATTCCACAACATCAGCCGTGCCGCCGCTTTTAGGCCAATAGCCTGCGATTGTATTTACGCCGATATTGCGGGCAAGGGGGAAATTAGCGGGATCTTGCAGCCAGATCATAATGGGAAAAAATGGCCGGCCATTGACAATAAATTCCCGCTGCGGCCCAATAGATACGGCTTGAATAGGCTCCAGAGAGTAGGCCAGGCGCGTCACACTCATAAGCAGGCCCGATATTAAGACAAGCCGTTTCATCTCCGCCCTCCTTGTAAAAGCAAAACGACATTTTTTCCCTTCTTGTTCGTCTCGGGAAATTGTTGGCGCATGAGCTCTTGCGGAGGGCTGAACTTTTGTAAAAGGTCCTCAGGCCAGCACAGCATGTAAAAAAACATTTACAGCCCGAGCAAGCGTTCTGCATTCAGATGCATGATTTTTTCGTAAGCTTGCTGGCTGATTTTGCCCTCGCGCAGCGCCCGATTCATCGTTTCCACTTGCGGCACTTCCTGGCCCGGATAGCATATGTCTGTGCCAAAAAGGATGCGATCCTGGAATTCTTCCAAAAACCAACAGCCAAAATCCCAATCCCTTGTGAGCGCATTATTGCCGCTGCCCGCAGAAATGTCCGCCCATAAATTGTCATAAGTGCGCATTAAACGAATAAGCACGCCCCCCGGCTTTACGGGCCCCGTGGGATAGCCCATCCAATTTTCCTCTGTCACATCCCCACTAATGGCCGACCAAAAAGCCATGCTATGGCCAATGAATTGCAGCTTCGGAAACATCTGCAGGACTTTTTCCAGCTTAGGCAGGCCTAATTGATCCACAAGGCCATACATGCCGCGATTGGCGCTGGCCACATGGAACAGCAGGGGCAGGCCCGCCCGTTCCACATGGGACAAAAAATTCAAAGTGCGCTCGTCATCCCACCATACATTAGAGGCAAATTCCCCTACGCCCTTGCAGCCTAACGACTTGTAATGCTCCAGCGCCTTGCTGTAATCCGTCTTCGGACTGTTGTACCAATAACGCACATCAAAATTGCAAAAAGGAATAATCCGATCCGGATATTGATTGTAAATATCCAGCACATTCTCATTTGTTTGCAAAATCTCGCCTATCTCATGATGCACTAGCGGCAACACAACGCCCTTGTCTATCCCCAACGCGTCCCACATTTCCAGAAGCTCTTCTGGCGATGTCCAGCGACAAATGGCTTTTTGTCTTTCGTCATAAAGCCGTATTGTATGTGTATGAATGTCAATAATCATGTGTCATCCTCCGCATTTGGAAAAATTAAAATTTATTATGCCTTCAGCACAGACTTCTCTTAATCCTGCGACATCCAGATTTCGCCGTGCGAATCTGTTCCGCCCTGGGAAGCGGCTATCACAGCTAATTCATATTTGGCGTCTGGGACAAAATGCGCCAGCTTTAACACAAACACATTATCACGGCTGCCAGCTCCCGCCCAGCCGCTATGGGCATCCTGGGCAACAATTTGTCCATTGCACAGCAGCCGCACATCGCGCATGCGCAGGCCATGGGCGCCGCGCGTATAGACAAATTCCAGCCGATATGTGCCGGCTCCTTTGATATAAGCTGTAATGTCATAACGCAGTTCTTGTTCCGTCTCGGACATCTGCTCAGGCGTCCATCCTGCCACAAGCAAATAAGCTCGACGCCCCAGCCCTAACTCCTCGGCAGGCGGCAAAATCGACAACGTCCCCTCGGCAATTTTTTCTCCCAGCTCGTGCAGACGCTCTTTTAATTTTTGCAAATCCGCTTGTTGTTGCCGGATGTTTTTCAGATCTCCTTCAAAGGCGCCCTGTGTGTTCACAGCCTCGGCGAAATCCGCTTCTATCGGCGCCAATTGCACTCGTAATTTTTCTAACTGTAAGCCGGCTTGTTGGAGCTTTTCCGCCGCTTCTGAACGCTGATTGGCCTGCAGCGCCTGTTCCGCTGCGGCATATAATTGCGCCAGCTCCTCAAAGATTTGTAGCTTGTGGGACACATAGCGATACATGGCGCACGCTGTGAGCGCGCGCTTGATTGTCAGCACATTTCGGCGCGCTAATTTCAGCAATTGTTGCAAATTATCTGCCCATTGTTGACAAGCTTCTTGCAAGGCCGGGGCCCGCTTTAGATAAAGCGGCTCGCGTTGCATAAATTGACGGCGAAAATTTTGGGGCGCACTCCAAAATAGCCGCTGCACAAGCGTCCCATTGCGCCATAAAGCGGCTTCGCCGCTTGTAGGAATAGGAGCATAAAAAGCCTGAGCAATAATTTCTGCTGCCTTTGGCGCGGCAATTCCCAGCCAATCGGCCGCAAAGCGCCGATCAAAATCGGCTTTGGAAGTGCGGCCTAATGTCCAGCCGCATTCCGCGGCATAAAGCAGCCCATAAAAGCTGTTTTCATACAGGCCGCCGTACATCAATTCCCATGTTGTGCAAATAGCGCCCCCACAGGGCCGACGCAACGCAGGCGAGCGTCCCGCCTCGTAAAAGCCCTTTATCCCCCGAAATGTCATGATATAATCCGGCCAGATGATGGAATAATCGACAACAGCCGGGCAGACAAAAACATCCTCATATCCAGCTTCCTGATATTGTGCGATTTCGGGATAGCTGGCGGGGCCATGATAAATCCATTCTGTAGGGATGCAATCCTTCGGCATGTGCGCCGCGTGTTTCAGAGACAAATATGAAAGCTCCTCTGTCGGGCCATGATGCGAGGGCCAAAAGAGCATTTTGCGGCCATATTTTTTGCAGATATTATTCAGCTTTGTCATATGCTCCACATAAAGCGGCCCAATGCCTTTGGGCTTACAGCGCGGACAAAGCCCAAAATTAAATTCAAATTCATCGGCGCCCACATGAAAATAGCGGGCATGGGGAAACGCCTGCGCTAATTCGCCAAAAACATCCTCTAAAAATGTCCATGTCTTCGGCTCGCTTGTGCAATACACCCATGTGCTGCCATGTTCACGCAAATCCTTCAGCTCTTCATGCTGCAGCGTCGCCGAAGCATGTCCCAAAGCCTCGTATTGGGGAATGAGCTGGACAAAATATTGTGCCGCATAGGCGTCTAAGGCCAGAGCTTTTTGCTTATCCAGCGTGCCCGGCCGCCCCAGGAAGGGATATTTTTCAAAGCGATAATCTCCTTCCATATAAATCATAATACAGTTCATCTTGTGGCGTGCTGTCTCGCGTATCAGCCGCTTAAAGAAATCCATATTGATCGTTTGCCCTCGCGCCAGATCATATTGCCAGCCCCGCAGGGGATATTCGGGCCAATCAATAATCAGCACAGCGGGGATTGCCGGACGACGGGAGGAAGAAGGGGCCTGCAACAATTGCCGCAGCGTTTGTACGCCGTAAAAGAGCCCTGCTGCATCGCGCCCGACTATCGCCACGCCGGCTTTTTGCGCCTCCAATATATAGCCTTCTGCCTGGGCGGGCGGCTGCACTGTAAAGCCCATTTTTTGCAACGCAGCCAGCCTTGCCTTATCGGAAGCTAAACATAGCCAGATACGGCTGCCTTGCTTAGCCATTTGGAAGGCGGGCAGCCCCAGCTCCCTCACGCGCTCGTTAATCTCCGCATATAAAAAACGCTCCGTAGCTGTTTTCGCTTCCTGGCCAAATCCTGACAGCACAACATCTCCGGGCGACAGGATGCATTGTTGGGGCTGAGGCAAAAGAGCAATGCCGCGCGCGCCTAGCTCTTGCGCTGCTTCTATCTGCTTTTGTATTTGCGGCGTGAGAATTATCGCCTGCGCTATAATAGGCCTGTGCGGATTATGTTTATAAAGTGTCCAGCCATCTCCGGAAACGATGCCTGTGATGTAAATATCCAGATAGCCTTGGGCAAAATGTTTTTCCGAGAGCGCAGCCGTAACATCAATTGGCTGCCGATTGCTTTCATTCCAGGCGTCGCCGTTGGCGATAACAGGCCCCTGATGCAGCACAGAGCCTTCCGGCGCATCGCCTCGTACAATTAATTGATAAGAGTGGCCTTTGCCTGTGTAGGCGACAACATTGCCCAGAAAAATTCGATACGCTAAAGGCTTTTCTTGAGGCACAGGAAAACGAAGAGACACAAGCTGGCCGCTGGAAAGCTGCCCCATATGCCCCTCTCCTGTGGGCGTTGGCTCAATGGCCGCGAAGGTTTGGGCAAAGGGCGCATATTCGTCCCAGGGCGAGGAGGCCGCCCACAGAGCAAGGCTCAA
>CAZUOJ010000060.1:0-20487 GCA_964622325.1 uncultured Armatimonadia bacterium
TGAGCGGGATTTAAATCCAAGGCAAGGAGCAAAACGCCGCCCTCTAAAATCCACGAAATAAGCTTCCTTTTTTCTTCCTCGCGCAGCATCCGTCCCGGATCCACAATGCAAAGAAAACGCTGCTGAGCCGAAAGCTGATCTAAAGAAGCTGTAAAGGCCTCCACAGGCAACTGAAAATGGCGGCATAATTCCGCTAACGCCTTCCAGCCCCAGGGATTGGCGCGTGTAATAGAATGATCGCGGATAGGATCCGAGCTGCCCGATGGCCCCCATTTGAGGCTCACAAGACTAAAGCCAATAAAAAGAACGAATATTAGCAGCAGGGGGCTATAACGGCGCAACATTTTGCGCCTCCTGCCAAATCTGTTGTGCTAGCCGTCGGCCTTCTTCCCAAGCGGATTTCCCACAGGGATAACAGCCATAAACAATGCGTTCCGCGAGGCTTGTCAATGTCTGAAAAGAATTATAAAGTGCAGGATAGGGCCTTATTTGACGCAGATATTCTTGATTAGTCAAAGAGTGTTCCAGGCGCACAAGGCGTTGCCGATGCAAATGATAAAGAAGAGCTTTGTACAGACGCCGCATGGCTTCGGAAAAATTTCCTTCTTGCGCTGCAGCATCCGCCTGCGCCAGAAGCGATTCTGGCAAAAGCGCAGATTGTGTGTTTTCTGCTATGGCCGTATGGCGTGTGTCTCTTTTTATGGGGCTAAAGGCGCTTCTCAATGTGATGGAGATGTGATATAACAGCATCACAGCTAGCGCAAAAGTTGCCGCCACAAGCAGCCAATAAAACACAGGCGCCTGTTCTGCTAATTGGGCAAAGCGCCCGCTTATATATGTATCCCAAAATTCCTTGAGCCGCTGCGCCCATTGCCAAAGCCATATTTTTAGCCATAGGCTGCCGCTTGTTTGATATTCTGGCTGCTTTAAAATGCGCGTCAATTCATTTTGCAGCTCTTGAGGCGCGGGCCGACTCAAAACAGCAAAAACATTGACAGCCGCCAAAATTGCGACAAGCATAATGACAATGGAGCCACGCCGTCTGAAATTCATAGCATACATTTTATTCCCAGTCCGCTGGGAATGCTCCTGCCAGAAATAAAAAGCCATAACGAGGAGAAGCTTTATGCGGCGCTATTTGCCTCTTTTGTTTCTCATAATTTTGGGCATAATCGTAGCAGGGGGGCGTCTTGCGCAATTGCGGCAACGTTCAGCTGTCAAGCCTGCGTCTGTTCAGCCGCAGCCGCTGCAGCCGCCTCATCCGGCTGTACAGACGGCACAGGATTTCCTATCCTTATGGGCCCAACAACAATATGCGCGCTTGTATCCGATGTTGTCTTCTGAGATGAAAAAAGCCGTCTCGGAGAAAGATTTTGCGCAGATGGCGCAGGAGAGGCAATTCAGCCATCCCGAAATTGTGGCCCATGTGGCTGTGGCGCAAGCTGCCTTTGTCATAGCCCGCGTACAGGCTTCGCCTCCGTCCGCAGGGGAGAAGCCGCTTTCAGGCTACGCTTTGCTTCTGAAAAAGGAAGGGGAATCCTGGCGAATAGCTCACATTCAGGAGCAGGAAGCTGTGGCGCAAAAATATGAAGATATGCGGCTTTCGCCCCGCAAAGAAGGAGGCTGGACGATAAAATATCAGGATGAAAAGGGACAAATCATAACAATTGAATTGCAGCTTATGTAGGCTTGTCTCACATCAAGGAAATGGAAGAAGATCTTTGAAAGCCCATTGAGATAATAAAAAAATATATAACAACATCGCTTTGTCGGGCGATAAGTTCTGCGGAGGAGCGTGATCCCTTTTGAAAGCTCTTGTCAAAACAGAAAAAGGCGTGGGACATTTAGAATTGCGGGATGTGCCGGAGCCTGTGCCAGGCCCTAAGGAAGTCTTAATTGAAGTGAAAGCCGCCGGCATTTGTGGGACTGACATCCATGTCAAATATGATGAATTCCCTTATTGGCCTCCTGTTATTTTGGGACACGAATTTGCGGGGGAAATTGTGCAATTAGGGGCCGATGTGGAGGGCTGGAAAATTGGGGATCGCGTGACAGCCGAGCCCCATACGAAAGCCTGCGGCGTTTGTCCGTTATGTCGGACAGGCAATATCCAGATATGTAGCCAAAAGCGTTCGCCTGGCTGGGGCATTGATGGCGCCTTCGCCAAATATATCGCTTATCCCACACATCTATTGCATCGGCTGCCAGACAATCTTTCGTATGTGGAGGCTGCCTTAACAGAGCCTGTAGCGAATGTGGCGACTGATTTGCTCGAGCGCGCGCGTGTGGAGCCGGAGGATTTTGTAGTCATTTTAGGGCCCGGACCCATTGGCTTGATTGCCGCTCAGGCGGCCAAAGCCGAGGGCGCACGCGCCGTTATGATTATTGGGACAGAAGCAGACGAAGCTGTGCGTCTCAAAGCAGCCCGCGAATTAGGCATCGATTATGTCGTCAATCTGCAGCGTGAGGATCCTGTCGCTAAATGTATGGAACTGACGGAGGGCTGGGGGGCAGATATTGTTGTGGAATGTTCGGGCGCGCCCGCAGCGATTGCTTCCACGCCTTTGTATGTGCGCAAGCTCGGGCGCATTTGCGCAATTGGCCTCACGGGCAAAAAGCCTGTCCAATTGGATTGGGACGCCTTCCAAAGCCGTGTTTGCACTGTGATTTTCAATCTCTCGACATTTTATACGAGCTGGAAAAAAGCTCTCTCAATGTTAGCTTCGGGAAAGATTAACGCGAAAACGATTATTACACATCAATTCCCGCTGGAGGAATGGGAAGCGGCTTTTGAAGCTGTCGAAAGCCAAAAAGCTTTAAAAGCCGTGCTAATCCCCTAGCAATATGTATTTCCTGTGCGGGAATTGACAAAGCGCTTAATAATTTCTTCTTTAATAAAGACAGGCCCAGTGTGTCTTTATGAAAATGCCGAAGCATTTCATCTGGCTTCGGCATCGTTCTTTTTCCCGGCTTTTGACGGCTTTTTGCGGGGCTGCTAACCGTTTAGCAGTTCCGCTACATCCACTTCGCGCCCTTCTTGCAGGCTTATCAGCCCGGCTTCCAGAGCAGCGATGACTTCTACTTCCTCCTCGACAGGCACTGTCTGCTTATTATGTATCACATAATCCACAAAAGCCTGCAGCAAATATGTATAGAGATCTGTTAAATCCGGCGTTATTGCCTTCCAGCCCTTTTGGCCATACAGATTGAATTGCCAGCCGGCGCTGACATAAGGCTGTTCCCCCACTATTAACACAACATCCCGGCCATTAGCAAAACGCACACGGACAATGTTTCGTTTCTCCTGGCCGACATTAATGACAGAAACGGCGCCGCGGCCGAAGACGCCATAAGCCATAGACAGCGCATGAATGCCGTAATAAACAAGATGATTGCCACAGCAAGCAACAGCAATCCAGACATCGCCATATGTGCCCGCCGCCACTTCCTCTCGTGTGTGCACAATGTCCGGAACAAAGCGCAAGGAGCTGGCAGACATAAATTTCGTGCCCGTGCGCTCTACAGCTTTCTGCACTTTCAACGCCTCTTTTGTTGTCATGGCCAGCGGCTTATCGCAAAAAACAGGCGTGCCCTTTTCCAGAGGATAAAAGGCATATTGATATTGTGTGCCTGTGCCGTCATCCACAATGATGACGGCGTCCACATCATCGCAGCAGGCTTCAGGCGTTTCCGCAATTTCCGGAATAAAACATGTTTCGGCCAGCATCTGCGCTGCCTCCGGCAGCGGATCCCAGACTTTAACGACTTTACAATCAGGGATCCGCTTTGTGGCAGCGGCAAAAGAATAATTGTGGGCCTGATAAAGCTGCGCCGCTTTGTCGGCATCAAAGCCATTAAATGTGCAGGCGAAGGCTGTGCCATGATAGGAGCCAGGAATACGAGGGGCATCGGGATTATCATATATAGGCCCATAGCTGCCGGCAGAAACTAATCCTAGGCGCAACATAATTTTCTCATCCTTTTCAATATAATTCATCAACACATATGCTAGCTCACAGCAATATCTTTTATTGTGAAAAACAAAGGCTAAAGGGCCATAAAAATGTTAGAGTGGGCTAGATTGCGCCATGGGCATACACGACTTGTACGGGCTCGGGGCCTGTGCGGCGGCCACAATGTTTTACGCCAGGCGGCACATAAAAAGCCACGCCTGGCTCCAGGCGAATAATTTCCTCGCCTACACACATTTCGCCTTCCCCTGAAATCACATACACGGCTTCCTGATCGGCGTGGATTTGCGGCGGGCCGAATTCGGAGGATGTATAATTTGCCCTTCCCAAATTAAATCCTGATGTTGTGGGAATGGCTTCCGTGCCGATAAGATCTTTGCTCCAGCGATCAGGGAAATGTTGCGGGGGCACATCACGTTCGTGGATGCTAATCATTTCCTGCCTCCGTGTTCTCACAGGAGATGTTCAACAAGGCCGCTATATTGCCGAAGCCGATTTTGGCCACATCATAGCCCAGATCCCGCAATACTTCCATCCGAATAATAGCCGGCTCGGGATAATTGAACGGGATGCCGCTGCCAAAGACAATGCGCTCTTCTCCCAACGTCTCAACAAGACGCTCGGCTTCTTTCGTATAGACAACATCCGGCCGACAAATATCAATCCAATAATTGGCGGGCAGCTCGTCTTTTTTCAACACGAGATCGCTGGCGCCCACGCCTATAGCATTTGTCACCAAAAATTTGGCATTGGGATGGGCCGCAACGGCTTTGGCAATATCCGCCAGGCTCACATCGGGCGTGTCCAAAAGCCAATGTCGCTGCCGATAATCCTCCACGCGCTGTGGAATGCTGATGATCATTCCCAGCTCCGCTGCCGCTTGAATTAAATCATGGCAGCAGGAATCGCTGAGCCTGTAATTATGCCAGGAGGGAAAAAGCCGCAAGCCCCTGGCGCCCATCACTTCATAGCTCCAGCGCAAATCCTTCTCCCAGCCGGCATAGGCAGGATTTAAGACCGCAAAGGGGATCAGCCGCTCCCGGAAACGAACATGGCGTTCATCTGAGCATATTGCCTTGCTGGCGGCCTGTCCGCCAACATCTGTTAAGCTCGCATCTCCCGGCCCCAGGGGGGGACATGGCACGCCTGTCAGCATCTCCCACATCTCTTCATTGCCTGCATGGCTATTTCGATAGCAAATAGCGCTTGCAGAGGACACACAGGCTTTGGCAATGCCGGCGCGATCCATCAGCTGCAAAAGCCCTTCTGGCGTGTTATAGCGCAAACGGCGGGCCGCATAATGTCCAAGATAGGCGTTCGTGTCAATCAAATACATAGTCGTCATCCTTTGTCTGGAGCAATGTCTGCCTGGATTTAGCCGCAGCTATCTGCAAAAATTGCCAAAACGAGATTAATTTGCGCTGTCTTTTCTACAGAAACTATCGCCTTTTGGCATTGCGAATAAGACGTAGCATTGGCAATTTTCATGGCAATCGGGAGAAGGGCTTCAGGCTCGGCCTACAAGCCGTAAAAAATTGCCTGAAGCGATTTTTTCTAAATCTGGCGGCGAAAGCAATCGGGCCAGGGCCCGAAATTTGCCTACAGAGCTGGCAATGCTGCTGTCTGTGGCGAACAGCAGCCGCTCCACGCCGACTGTACACAGCGCCAGCTCCATCATCCCTTCATCAAAGACGCTCCCGCTGATTTCCAGATGTACGGAAGGCACATCTGTTAGCGTCTTGCAGGCCCATTCCCAATCGCCCCCGCCGCCGATGTGATCGGCGATGAGCTTTGCTTCGGGATAGCGCCGCGCCACTTCCGCGATATGGCCTGCATGTGTGCGATGTGAAGGCCAATTCAACAGCTCAGAAGCCACACGCGCTTGATTCACAACGATGCCCCAGCCCAACTCAATACAGCGCTCTATTATCGGAAAATTGACAGGATTTGTCAGCGTATAATCATCAAACAGCTTGACGCCCACAAAATTGGGATATTGCCGACAGCGCTCAATTTCCGCTAAAGCCTCCCGCATATAGCCGGGATTCACATAAGCCCAGCCCCATATTCGCTCTCCCCAACGCTGCATAGCGGCAATCGTGCGATTGTTGGCTTTGCGAAATAGCTCCGGCGTGGCAGGCTTGGGCGTCATCACCATACAGACTAATGTATCAATTCCAAAGCGATCAGCCGCCGCCAGAGCGGCTTCTTCTGTGGAGGGGCCATCCGGATTGTCGTAGCCGGCTGTAATATGAACATGCGTGTCAATGATGCGCATATTGTTTTGCCTTTTTATGCAGATAAATAAATTTCTTTTTGCGGCCGAAATATTCTCGCTGCTATTCTTTGTTGCGTCCGCGGCTTTCGCTCTTTGCTTGTTTCCGCCCGATAAGCCGCAGGAAATTTTCGCCTAGAATTTTGCGCTTGTCGTCTTCGCTGATTTGCGCTCCCCGTATTTTGCCCACGCCAGCGCTCAAACTCCCATCACAGGCAAAAAGCAGTCGCTCCGCGCCCATCTCCCGGACAGCCATCTCAATGGCTCCCTCATCCACAACGCTGCCGCTTGTGTCGGCATAAAGAGAAGGCGCTGTAGCAGCCTGTTTGATTGTCCATTCCCAATCGCCGCCGCCGCAAATATGCGCCAGAATGATTTTTGCTTCAGGATATATGCGCGCCATCCGCGAAAGATGTTTTGCATCAGAAAGATACGGCTGATCAGGCAATGGATCCGTGCAATGGCCCTGATGCTCTAATATCGGACAATTCAGCTCAATGCATTTTTCAATAATGGGCCGCACGACAGGATCATCAAAAAAATATTCATTATATAATTTCACGCCGACGATCTCCTCATGCTCCAGGCAGCGTTCTATCTCCGCCAGCGCTTCACGCGTCCAGCCCGGATTAACATAACAATAGCCCCACACACGGCCACGAAATTCTTTAATCGCAGCCAGAAGGCGATTATTGGCGGCGCGAAATGTATCAGGCGTGGCGGGGCGCGGCGCCAGACACGAACACACAAACACATCTATTCCCAGGCGATCGCCCGCCTCAATTTGGGCGGCATCACGCGTGCCAACAAACGGCGCTGTCGCCTCGGGATTCCATTCAATATGTGCATGAGCATCAATAATCATTTTTGTCCTCAAAAAGAAAAGCAAAGATAAGATAAGATAAGATAAGATAAGATAAGATAAAAAGATAAAGATAAAAGCTGTTTCAAACAATATAGGCTTAGGGGCCTGAGCAAAACCAATTTGGATAATTCCGCTGAAACTCTTCCTCTGATTTCACTAAATAGAGAATCCCATCAATCAGGCCTAAAATCGGCGAAATGCCTATACAGCCTAGAAAAATATATAAAATCCCCCGGCCGATATTGCCCAGATAAAAATGATGGATGCCCAGCCCGCCCAGCAATATGGCTAATATGCCTGCCACAATTCTATCCTTGGGCGGATTGGGGCTCGTATAAGTTGGCGTAAAAGAGGCCGGCACATACGGCGTTGTGGGCGCTTTAGAAGCCAAATCAGCGGCAAATTCCGGACATTCATCTACACGCTTCCAATTGGGCTCGCCTGCTTTATTAAGCATTTCTGAAGGCGCCAATTGTCCCGTGCGGATCCATTCGCGGATTTGTTCCTCTGGATAGGGCCCATGCGGCTCGCCGCCGCGTAAAAGATACCAATCAGCCATTTTTGCCTCTCCTTTGCTGTAGGAAAGATATATCAGGCTTCGCTGCTCAAGCACATAATCCTGCCTGTAAGCGGAAAATCTAAAAGAAAAGGAGCAATCTACATTCACAATTTCACGCAGGAAAGTAGCTTGTTTTGCAGAATTAACGAGGCGCGAATTTGGGCTTTTGCTTAAGGAGGAGAATAATATGTCTTTAGCCCTGATGGGCGGCAGCCCGGCTGTCACGCGCAAGCCCTCTCCCTGGCCGATTATTGGGGAAGAAGAAGTGCGCTGGATGGAGGAAGTTGTGCGCTCGGGCAAATGGAGCTGGCTGGGGCCTCATGAAACAGCTTTTACGGAGGAATTTTGCCGTTTTTTGGGCGTGCCTTATGGCATGTGCGTGTCCAATGGCACTGTATCCATTCAATGCGCCTTACAGGCTGTAGGCGTGGAGCCGGGGGACGAAATTATAGTCCCAGGCCTCACATGGGTCGCCACAGCCCAGGCGGCAATAGATATCGGCGCAAATGTAATTTTTGTGGATGTGGATCCCGAAACCTTATGTATAGATCCGCAGGCTGTGAAAGCTGCTCTGACGCCGCGGACTAAGGCCATTATTCCAGTGCATTTATATGGCTGCATGTGTGATATGGATCAGCTCAGCGCCATCGCCCGCAAGCATGAGCTTAAAATTGTGGAAGATGTCGCCCATCAGCATGGAAGCCAATGGCGAGGCATTCATGCGGGCGCCTGGGGCGATGCCGGCAGCTTCTCCTTCCAGCAATCTAAAGTCCTTACAAGCGGCGAAGGCGGCTTTATTTGCTGCAAAGAGGAAAATGTTTATCAAATCGCCTTCGCATTGAAGCAAGTGGGGTGGGCGCCGCCGCCCGAAATGAAGCCGGCCGGCCGCTATGGGCACAATTATCGGATTACGGAGATGCAATGCGTCCTGCTGCGCGGAGGATTGCAGCGCTTGCCCCAGCAAACACAGCAGCGCGACGCCAACGCCCAGGCGTTTGCGGCGGGCCTGGCAGAACTAGGAGGGCCTTTACGCGCGGCTCGGCGCGATGCGCGCATCACACGCCAGGCGTATTATGCCATGACATTGCATTTTGAGGCCGAAAAAGCGCAGGGGCTGACACGCAGCCAGTATCAACAGGCGCTGGCCGCCGAAGGCTTGCCGCTTGCGGAAACATACGAGCCCGTGTATCGCAATTCCCTGCTGAATTTATATGATCGCACAAGCCCTATCCCCTATCGCCAGAATGTGCCGCAAGATTATGCCCAGCTGTATTTGCCCGTCTGTGAAAAGGCAAAAAACGAAGATGTGCTCTTGCTGACACATCAACATCTTCTCGCTGAGCCGGAATATATTCAGCAATTGCTTAATGCCGTGGAAAAAGTGAATAGCCATCTTGATGAGGCCCGTCGCTATTTCGCCAGCCAGGCCGCGGATTAATGTCTCTTTTATGAAGAAAAATTAAAGCCCGCATCCCTGGCTGGACAATTCCCACGGCTTTCAGCGAAGATAATTTTATCCCGCCTTCCTGAGACGATGATGTGTAAGGGGCCAGGAAGCTACACAGTGCCTTTGACAATTTGCGTCAGAGCCCGCACGGCTAAGGGATTTTTTTGCCCGGGACAGATTTCCAGCCGGCTGCTGGCATCTATTCCTGCAGGCTGGACACGCTCCAGCGCTTCTCTGGCATTATCCGGCCCGATTCCGCCAGCCAATAATACAGGCAAAGGCGATTGCCGGACAATTTCTGCTGCTATGTCCCAATCCGATGTCTGCCCTGTGCCTCCCAGGCGTCCCTGGGAGATTGTATCCAGAATAATCATTTCCACGCCGTGTGCTTGCGCTTGCGCAATTGTGGATATCGCCTCTTCAACAGCTTGCCTGGGCGCCTCTGTGTGGGATGGCACAGGCACAGCCAGCCATAAGTGTGTTGCGCCTCGCAAATCCTGTGCTGCCGCCAGCGCCTGGGGATTGTGGAGCTGTAAGGCGTGGGGCTGCAATATTTGAACAATTTCCGTCAATTGTTCTGCCTGTATGCTCGTCGTAACAGCGACAACACGCTGAGGGCACAACACAGCCAGATGCGTGGCAGCAGCTAAAGGAAGAGATCGCGGCGAGAAGGGAACATCCACAATTATGCCTAAAAAATCTGCCCCACAGCGCTGGGCATGGCGAAAATCGGCAATTCGTGTTAGCCCACAGATTTTGAGCAAAAATGTCTTCATCGTGTTCTCATTTTTGTTTTATTGTGTGTGTAAAAGAGGCACAGCGGATGGCACAAATAATGAATCATTACGCTGTATGAGACTCCTTTATGAATAAGCCACATGCTGAGGCGAAAGCGTCTTTCCTAATAACAGCCTCTTCATCCGCTAAGGATTAATGCGTCTTTGTCTTTTTCCCCACGAAAACATGGCTCCGACGGGCTTAATGCTTTGTTATCAACTCCTGATATAAGGCTTCAATCTGGCTGATAGCGCGGCGAATGTCAAAATACTCTAGTGCTCGTTTGCGGCCTTGTTGGCCTAGCTGCTGGGCAAAATTGCGATTCCCAAGCAGCTCAAGCAGGGCACTGGCTAAAGGAGCTGCCTGGCCTGTAGGGACGATAAGGCCTGTTTTTCTATGCTCAACAATTTCCGGCGGGCCTCCGGAATCGCACGCAATCACGGGCTTGCCCGCCAGCATCGCTTCCACGAGAACAATGCCAAACGGCTCATTAAAGGAGGGCAGAACGAAGACATCCGTAATCGCCAAAATCTGCGGGATATCTCGACGATAGCCAGCCCAGATGACGGCCTCCGCGCAGCCTAATGCGGCCGCATATTCCTGCAATTCATCTAAATAGCTTTCTTCCCAAAATGTAGGGGCGCCGACAACAAGCAGACGGGCCTGAGGACGCTGCGCATAAACTTGTTGAAAAGCCTGAAGCAAAACTTTATGGCCCTTCCAGGGCGTGAGGCGGGCGATGATTGTAATCACATCCTGCTCGGGCTGCAAGCCGAAAGCGGCGCGCCATTCAGGCGGGGGCGCCAACAGAGGAAAATCGTCTGGGCAGCGCCCCCCATGGACAATTGTAATAGGACAATCTGCCCCTGCCATAGAGCGCGCCACAGCGGCAGACATAGCGACAATATGGGGATGTGTTATGCGCGCCACACGAAATAAAAGCCGCTGGGCGGGCCCCGGCTCCAGAATATCCCGCACATCCCAGATGACAGGCTTGCGGGCCAGCCACGCCGCCAAGCCCCCTAAAATATGCGTCTTCAGCGTATTCGTATGGACGATATCAATCTGGAATCTTTGCAGCAAACGGGCCAAACGCCAGACAAGCCTTATGCCCGCCGGGATGTTCCTTATATTTCTCCAAAGATGTCCTAATGTATCCCGTGAGCGTTTAAGAATTTGTTCTTGTTCGGCAAAAAAACGAACAATTTGTCCGGCCGGAACATCCACATCACGCAGCCAATCCGTACGACAGGCGACAATCAGCCAGGGCTCCACATGCTGGCGATTGACGAAACGCAAAATATCGACAAGCGCTTCTTCGGCGCCCCCGCCCGCCTCTGTTGTATGATCCACATAAGCCACTTTCAAGGGAGCTAAGGGCATTTTTGCTCCTCAATTTTAGCCACTTCAATCGGGCATGTTATAAACAAATTCTAAGCTCTGGAAGGCAAAGCGCATAACATTGTCTGACTAGTGCCTTGTAATGAATCACATAAGCGAATACAGAGCCTCATTCTGTCTCTTTGCGGAAATTCAGGCAATAATGATGCATTGTGTTGGAGACCCACGCGTGTCCCATGCCATAAGGCGCCAATGTTTGATTATCCTGGCACCATATTTTTTCATCCTTAAGCTGCAAAAAACGGCTGAGGCCCCGCGCCAGATCCCACGCTAAAGGATACATCTCCCCGTTTTTTTTGACATTTTTGACAATCACAGTCATATAGGCTCCAGGCCGCAACAGGCGGGCGACGCGCCGATAAATAAGCAATAATTCGCGCAAAAATAGCTGATAATCGGCGATATTGCCCAAATCGGCGGGATCCTCGGAATAATAGACATCCAGAGCCGCGGCCGCACGTTTCTTTTGTGTCTCAAAGCCATCACGGCGGAGCATATCCCAATACGGCGGCGATGTGATGCAATAATCCACAGGCGGGATTTTCAAACGGCGAATCTGGCGGGCGTCTGCCGTGATAATGCGGCAGCTGGCGGCTGTGGGCAAGCCCAGACGCTTTTGTTCTGCAGCCAGCCATTCGCGCGCAATCGCCGCATAACGCTCCTGCAGCTCAATGCCGATCCCGATCCGCCCGGCGCGGGCTGCCGCAATAATGGCGCTCCCTGTGCCTGCCATTGGATCCAGCACAATCTGGCCCGCTTTTGTAAAAAAACGAATAAATTCCTCAATCATTGTTTCCGGGAATTTGGCGGGATGACACAAGACGCCCTTGCGCCGGGGCGGCGGATTATGCACGAACCAGCTTTTTTGAAATTTAATCCATTCCTGAGGGCTCAAATCATTGAGCTTGTTTTTCTGGCGCCAATCCTGGCTTGCCAAAGCCATCACCCTTAAAGGCATTAATTCCTTACTTTTTGTGTTATGCCTTTTATATTTAGCTTATATGAGCTCCAAACACAACAAAAATAATAATGATAATTCCAATTCCCGCCAAACGCAGGGAGGAATTATGCCCACGAAAGATGCTTTTCTGCAGCCCAATTATGTTGCTCCTGAGCTTTTGAAAAAGGCTTTCCGCCTTCTTATAGCGAATTTTTCTTACACAGGCCATAAAAGGAGAAAAGCGCGATGAACGGGACATTCCCCCGGCTGGCGTTGGGCAGCCTGCTCCTCATTTGCTCTCTAAGCCATGCGGAGATATGCCTTGTGCGAGCGGGACAGCCGCTGGCGCAAATTGTCTTGCCAGAGAAGGCCTCGGAGCAATTGAAAGCCGCAGCAGAGAAATTAGCCGCTTATGTGCAGGAGGCTTCCGGCGCGAGGCTGCCTGTGACTTTTGAAAATGAATGGGCGGGCGAGAGGCGCCAGCCGCTTATTGTCATCGGGCCTACAGCACGCTGGAAGCTGACATTGCCTCCAGGCCTGGATGAAGACGGCTTTGTGATTGCCGCGAAGGATGGCGTTGTGCAGATCTGTGGCCCCAGCGATTGGGGCACGGAATTTGGCGTGTATGAGTTTTTGGAACGCTATGTTGGCGTGCGCTGGCTACTGCCAGGCGAAAATGGCACCGATGTGCCTGCCCTACATACGATTAACATCCCCGAAGGCCGCCTGCAGGAACAGCCTGTGTTTTTTTCGCGGCTATTGAGCGGGCTGCGTGGGCCGGCGCAAATGGAATGGGCGCGCTTTAATCGTATGCATGGCCGTGTGAGCTTCCATCATAGCCTGGGGGAATATATCTTCAAGCCAGAGCTCTATACAAAAACACATCCGGAATTTTATCCTATGAAGGACGGCAAGACTCGCTATCTGCCGCCCGACGGCCTGTATCATGGCTGGCAGCCGTGTTTCAGCGAGCCTGGCACTGTACAGACAGCTATTGACACAATTTGCGCCTATTTTCAAGCCCATCCGGAGGCGACATCTTTTTCGCTCGGCGTGAATGATAGCAGCGGCCATTGTCATTGTCCGCGCTGTCAAGCTGCTCTGCCGCAGGAAAAGAATTTCCTGGGAATGGATGATTATTCAGATTTATATTATGAGTGGTGCAATAAAGTCATCGAAGGCGTGCTCCAGCGTTTTCCGGATAAATGGTTTGGCTGCCTGGCTTATAGCGAAGTGGCTGCCCCGCCCCGGCGCCTTAAAGTCCACGAACGCCTGATTCCTTATATGACATACGATCGGATGAAATGGATTGATCCCGAGATTGCCCAGGCGGGACAGGCCGCCACGGAAGCCTGGCATAAAATGAGTCCAACGCTAGGATGGTACGATTATATCTACGGCACGCCATATTGTTTGCCGCGTGTGTATTTTCATCATACAGCCCGTTATTTGCGTTATGCCGCGGCGCATGGCGTCAAAGCGCATTATGCCGAGATTTATCCGAATTGGGGCGAGGGGCCCAAGCCGTATATTTATTTGAAGTTATGGTGGGATCCCCGCCAGGATGTAGAGGGCTTATTAAAAGAATGGTACGAACGTTGCGTGGGGCCCAAAGCAGCGCCAGAATTGGCGGCTTATTATGCGATCTGGGAGCGCTTCTGGACAAAAGACATCCTGCAATCAAAATGGTTTTCCAAGGGCGGCCAATATCTCAATTTTTACAGCCCGACTTATCTTACTGATGTAAAAAAAGAAGATATTGTCGCCAGTCGCCGGCATCTGGAAGCCTGTGTCGCCCGCTGTGAAACGCCGCAACAACGCGCCCGCGCAGAGCTTTTGCTGAAGGCGTTTGAATATTATGAGGCTTCGGCGCTGGCGTATCTCGCGCACAGCGCAACGCCTGCTGTCATCGCCACAGAACAGGAGGCGCTCCAGGCTCTGAAGGAAGCCGCCACAGCCCTGCAAATGGCGCACAAGCGGCGTGTTTTGGCACTGGAAGTTTTTCCTCATGATCCTGTGCTCGTCCATCCCCTATCTATTAACAACAGCCCTCTTTCCGGCGAGGGCTGGGGCAGCGCGGGGCTCTGGGCCGTAATGGATTTTGCCCTGCAGGGTGGCGCTGTGCGGGATAAATTATCATTGCTTGCACAGTCGGCGACACCGCTTGTGGCGCAGCAAGCGCGTTTAATGCTGGCTCTAGCTGACGGCCAGACGGAAATACTGACAAGGAATGCTTCCTTTGAGGAGGGCCAGGCGCCGTGGAGCTTTTGGCGGAAGCCGGAAAATGCGCCCGTTGGGCGTATGCTTCTTAGCCAGGACATTGCTCATACAGGGCGTTTTAGTCTGCTGTGTGAGGGGATGCAGCGCGGGGGGCCTGTATATAGCCTGCCTTTTCCGGGGCCAGGCACTTATATCGCGCTGGCCTGGATTTATGTGCCGGCAGAACAAAAGGCTCCCCACGGAACTGTGGAGCTTGTGATTACGCCCCGCGATGAAAACGGCAATAATCTGCCGGGCGCCAGCACTAAAATAAGCCCGCCCCCGGGGCAATGGAAATTGCTTGTCGCGGCAGCGGAAATCCCTGCCGAAATACAGGGCAAGCCTGTCAAATCTTTGCTTGTTATTCCCATCGTGGACGCCTTCGAAGAGGGCCGTGTGTATATTGATGATGTGAGTCTGCAGCGACTGCGCTTGTAATAGAGCCTATGCAGGACAATGGCTTCTTTTCGGCCGAATGAAAACAAATTGAGGATAAAATGCGGGCAGGATTTGAAGGCACAGCGCGTGGCTGTGAACGGCGACACGCGCCTTTTAGTCGCAGGGGAAAAGAGCTTTCAGCGAATGCTGGCTTGCCAGGCGCTTATTACAGTACAATTCTTCATTCTTTGCGGGCTGATAGTGCTGGCGCGGACAGAAGGAGCCAGGGCCAAATTGGCGAAAGAATACGAAACGAAAAAATGGAAGACACTATGCTACGAATTTATGTTAAGGATGTGCTTGTTTTTGTTCTGAAAAAGAATAAATAACAGGAGGCCAATGATGGACATCAAAAAAACAACTTTTGCGCTCTTTTTTGGCAATCGGGGCTTTTTCCCGGCGTCCTTGATTGCGTCGGCGCGTGAGGAAATGCAACGCGTATTGACAGGGCTGGGACACGATGTGCTGATGCTGGATGAAGGGGCGACACGATATGGAGCTGTGGAAACGCCCCGCGAAGGCGAAATATATGCCAATTTTTTGCGGAAAAATCGCGGCAAATACGGGGGCGTCATTTTGTGTTTGCCGAATTTTGGGGATGAGACAGGCGCCATTGCCGCATTAAAGGATTGCGGCGTGCCGATTCTCATCCAGGCCTATCCCGATGAGCTGGATAAAATGGCTCCCGCGACGCGACGCGACGCCTTTTGCGGCAAATTCTCTATAATGGATGTTTTCTATCAATATGGCCTGAAATTCACGATATTGCCGCCCCACACTGTCTCTCCCTCTTCGCCGCGTTTTGCGGAAAATGTGGATTATTTTGATCGCGTGTGCCGCGTATACAATGGAATGAAGGAAATGATTGTGGGAGCTATTGGCGCCCGCACGACTGCCTTCAAGACAGTGCGCATTGATGAGCTGGCCTTACAGCGGCACAATATCACGATGGAGACGCTGGATTTATCGGAAGTCTTTGCGCGAATGAAGGCTGTGCGAATGAATAGCAGCAAATACAAGGATAAGGCGGAACGCTTGCGCCAATATGTGTCGTGGGAAGGCACGCCCGAGGAGGCCTTCGAGACGATTGTGCGTTTGGGCGTTGTGCTGGATGATATTGTCGAGGAATATCGGCTCAACGCGCTAGGAATTCGTTGCTGGGTGGAGATGCAGCGGCAATTGCACATTTCGCCCTGTGTGCTTTTGTCTGAAATGAACGATCGCGGCCTTCCGACGGCCTGTGAAGTGGACATTGGCAATGCCGTAACGATGTATGGCTTGCGTCTGGCGTCAGGGAATGTGGCGACATGTCTGGACTGGAACAACAATTACGGCGAGGAAGACAATAAATGCATTCTGTTCCATTGCGGGCCTGTGCCGCAGAGCATGATGACAGCGCGGGGGCAGATTAGCGATCATTTGATTTTGGCCAATGCGGTGGGGCCCAACAGCTCCTTTGGCTGCAATGTGGGCCGCATAAAGCCGGGCGCGTTTACATTCGGCAGCATGCTGACAGAGGGCGGCCGCCTGAAGTTTTATCTGGGCGAAGGGCGCTTTACAGAGGATCCTATTCCGGAAGATTTCTTTGGCTGTGCAGGCGTGGCGGAATTTGACAATCTGCAAGAAAAGCTCCTTAAAATCGGCTATGCCGGCCATCGGCATCATACAAGCGTTACGTTAGGCCATGTAGCTGCGCCCGTCAAAGAAGCCTGGGAGAAATATCTCGGCTATGAAGTGATGCCTGTTTAGCTCCTGTGTTTGTTCGCGGATGATAAGCTAACATAAAGACATCTCGCAGAACACAGGCCCTGGAAAAAGATGTGTATTGTGCCTGCGCAGGCTTTGTGGCTTTCTGAAGAATATAATTGTAGCGGCGGATTTCGTAAGCTATAAGCGGCAAATTGTGGGAGGGACAGATAAGGAAAGAAAGAGAAAAATGCACGAGAATGCTTACAGCTGCGCTCAAAAGCTGTGCTTGCGAGGCATCTCTTGTTTTGGCTTATTAGGCAGCCTGTTTTGGGGCGTTCTATTCCTGGGAGCTGGGGGGCACGGCATGGCAGATAATCTGCCGGCTCCCCAGCAAAAAACGCTGGAGTGGTGGCGGGCGGCGCGTTTTGGCATGTTCATCCATTGGGGGCCTGTGACTTTAACAGGCCGGGAGCTGAGCTGGTCGCGCGGCGCCCCCACGCCCATTGAAGAATATGATCTTTTATATAAGCGTTTTAATCCGCGGAAATTCGATGCTAACGCCTGGGCGGCTTTAGCGCGCGACGCCGGGATGAAATATCTGATCATTACAAGCAAACATCATGATGGCTTTTGCCTGTTCAATACAAAGCAGACGGATTATAACATTATGCACACGCCTTTTGGGCGGGATGTCGTGGGGGAGCTGGCTGCCGCCTGCCGTAAAAAAGGCATACGATTCGGGACATATTATTCCGTATGCGATTGGCATCATCCGGATTTTCCGTTCACAGGTCTGGGCGGCACAATTCAGCGAGAGCGTTCCGATATTGACGCCTATACGCGCTATTTAAAGGCGCAAGTGCGGGAGCTCATCACGCAATATGGGCCCTTATTAGTGATGTGGTTTGATGTCCCCCAGGGCTTTGACGCCGCACGCGGACAGGATGTTGTGGAATATGTGCGCTCTTTACAGCCAGATATTTTAATCAATAATCGCTGTGTGCATCCGGGAGATTTTCAGACGCCCGAGCAGCGTGTGGGGGCGTTTCAGATGTCTCCGCCCTGGGAAAGCTGTATCACAATAGGCACGCAGTGGTCGTGGCGCCCCCAAGAACGCGTCAAATCTCTGACAGAATGCCTGCATCTCCTCATTCGTTGCGCAGGGGGAGATGGCAATCTGCTTTTGAATGTAGGCCCAAACGCCGAGGGCGAAATTGAGCCCGAACAGGCAAATCGGCTGCGCGAGATGGGCGCGTGGCTGCGCCATTATGGACATACGATTTATGGGACGCGCGGCGGACCGTATAAGCCCACAGCGTGGCTGGCCAGCACGCGGCGCGGCCACACGATTTATCTGCATCTTTTGCAGGCGCGAGAACGCGTCGTTTTGCCAGCGCTTCCCTGCCGTGTGCTAGCGGCGCAGCTTGTGACAGGGGGCGCTGTCCGTATACGCCAGGATGGCGAGCGTCTTGTGCTGCGGCTTGCCCCTGTCTCCTGGGAACAGCCAGACATAATTGTCCAGCTTAATATAGATAAAGAGGCGCTCAATCTCCCGCCGCTTGCCCTTGTAGAGGAGCTGCAGATAACAGCCTCCAATACATATCATGAGATGGCAGATTATGGCCCCGACAAGGCCTTTGATGGCAATCGCCAGACGCGCTGGGCGACAGATAACGGGACACGCGCGGCCTGGCTGGCGATTGATTTGGGCTGGCCGCGTATCATTATGGGCGTGCGTCTTTCCGAAGCCTATCATCGCATTCGCCAATTTCAAATTGAAATAGATGAGGGCGGCGTATGGCGCCCCATTTATAGCGGCACGACTGTGGGCGAAAACTTTGAGACGCATTTTGCGCCCGTCGTGGCGCGCCGTGTACGGCTGAATATCCTGGAAGCAATAGAAGGGCCCACAATCTGGGAATTTCAGCTCTTGCCCTGAAGCTATACAGCTCCAAAGAATAGCTTCTTTTTTTAAGATAGCTCAGATAGAAGAGAAGCACAAAGCCCCATATCGGCCTGTGGGGAACAGAAGGAGGCAGACAATGCGCCGTTTCAGCCTCATCATGTGCGCCTTTGCTCTTTTAGCGGCGATGGCTTCCTGCCAGCAGCCGCAGGGCTTTACGCCGCCGCCAGATCTCGAATACAAGCCAGATGTTGTCTTTGCCACAATCAATGGCCGCGCGCTGCATATGGATATTCTGTATCCAAAGCAGCCGCCGCTTGTGCCCATGCCCGCCCTCGTCTGGATACATGGCGGGGCGTGGCGAGGCGGCTCCTATAAGACGCCGGACCAATTCGTTTTTCTGGCCCGAGCGGGCTATTTTTGCGCCAGCATTGAATATCGCCTCAGCCAGGAAGCTATCTTCCCGGCGCAAATTCATGATTGTAAGGCGGCTATCCGCTATCTGCGCGCCCACGCGCCCGAATATCGCCTCAATCCGGAGAAAATCGGCGTTTGGGGCGGCAGCGCGGGCGGACATCTGGCGGCGCTTCTGGGCACATCCGGAGGCGTGGCGGAGCTGGAAGGCGATGTGGGCGGCCATCTGGAGCATTCCAGTGCTGTCCAATGTGTTGTGGATTTATTCGGCCCTGCGGATATGACGACAATGATTTCCGATCGTGGCGAACGGATTATGATTGATCCGAAAACAGGCTGGGGCCCCGAAGAATCTCTTTTGGGCGGGCCCATTGAGGAGCGAAGGGAACTGGCGCGAATGGCCAGCCCTATCGCCTATGTGGACAAAAACGATCCGCCTTTTCTGATTATCCATGGCGAACTGGACAAAACAGTGCCGATTGTGCAATCCGAGAAGCTGGCGCAACGACTGGAAGCGGCAGGCGTGGAATGCACTTTTATTCGCGTCAAAAATGCCGGGCACGGCTTCGGGCCCAATTGTGAGCCCTCCTTAGCGCAAATCCAGCAACTTATTCTGGCATTCTTCGACAGGCATTTGAAATAAATATCTCCGCGTCGATGGCGGCACTCTCCTCGCGGAAAGGCTTTCGCCCATTTGCTCGGAGCTTCTCTGTTAATTATTTCCTGAAAACGGCGAATTTGGCGCTTCTTAAAGCCAAGACTAAAATGTCATGAGCCTATTGCGCGCCGTAAGCGAGAAAAGGGAGGGGAACATTATAATAAAATTAATGAATTTAAGAGCCTATTTTCCTCGCTAATCGTTAGCGTCCCCTCAATTAAAGGCGAACAGGACTTTTCGTGCGTTTTGCGATTTCGGGGCAAAATTTATTTTCAGGGCGAAACGCCAAACGTCGCCTGTCAGCTACGCTTAAAAAATGTGCTTGTCCTCCTAGATTTCTTCTTTGGAAATTTCTAAATAATGCTTAAAGAAAGTAATGCCAGCGGCTCAGCGCGTCAAAGGCCAAGGCTTCCCTGTAGCTGACGGCGTTTCCTCGGGAACGAGGCGGCCTCAAAACGCTAGAAAATGTAAGCTGAAAATAAAAAAGAATAAACAGGCAAACACACAAAGCTCAGAAGCACTCATCGCATTGGCGTCACTTTAAGCGGCAGGGGGCAAAATGCCTAATTTCTGCAAGAGGCGGCGATGGGGAGCGGGAAGAGCGAGCGGCTGCAGCGCTGCGGGAGAAAGCCAACAGGCGCGTTGATGCCGGCGGCTCTGCAATCGCCCCTGTTCGACAAATCCCTCCCAGATGGACAGGCGAAAACGGCGATTCGCCACACTATATGTATGTGTCAGTCCGCAGCAGGAATGCAGGCGTACATTAAGGCCAAAAGCTTGCTTTAGATATTCTTGCAGCGCCGCAGCAGCGTTTTGCTCTGCTGGCAGCTCGCAATGGGGCAATTCCCACAGGCCGCCCCATATGCCCTCCGGCGGACGTTGCGCCATCAG
>CAZUOJ010000061.1:0-20193 GCA_964622325.1 uncultured Armatimonadia bacterium
TGCGGCCGTGGGTGGTCGCCTATTTAGGGGCGTATTTTTTGTCCTGTCTGATTCGGGGGGGCAGGCGCTGGAGCTTTGTTTTAGGCGCGTTAGCGGTGATGTTTGTGGATATGTGGCGGCGGGGGCGGCAGTGGCCGCGCGCGAGCTGGCTGATTGCGGGGCTCCTCGTCTTTTTGCTTTTTGGCATCATCGGGGCCTCCCGGCAAGCTTTCCGGCAAATTTTGCAGGGGCAAAAGCCTCCTGATACGCTGCTCGAATATGTCAAGGAGGCGCCGCTGGAGGCAGAGAGCAATTTGGGCACATTTGAAAATGTGGTGTATGTGACCAAGTTTGTGCCGCGGGTGAGCGGCGCGTATTCTTACGGCACGCAATATCTGATCCTGTTTGTGTTGCCCATTCCCCGCATACTCTGGCCGCAAAAGCCGATACGCACTTCGAGTATCGATTTGCAAGCTTTTGGGAATTTTTTTGGCCTGACGACAACAGTAATCGGGGATTTGTATTTGAGTTTGGGATGGTATGCCGTGGCCGTGGGGATGGGATTGCTTGGCCTGGTGCTGCGGACGGTGCATAGTCTCTATTTACGCCATCGCCAGGTGAGCTGGGTGGGGATCCTGTATTCGCTTTTTCTGGCGCTTTTGCCCCAATATTTTCGGGATGGCGGGATGTCCATCTTTCCGTTTATGTTTATTTTTATGGGGCCCGCCGCGTTTACTTTGTGGCTCGCCAGTGGGACTAAAGAGAGGCCGTTTTGGCGGCAACGCTGGATCAGCTTTGGCGCGCGGGAAGCAGCTCCTGAAGCTGTTTCCCCCGATGCGGCTTATTCTTCGCCCCAGCCGGAAAGGCCTTAGGGCTTTTGGGAGCTGGGCGTCGTGAGGATCCGTCAATGCCGATAGCCATTTTATGCACGAAATTAGGGCCGTATCATCATGCGCGGCTGCGGGCGCTTGCGGAGCTGCCGCTGTCTTTTGTCGTGATAGAAGTGGCCAGCAAGGAGGCGGTGTATAATTTCTGGGGGGAGCAGCAGGAGGTCAGCTTTGCTGTGCGCACGCTGTTTCCGGGGGAGGAATTCGAGGCTGTGCCTGCCGCTTTGCAGGTGCGGAAGTTGCGGGAGGCGCTGGACGAATTGCAGCCGGCCGCGCTTGTGATTCCGGGCTATGATCGGCCCGTGTTGCGGGCGGCGATACGGTGGGCCCATCAGCATCAGGCGCCGGCGATTTTGCAAAGCAGCACCTGGGAGCTGGGGGCGACAGATTTTGTGCGGGCGAAACGGCGCTACTGGCTGAAAGAAAAGGTAAAGCGCTTTTTCATCCGGCGGTGGTTTGCAGCGGCGATGGTGGCGGGGGAATGGCAGCGGGCCTATGCGGAGAAGCTGGGCATTGCGCCGCAATGGATCTGGCGCGGCTATATGACGGTGGATAATGATCATTTTGCGGCGGGCGCCCAGCAGGTGCGCCAGCAGGAGGAGAAATGGCGGGGCGAGCTGGGATTGCCGGAGCATTATTTTTTGTGGGTGGGGCGGATGGTGCCCTGCAAGAATTTGCCCCGGCTCCTGCAGGCGTATCGCCGCTATCGGCAGGAGGGGGGCCAATGGGGGCTTGTGCTGGTCGGCGACGGGCCGGAGCGAACATCCCTGGAAGAGTGGGCGCAAAAAGCCCGGCTGCCGGAAATAGTGTTTACAGGCGCCCAGCCCTACGAGAAGCTGCCCCAATATTACGGGCTGGCGCGCTGTTTGATTTTGCCCAGTGAGAGTGAGCCGTGGGGCGGGGTCGTGAATGAGGCGATGGCGGCCGGCTTGCCCGTGCTTGTCAGTTGGCGCTGCGGCTGCGTGCCCGAGCTTGTGTATCCGGGGATTAATGGCTGGAGCTTTAATCCCTTTTCGCTCTCCGAGCTGACGAGTCTAATGCATCATGTGTCGGAGCGGGTGGACTGGAAAAGGGCGGGGGAAGCGTCGCAAAAAATAATTGCCAAGTTTACGCCGCGCCACTGGGCGTCGGCCTTATATGATTGTCTCCAGCGGCTGGGAGTTGTCTGAAGTTTACGAGGACGCCTGAGGAATAATCGGACTAAAACAGGGAAGAATGAAATTAAGCGAAAAACGATAAATCGCTTACATAGTGCGGGCAGAGGATTATGCGGATATTGCAGGTGATAGCTTCCTTAGATCAAAGCCAGGGGGGGCCGCCGCGAACCGTCGTGGGCTTAGGGAAGGCGCTGGCGTCGCGGGGCCTGCATATTGGGATATTAGCGCGGGGCGCTGCAGGCTGGCAGGAAGAGGAGCTGCAGCCGCCGGCAAATAGCGAGGGCAGTCTCAGCCTTTATTTGCGGCCCTCGGCGCGCCAGTTATTCGCCGAGGGCTGTCAATTGCTGTCCAAATATGATATGATTCATTTTCACGGGATGTGGCATCCGGTGGGCGGGCTGCTGCAGCTGCGCTGCCAGGCCCAAGGGCGGCCCTATATCATTTCGCCCCATGGGGAGCTGGATGTGTGGCCCATGCAGCAAAAATGGCTTAAGAAGCGGCTGCATCTGGCGCTGGTGGGGCGGCGGCTTGTTCGCCGGGCGGCGGCGCTGCATTTGTTGAATGAAGAGGAATTGGCGGGCGTACGCTGTCTTAAATTGCAGGGCCGCTATTTTATCGTGCCCAATGGCATTGATCCGCAGGAGTGGGCGCACTGTCCGCCACGGGGCTATTTTCGGGCCAAATGGGGCGTGCCGCCGGACGCCTTGCTCATCCTTTTTCTGGCGCGTCTTCATTATAAAAAAGCCCCGGATGTGCTTTTAGAGGCATTTGCCGATCTGGCCGGGGACTTTCCGGAAGCGCATTTAATTCTGGCGGGGCCCGATGGGGGTATGCAAAGACAGCTGGAAGCGATGATTGCCCAGCGAGGCTTAGGCGGGCGCGTCCAGCTGCCGGGATTAATCAGCGGGGAGGAGCGCAAGGGGGCGTATGTGGATGCGGATATTTTTGCCTTGCCTTCTCGTCAGGAGGGCCATCCCTTTTCCGTGATTGAGGCGGCCTATATGGGCAAGGCGCTGCTGATCACGCCCCATTGTCATTGCCCGGAGTTGCCGGCAGGCCGGGCGGCGGAGGTGGTGGAGGTTACGGTCGAAGCGGTGCGGGAGGGCTTGCGGCGGCTGCTTACGGACAGCGCCTATCGGGAGCGCTTGCGGCAGGAAGCGCAAAGAATTGCCCGGATACGTTATCCCTGGGCCAACATTGCGGTCGATTTTGAGCGGCAGTATCAATTGGCCCTTAATCATCCCGAGCAATTAGGGATTTTGTAAGATACGCAATCAGGAGAAGAAGAAGTGAGAGCCTTAGTGACAGGAGGCGCGGGCTTTATCGGCTCCAATCTCGTCCGCCAGCTGCTGCTAAAGCAATATGAAGTTGTTGTTTTAGATAATCTGTCGACGGGTTACGAGGAGAATCTGGCGGGCCTGGAAGGGATTATTTTTTATCAGGGCGACATTTGCGATATGTCCTTAGTGCGGCAGTCGGTGGAAAAGGTAGAGGTGATTTTCCATTTAGCGGCCGCGGTGGGCAATAGGCAGAGTCTGGAAAATCCGCAGCGGGATTCCCAGATCAATGTTTTGGGAACCATCAATATTCTGGAGGCGGCGCGGGCAGCGGGCGTGCGCAAAGTCGTGCTGTCCTCTTCGGCGGCGATTTATGGCGAGCCGCGGGTGCTTCCCATTCCCGAGGAGCAGCCCTGGGCGCCCCAATCGCCCTACGGGGTGAGCAAGCTGGCGGCGGAGCGGATGGCGCTGGCGTATGCGTCCCTGTATGGGCTGGAATGCATCGCGCTGCGTTATTTTAATGTGTATGGGCCCCGGCAACGATACGATGCCTATGGCAATGTCATTCCCATCTTTGTGCATCAGATACTGCAGGGCGAACCCCTCACGATTTACGGGGATGGGGAGCAGACGCGGGATTTTGTGAGTGTGCATGATGTCGTGCAAGCCAATCTGCTGGCCGCGCAGGCCCAGGGCCTCTCGGGGGCCTTCAACATCGGCAGCGGCACGAGCGTGTCCATCAATCAGCTTGTGGGGCTGCTGGAGCAGGTGACGGGCCAGAAAATCAAAGTGCAATATGCTCCTCCGCGTCCGGGAGATGTACGCGATAGCTTAGCCGACATTCGCGCCGCCCGAGCCCATTTGCATTATGAGCCCAGAATAGATTTGGCGAGCGGCCTGGAGGAGTATATTGAATGGGTGCGGGCGGAAAATTTCCAGCCCGCGGCGAAATCCTCCTCTGCCACCTAAAATCTCATCTTTTCTTTTTTTATGCCACGGCTGGGGGAAAGTTTGGGGAGAGGGGCCAGGGAAGTGAGAAATTGCTTTGAGCAGGAATCAGGCGCAGGATAAAGAAAAAAGCCATACAAACGAGGCTGAAGGCCATAGGCCCTGGCGCGATAATAAGCGTGAAAAGTGGGGAGGGCGCGGGGCAATGAAAAAGGGGCTCGCAATTCGTACAAAAAGAGGTCGAGGGTCGTGCGTATTTTAGTATTGGGCGGCGAGGGCATGTTAGGCCACAAGATGTTTCAGGTGCTCAGTGGCCATTTTGCCGAGGAGGAAGTAATCTGCACTATTCGGGGGTCTCTGGCAGATCCGGCGTATGCCGCGATCGAGCTATTTCAGGATGCGCCCGTGATTGAAAACTTTGATGCGTTGCGGTTTGAATATGTGGCGGCACTGCTGCGGGAGCTGAAGCCGGATGTAGTCGCGAATTGCATTGGCATCGTCACACAGTCCCATGAAGCGGGGGATGAGCTTTTAAACATCGGGCTCAACGCCTATTTGCCGCATCTTCTGGCGCAGGTGCTGTCAGAATGGAGAGGGCGGCTGATTCATTACAGCACGGATTGTGTGTTTACGGGCAGGCGCGGGCAATATACGGAGGAGGATGAGCCGGACGCGACAGATCTGTATGGGCGGACGAAAACTCTGGGCGAAGTGACGCGCGCCGAGAATGCCCTGACCCTGCGGACTTCTATCATTGGCCGGGAGCTATTTCGGTTTCGCTCCCTTTTGGAATGGTTTTTGAGCCAGGAGGGGAAAAAAGTGCAGGGCTATACGGGCGCCATTTATTCGGGCGTCACGACGAATTATCTGGCGGAATTGACGGCCAAGCTCATCCGGGAGCATCCCCAGTTGCATGGTCTGTATCAAGTTGCCAGCGAGCCTATTTCCAAGTATAATCTGTTATTGTTAATTCGGGAGGCTTTTGGGCTAAATATTGAGATCGAGCCGGTGGTGGGCAAGGCGGCGGATAAGAGTTTGCGCGGAGAGCGCTTTGTCGCCGCGACCGGTTATGTGTGTCCGTCGTGGCCGGAATTAGTCAGGGAATTGTCGCAGGATCCCACGCCGTATGCGCGCTGGCGCGCGGCGCAAAAAAGTGCGGAGAGGCAAAAGACATCATGAGCGCCAGGTCTTCAGGACAGCCACAGCCTCTGCCTTTTGAGGGAAAGAGATTGCTGGTGACAGGCGGCACCGGCTCGCTGGGCAAAGTGCTCGTGCGGCGGCTTTTAGGGGGCGAGCTGGGGCGGCCAGAAAAAATCATTGTGTTTTCCCGTGATGAAGCCAAGCAGCATTATATGCGGATGGAATATCAGCATAAAGCGGCGACAACGGATGACATTATCTGGAAGGACTACGAGCAGATTCTGGAGTTCCGCATTGGCGACATCCGGGATTTTCACAGTGTCTGTGCGGCGCTGCAAGAGGCGGACATCGTGTTCAATGCGGCGGCGATGAAGCAGGTGCCGACCTGCGAATATGCGCCCTGGCAGGCAGTGCATACCAACATTATTGGCGCGCAAAACATAGTCTGGGCCATCCGCGAACATCATCTGCCCGTGCAGACCGTCGTGGGCATTTCCACGGATAAAGCCTGCAAGCCCGTCAATGTGATGGGCATGACTAAAGCCATCCAGGAGCGGATTTTTATTCAGGCCAATTTGCATTATCCGGATACGCGCTTTATTTGTGTGCGCTATGGGAATGTGCTGGCTTCGCGGGGCTCAGTGATTCCGCTGTTTCACGAGCAAATTCGCCAGGGGGGGCCCGTGACGCTGACGACGCCCGAGATGACGCGCTTTTTGTTGCGTCTGGATGATGCCGTCGATACAATCTTTGCCGCGATCCAGCAGGGCAGGCCGGGGGAATTGTTTGTGCCGCGCGTGCCTTCGGCGCGGATAGAAAACATCGCCCGCGCCTTGATTGGTGATCGCCCGATTGAGATTAAAGTTATTGGCATCCGGCCGGGCGAAAAAGTGCATGAAATTCTCATCAGTGAAGAAGAGGCGCCCCGCACGGTCCAGCGCGGCGATTATTATGTCGTTTTGCCGATGCTGCCCGAATTAGTGTCCGACACGAGCGGCACCGGCGTGTTGACGAAGGAATATAGCTCGGCGGATAATGTATTGAGCCTGGAAGAAACAGCGGAACTGCTGCGTCGCTACAAGCTGATGCCAGGCGATTGCGATCTATCCGCCGGGGAAATTTTGCGATGAAAGTCATGACTGTGCTCGGGACGCGGCCCGAGATTATCCGGCTGAGCCGCGTCATCCCTCTGCTCGATCAACACTGCGAGCATCTCCTCATTCATACGGGCCAGAATTACGACGCACGCCTCTCGGATTTGTTTTTTCAGGAGCTGCAGGTGCGTCCACCGGATGTGTATATGGGGGTGCGGGCGGCGGGCTTTGGGGAGCAAATTGGCCAGATTTTGGCTGGCATAGAGCCGCTTTTGCTGGAGCATCATCCCGATCGGCTGTTGATTTTAGGCGATACGAACAGTGGCCTGGCCGCGCTGGTGGCGCGGCGACTGGGCATTCCCGTGTATCATATGGAGGCCGGGAATCGGTGCTATGATGATCGAGTGCCGGAGGAAGTCAATCGCCGCGTCATCGATCAGTGCAGCAGTGTGCTGATGCCCTATACGAATCGCAGTCGGGAAAATCTTTTGCGGGAGGGCTTTGCGGGCGAGCGGATTTATGTGATTGGCAATCCGATTAAGGAAGTGCTGGATTATTATGCGCCGCGCATTGACGCCAGCCGCATTCTGGAAGAATTGGGCCTGCAGGAGCAGCGCTATTTTCTCGTCACAATGCATCGGGCGGAAAATGTCGATAAGCCAAAGCGGCTGCGGCAGCTGGTGCAGGCGCTGACGCTTTTACATCAGCGTTATGGCTATCCGGTCGTGTGTTCCTTTCATCCGCGCACGCGGGCGAAAGTGGAGCAATTTGGCGTGGAGATCCAGGGGCCGGGCCTGCGTTTTTTGCCGCCATTTGGCTTTTTTGATTTTGTGCGGCTGGAGCGCGCGGCATTTTGTGTTCTGTCCGACAGCGGGACGGTGCAGGAAGAGGCCTGCATATTAGGCGTGCCCAATGTCACTATTCGCGATGTGACGGAGCGTCCGGAGACAATCGAATGCGGCTCGAATGTGCTCTCGGGGGCGGAGCCGGAAGACATAGTCCGGCTGGTGGCGTTTGTGACGGAACAGAAAGGAAAGTGGACGCCGCCGGCGGAATATCTAGTGCCGTATGTGGCGCCGACGGTGGCGCGGATTGTGCTGGGCTATCAGGTGCCCGACGCAGCGGCGCAAGAATGGCAGGCACAGCGCCCGCCGCCGGATCAGAAGAGAGAATAATTTGTCGCTGGCGCCCTTTTCAGGCCCTTAAGTCTGCAGCCGTTCCGCACGCCCGGAAAGCAAGGCCGCGAACACGATGCGCATATTATTTCTCAGCCAACATTGTGATCCTGAGCCATTTACACGCATATGCCCCCTGGCGCGTATTTTAATGGAACGGGGGCATTTTGTGGAAATCCTGACGGGATTCCCCAATTATCCCCAGGGGCGTTTGTATCCGGGGTATCGTCAGCGCTTTTTGCAGCGGGAGGATCTGGGGGGCGTGCCGGTCTTGCGCGTGCCCTTATTTCCAGATCATAGCCGCAGCGCGTGGCGACGCATTGTCAGCGGCGTCAGCTTAAGCCTCTCCACGACCTTATGGGGCCTGCATTATGCAAAGCGGCCGGACATCGTGTTTTGTTATGGACATCCGAATATTGTGTGGGGCGCGCGTGTTCTGCAGCGACGCTTTGGGATCCCCTGGATATATGATGTACAGGATTTGTGGCCGGATACGATTTTAGCTTCGGGCATCACGCCGCCGCGGCTGTTTATGAAAATCATTGAAAGATATGTGAAGAGCGTGTATTGCCAGGCTCCGGGGCTGACGGCGATTTCTCCGGGGCTGCGGGAAGCGCTCATTGCCCGGGGGGCGCCGGCGGAGTGCGTGTGGACGGTTTACAATTGGGGGGACGAATCACGGCAGCCCTGTACGCCACGGGAGGAGGCTTTGGCCCGGCGATGGGGCCTGGAGGGGAAATTTGTCGTGATGTATGCCGGCAATCTGGGGCTGGCGCAGGGTCTGGAAGCGGTGCTGGCGGCGGCAGCACTGCTGGCGCCCCGCCGGCCGGAAGTGCACTTCGTCTTTGTGGGCAGCGGCGTGAAAGAACAGGAGCTGAAAGCCTTAGCCCAGCGCCAGCAACTGCCCAATGTGACCTTTATCCCCCATCAGCCGCCCTCCGAGATCAGCCGCTATCTGGGCCTGGCGGAGGCGTTGCTGATCCATCTGCTGCCTCATCCCCTGTTTGATATCACTATTCCCTCCAAGACACAGGATTATTTGCGCTCGGGCAAGCCTATTGTGATGGCGACACGGGGGGATGCCGCGGAGCTGGTCCGCCGCGCGGGCGCTGGCGTGTTGTGTGAGCCGGGCGATGCCCACAGCATCGCCGCCGCCATCGAAAAAATTGCCTCCCTGAGCCCCGCACAATTGCAAAAAATGGGGCAGGCAGGGCCGGCCTTTTATGAAAAGGAGCTGTCTTTGCGTTTAGGCGCCCAGAAGTTTGAAGAGATCTTTCAGGAAGTCTGGGAGCGCGCCCGGGCAGCCCACAGCCCGAAAAAGTTTATCTCCAAGGAAACATTGAGCCCGCCGGTGTAAGCAAAAGCAGAGAAGAGAGCCCCTTATGTGGATTCGGAAAATCCTTAAATCTTCTCGCAGGGCCTCCCCTCTTGTTCTCCCGGCGGTGCATTGCTTCCCCGGGAGGCTTGTGCTACACTATCAAAGCGGACGGGAAACAGGAGCGCCGATTCACAGGTGTTCGCCTGGGCTGGGCGCGGGCGTGTCCCCCGCCTCTTTAGTGGAGGCCTAGAAAGCGTTCCAGAGGAAGCAAGAAGCGATTAGTCCCTTTGCTTAGCGAGAGAGGCATGCAGGAAGAGCAAGTGGGGAGAGCGAGCCGCGTAAAGGGAAGCGCGCCGCCCGTGCGGCGGCGGGCGTTGCGAATTTTTGGCTTGGCCTTTTTGACGGGATTTTCAGGGGCGATGATGCCGGGGCCGCTATTGGCTTTGACGGTTGGCCAGGTCGCGGTGGCGGGATTCTGGGCGGCGCCGGTGATTGTCACAGGCCACGCGCTGCTGGAGCTCGTTTTTGTGTTTTTGCTGGTGGTGGGGCTGCGGGCAATCTTGGCGCGTCCGGCAGTCCGCGGCGGCATAGGTCTGCTGGGCGGACTGGCGCTGCTGTATATGGGCGTGGATATGATCCGGCAGGCTTTTTCGGTGCAGATTGCCGGCAGTGCGGCCTCCCAGGCGCTGTCATATCCGTATTTGCTGCTTGCGGGCGCGGCGGTCAGCCTGGCCAATCCGTATTTTACAGGCTGGTGGGCTACGATCGGGGCAGGACAGCTGGCGCAACTGGCGCCACACACGCGCGGCGAATATCTGGCTTTTTATGGGGGCCATGAGCTTTCGGATTATCTGTGGTATGCCTTCGTGGCGCTGCTTGTGGTCTCGGCGCGTCACTGGCTGACAGGTTCCTGGTATCACTGGCTCGTTGCCCTCTGTGGCGGAGCCATTGTGCTTTTGGCTGCCGGATTTTTGTATCAGGGGTTAAAGCTGTTAGCGAGTCCCCGCACGATGTCGACAGCGGCCATCGCTTCGGCAGCCCCTCCTTGCCCCGAAACAGAAATGAGAGAGGAAAAAGCGGCGAAACACTAATTTGAGGTAACAATCCTTCGGGGATTATCAATTCATACAGGAGTGTGATGAGGCGTGCCGGAATTGCGATTGGGATTGCCCAAAGGGAGTTTGCAACAGGCGACTATCGCCATGTTTGAAAAGGCGGGCTTTCGCATCTCGGTGGATGAGCGGCAATACAAGCCCCATATTGATGATGAGGAAATCTGGAGCGTGCTTTTGCGCGCCCAGGAGATGCCCACTTATGTGGCGGATGGAGTGCTGGATTGCGGACTGACGGGGCTGGATTGGATTAAGGAGCGCGATGTGGAGGAGAGAGTGGTGGAAGTGGCGGATTTGATTTACGCCAAACAGGGCATGCGGCCCTACAAATGGGTTCTGGCGGTGGCGGAGGATTCGCCCTATCACAGTGTCAAGGATTTGCAGGGCAAGCGCATTGCGACGGAATTGACGAATGTGGCGGAAAAATATCTGCGCAGCCATGGCGTGACGGCGCAAATTGAATATTCGTGGGGCGCCACGGAAGCCAAATGTCCTTCGCTGGTGGATGCGATTATTGAGGGGACGGAAACAGGCAGTACGCTGCGCGCCAATAAGCTGCGCATTATTGATGTGCTGTTTGAATCGACCACGAAATTCATTGCCAATCCCCAGGCCTGGGCGGATCCCTGGAAGCGCCATAAGATTGAAAACATCTCCCTGCTGCTGCAGGGAGCGTTGGCGGCGGAAGAAAAAGTCGGTTTGAAGATGAATGTGGCGGAAGAACATCTGCAGGCGGTGCTGGCTCAGTTGCCGGCGCTCAAAAATCCGACGATTTCGCCGCTGGCGGGCGGAGGCTGGGTGGCGGTAGAAACGATCGTGGACAAAACATATGTGCGGGAGCTTATTCCCCGGCTGAAGGAAGCGGGCGCCCAGGGCATCATTGAATATCCGTTGAACAAGATAATTTTGTGAGCAGGGCGTACGACGGGAAGCCGAGCGTTTCGGCGCTGCCGCCCGTTGAAGGCGGGAGGAACGAATGGCGCGGCCGAATGTGCTGCTGATTATTTTGGATTCGGTGCGGCGGGATCGAGTGAGCTGCTATGGCCAACGCCCCGGCATCACGCCGCATATTGATGCCTTAGCCGCGAGCGGCGTGCGCTTTGACAATGTCATCAGCGAATCCAGCTGGACATTGCCGGTGGCACTGTCATTAGCCAGTGGCCTTCCGCCCCGCGCCCATCAGGGCGAAAGCTATCGCCAGCTGCCCGAAACAATCCCCACGCTGGCGGAGCTTTTGCAGCAGGCGGGCTATGACACTTTCAGCGCCACCAATAATATGTGGCTGGCGCCGCGCAGCGGGATGACGCGCGGCTTTCGGCGCTGGCATTGCCCCCTGCAGGATCGACGGTTGTGGGCGTCGGCAGTGATGCATATTGCCCAGCCGCTGGGGCTGCTTTCGCCGGGCGGGACAAAAATCGTGGGGCGCTTCTGTCGCTGGCTGCCCCGGGCGCGTGCCCCCTTTTTTGCCCTGCTCTGGATTAACGACGCCCATCATCCGTATCAGGCCCCTGCGGCGTATGTGCGGCGCTTTGCGCCCGGGCCGATGTCGCGCCGCCGAAGGCTGCAATTAGCCCAATGGCTGCGCAATCCCCGGCATTTTGTCGTCACGGCGGGCCCCGAAGAGTTTGCCGAAGCCGAAGGCTTATGCACGAGCGCCACTGCTTATGTGGATAGCCTGGCCGGGCGCGTCTGGGAGGCGCTGCAAAAACAAAAAATGGCGGAGGACACGCTGATAATCGTGGCGTCCGATCATGGCGATATGCTGGGGGAACACGGGCTGATGGGCCATGCGGCGCCCTCCGGCCTGTATCAGCCGCTCATTCATGTGCCCTTAATTATTTGCGGGCCTGGCTTCCCCCAGGGCGCCACATGCCCCGCCCTTGTGCAACACACGGACATTACGGAAACAATCGCTGCTGTGGCAGGCGTGGCAGAAAAGCTGCCGCCCTCGGCAGCGCCGCGACAGAATTTGCTGCAGGCGCTGAGGGGCCCCGGCCGTCCCGCGGCAATCTGCGAGCGCGAAAAGCTTTCCCCCAAGAGCCTCGCCCGCAATCGCCAGAGCGCGCCCGGATTTGATTTTGCGCGCTTTGATTGTCATATGGCCGCAGTGATTGCCGGGGAATGGAAGCTGATATTTTCGGACAGAGGCGATCGGGAGCTTTATCATCTGCGGCAGGATCCGCAGGAAGAAAAAAATGTCGCCGCCGCGCGGCCTGATCTCGTGGCGCAGCTGCTGAATATCTGGGAAACATATCAGCAGCGCTGCCAGCCAGCCGCCCGAGAAGGCGATTTGCTGCCCGAGGAAGAGGAAATCCTCGATCGGCGGCTGCGCGATCTGGGCTATTTATAGCAGGCAATATGGAATCGGGCCGGGCACGACATGAAGGCAAACAAAAATGATTGCCCCCTGTTAAATTTTATGCCATCGGCCCTATCATTGAGAAAAGCCCCGCTTTCGCCCTGGCGTGTGCGCGTCTCAGCGTCCAATCATGGCGGCATTGACGCGGGCGATCATTTCGCCGAGCCCTTCGGCATCGCCCGTCAGGAACCAATAGCGCGCCGCATCCCGCAACTGGCGCGGCGCCATCCCCGCCGAATGGGCAATGGCGGCTAAAATATGCGAAAAATTCGTCAAAATGCCCGCTTTTTCCAGCTGGCCTGCGAACCACATCGTGATTCCAGTGAATTCCGCAAAATCCATGCCATTGATTTTATAAGGCAAGGGCGTCCAGAAGGGCGGGGGAAACAGCAGCTTCACTTTATAATCCAGGGCATTCGACAAATACGCCTCGCGATCGGCAATTTCAATATGATATTTTTGCGGCTGCTCAAACCATTTAGAGCCTGGCATCAGCGCCGGGAATTGCAGCGGCACGGCATCCGGCTTCGCCTCCAGCACAAAAGCCAAACTCTCCGCTAATGTCTCGTCTGTATCAAAAGGCAGGGGGACAATCATGGAGGCGGCAGTGAAAATGCCCGCTTGCTGACAGGCTGCCATAATCTCTTTTGCCTGCTCCAGCTTGACGCCTTTGTGGACGGCTTTGTCCAGGATTTCCTGGGAGCCGGATTCCAGGCCAAAAAACAGAGAATACAAGCCGGATTGCGCCAGCAGAGGAATATGCTCGGGCTGCGCCTGGCGGAAATGGCCAAAGGAATTATATTGCATTTTCAATCCCCGCCGCACAATCTCCCGCGCGACTTCATATAAAAACGGCATGGGCGTGGAGGCGCCGCAAAAGCGAAAGACGCTCATGCCATAACGCCTTTGCAGTGTCTGCATAATGTCCACAACCCGCTGGGGCGTCGCCAGCCGTTGTCTGGCGCCATCCTCGTAAGGATGGGAACAGAAGGCGCAACGATTATTGCAGCCGCGGCTTTCTGTAATCTGGCCCATTTTTATTTTTTCGTTGCCCGCCAGCGCCGGATACAGCTCCGGATCGTAGCAGGGCGCGGGCAAATCATCCACAGGGAAATCCTGCCGCGGCGTTTCCGCATAAGCGCTGCCTGTCCGATAAATAATGCCCGGGACATTTTCCCAGGCTCTATTTTTTGTGGCCATCGCCGCCAAATCGCAGGCGGCGTATTCCGGATCGCCGTAAATGACAACATCAATGTGCGGCGCCGCCTGAAGAATGCGATGGCGAAACCAGCAAGCTTTTCTTCCGCCCACGCCGAGCAGCACATTGGGGAAACGCGCGCGCAACGCCGCCGCAATAGCCAAGCTGCCGGGAAAGCCGTCGCCATCCCCCAGCTCCAATAAAACGAGCTGGGGCTGAAAGCGCTCCGCCTGCGCCACGATTTGCTGTGTTAATTCGGCTTCCACATGGGCTTGATGGGCTTCCAATTGCGCTGTGAGCTTCTCCAGCAGCGAAAGCGCCTGTTCATTCAGGCCAGCGGTGCTCTGGGGATCGGCAAAAAAATGTTTTAATTGTTCTGTAATCGGCTCCGGAAACAGCCGCCGCATCATTGTCACAGTGCCGAAATCCAAAGCGAGGGCATCATGCCCGGCCTCCAAAAGCGCGCCCAGCAGATGCGATAGCCAGGCATTAGCCACAAGATGCGCCGGCGTGGAAGGATAGCCCGGATAGCTAATCAAAAGCACACGCGCCATAAAAAATCCTCCATTCCAGCCTATAGCTTCACATTCTTCGCTGATAAGGCCGATTCCTGCGCTCTCCAAACGCCGAGTCTGTTGTCGCTTTGACGCCGCAGGGATATAATAATCCGTGTTTTGTATTTTGTAGAGAAGAAGGGAAGCGGATGGAAGAAATCTTTTTTGATTGTCATGTCCATACAAAGCGCTCGGCCTGTGGCGAGGATATAACGGATTCATGGCTCTGCGCGCAAGCGCAACAGAATAGTTTGCGATTTGCCGTGACAGATCACAGCATGCATCTGTATTATGAGCCGGAGATTGCCTGGGCGCTCTTGACCGACGATAATATCCGGCTGTTTGAACAGCGGCGGCAATCCGGCCGCGATCGGATTTTGCGTTATGTGGAAGAGCTGCGCTCCTGCGAGGCGGAGAATATGCGCGTCGGGCTGGAGATAGATGTGCTGCCGGATGGGCAAATCATGTTTCCGGAAGATGTACGGCCCTTGATGGATATTCTCGTTGGCGCTGTGCATTATTTGCCGACAATCAAGGCTCGCCAGGCGCAGGAAATTGTGGAGGCGGAATTTCGACAGCAGACATTGTGGCTTTTGGCATACGGCGTGGATGTGCTTGCGCATCCGTTTCGGATTCTTTTGGGCGCTGGCTACGAAGCGCAGGAGGAATTAGTGCGCTGGACAGTGCAGCAGGCCGCCGCTTATGGCGTTGCCCTAGAGATTAATTCTCACAAGCCATATCCTGCACATGACATTTTAATGACGCGGCTGGCCTGCGAGCAAGGCGTGCGCATAGCCTGGGGCACGGATGCGCATAACACACGCGAATTTGGCCAATTTGCTTATCATCAGCAAATCATGGAGCAAGCGGGAATTCCGCGAAGCAAGATGCAGGAATGTCTGTTTGTGCTGGATAAAGTTCATACGTCCCGATAGATCGAGGGAAGATATTTTCTGGCCAAAGAAGAGGAGAGGCGACAATGGCGCAATTATTGGCAGGCGCCGCGAAAATTGTCATCACGCCTCCTGTGGGCGTGGATTTGTCGGGCTTTGGCGGCCGGCCGGGCCCCTCTGTGGCTGTGCATGACGATTTGTGCGCCGCCGCCCTGTATCTGGGCACAGACGGCGGGCCGTCCGAACAGCAGGCTTTGCTGCTCACATGTGATTTGATCGGGCTGGATCGGGGCTCTGTGGCCGAAATCCGCCAGGGGATTCAGGCCGCGACAGGCCTGTCTGCCGCCCAGATTATGATTGGCTGCAGCCACACACATTCTGGCCCCGCCACACCCTGCATCTCCTGTCTGGGCAAAATAGATGGGGATTATATGGCTGTGCTCAAGAAAAAGCTTGTGGGCGTGGCGCGGATGGCTTTTGACAGGCGACAGCCCTGTGCGCTGGGCTATGCGCGGGAGCCTGTGTGCATTGGCGTTAATCGGCGCGAAAAGCGTCCTGATGGCACGATGATTTTGGGCTGCAATGAGCGCGGCCCGACAGCGCCCTGGGCAGATGTGATGGCTGTGGATACAATGGACGGCGCGCCCCTCGCCCGTTTCTTTGTCCATGCGGCACATCCTGTGACGCTCAGCGGCCTGGAAATCAGTGCCGATTGGCCTGGCTACGCCCAACGGATTGTAGAGCAGATTTATGGCGAGGGCTGTGTCGCGTTATTTGGCCAGGGCTGTTGCGGCAATATCAACAGCGATCCCCGGGGCAGCTTTGCGATTGCTGAAGCGCAGGGGCGCGTCGTTGCCGGCGCTGTTGTCAAGGCGGCCGAATATGCCGAGAAGCAGCCGGAAATTGACATTGCCTGTGTCGCCACGGAATTGCAGCTGCCGTGCTTTGATCCTCCCTCCATAGAAGAAGCGGAAGCGCTGCTTTCCCAAATCAAGCAGCAGGCGGCTTCGCGTCCGGAGCCTAATTACGGGCTGAAGATGATGGATGCCGGCCTTATTGCCTGGGCTGAACGCCTGTTGGCCTTAGCCAAAAAAGGCGCCACAGGCCTGACAGTGCCCTTTGAAATCCAGGCCATGCGTTTCAATGATTTCGGGCTTGTGGCCTTGCCCGGCGAAGTTTTTGTAGAATATCAGCTGGCTATTGATCAACAGGCGCCGTATTCCCAGACAACGACAGTGGCGTATGCCAACGGCAATGTGGGCTATGTGCCGACAGCCGCCGCCTATCCCGAAGGCGGCTATGAAGTGGATTACGCCATCCGCTTTTATGGGGACACAATGCTCAAGCCGGAATGTGAAAGGATAATTGTCGAGGCAGCGCTGGAGCTGCTAAAACAGCTGCGATGAGGCTACGCCAGGGGTTTTTGGAGGATCCATAAGGAACAAGATAACGCACACAAAGCGTTATAAACGCTGGGCAAGAGCTTATATCTGGCATTGTCTATTGCTCCTGAGCAGGGCTGGGCTAAATGGAAGCTTAAGATATTGTCGTTATAGCATCAGATTTTGTTATTGAGGAAGGAAGCCGTGGGATGAAACTGAAATCAGGGCCTGTGATAGTGATCGGGGTGCTTGTGCTGCTGGTGGGGCTGACGCTAGTGTTGACGCCGGCGCCTCCGCCGCCCAGCGATCATCATCATGAGCATGAGGAGGAGCCTGTCGCCAAAGAAAAGCCCAAAGAGCCGGAAAAGCCCGTCCGAGCCGTTTTGGCGGAAATCAAGCAGATTCTGGCAAGTCAGGATGCTCATGTGTGGCAGCTGGCAATGGATAAGCTGAATGAAATCGCTGTCACGACGCGTAAGCCAGAGGAGAAGCAACAGATCCGAGAATATGTGCGCAGCTTGACAAAGGATCCGCGGGATCTAATTCGAGTCGGCGCTGTGAGCATTCTGACAAGCATGAAGGAGGAGGACTATCAGCTCTTTTTGCGGCTGGCGCAGCAGGACAGCAGCCCGCAAGTGCGGCAGGCCGCCATTATGGCGCTGGCCCGTTTTCCTGCGGGCGGGCCTGTCGAACAGGCTTTGCGAAAATTAGCGCAGCATCCTGATGCTGGCATTCGTTCTGTAGCTGTTGTCAGCCTCACACAGATGCTGAGCATGGCCGGCCAGGCGGGCAGCGAGGAGCTAGTGAAGCTTTTGGGCGTGCGGGATAATGATGCGAGCGCGCAGGCGGCTTTGAAATTCCACAGCCAGGGGGCCGCGGCTTTGCCGACGCTGATAAAGGCTCTCCAGACGAGCCCCAGCGCTCCCGCCCGACACGCGGCCGCGATGTGCATAGGCCTGATTTGTGCCGGCTACAATCCTTATATTGAGAAGTTTGCCCGCCAGGCGCGTGTGACGCATCGCGTAGAATTTGGCCATAAGCAGAGCAATCCGGCGGGCGTGTTGCCCTTGATACAGGCCTTGCGCGATCCGGATCCGTCTGTGCGCGAGATTGCGGCACAGGGGCTGGGCTATTTGGGCGATGAGCGGGCGGTGCGGCCGCTAGCGATGGCGCTGCGCGATCCGGATCCCTATGTGCGACGGCGCGCGGCGGCCGCGTTGATAACATTGCCAGCTGAGGGCGCTGTGAATGAGCTCGCTACGACAGCCACACAGGACAAAGATCCGGAAGTGCGTCGCTTCGCGGTGCAGGCTTTGGGCTGGATTGGCGGCTCTGTAGCCGTAACGGCCCTGTGTCAGGCGACGAAAGACAGGGTGGCGGATGTGCGGCGCCAGGCGGCGATGGAGCTGGGCCGGATTGCCGATCCCACATCACTGGAAGCCTTGTCGGCTTTGCTCGGCGATACGCCAGATCCCGATCCGGATGTGCGCTGGGCGGCTGTTGTCGCTATCGGCAAGCTGCGCGATCGGCGCGCTGAGCATATCCTCGTAAAAGCGCTTTCGGATCCCTCGCCGCAAGTGGCGATTTCGGCCGAACATGCCTTGCAACGGCTGGGCATTGCCCGGCGCGAAGAAGCGGGCTTTGAAGGCTAAGCGGAAGCAAGCTCACATAAGCGGCGCTGGAATAGGCGCCTTCTTCTCATCTGGGCGGCACGAGCTCATTAAATGGCTCGTTTTGCTAGCGAGAAAAAATAAAAGGGCGCGGACATTTCATTATGCTTTTTGTCCGCGCCTTATTTATTTTTAATCGCTTCCTCCAGGCGCAGCCGCTTTCACTGGATGTAGATCCCGACATTTCCCGTAAAGGCAAATACGGCTTTTTTCGTCCTCTTCTGGAACGGCTTCACGGCCGTTTTTCTCGCCAGCGCCTGGATTGTTTGTCGCTCCGTCAGTGCCACAGAGTCTATACGATTTTCCTCATAAGGCCCGACGATTGGGCAATGTTTGGGGAGGCAAGAAGGGCCGGACATTGTATTGCAGCAATTCACGCTTATTTTCTTTTGTTGCGCTTCTTTCAATCGCGCGCACAATGCCCAGGCCATACGCCAGCCACAGGCTCATGCGTCGTTTTTCAGTTCCGCTTTGTTGTTGAAATTCCAGCCGGGGGCAATCCCGGAAAGTTCCCGCGGGCACTGTGACATTTTCAAAACGCACGAGGCTGCCTACGAACACAACGGGCTCATCAGGCGAGCCATTGCTGTGTTTCCGCACCGATTGTGCTTTCATCACATAGCCTAAAGGACACAAGTTGTCTAAATGCAACGGCGGTTCGTAATTTATCGTGTCCGACGGGCGCACTTCGCGATAGCGCGTATGGCCGTTGTTAGAGGTCAGCATCAGTTCTTGCCACGCATCGCCTGTCGGCAAATCCTGAATTTGCACTACAATGGCCGTGTCGCTGCCTATGCTCTCCGTCCCCACAGCTCGCTCACTGCGTTGTTTCGTTTGGATGGAGGAAAGCTGCGTTATCGTGACTTTGTACAGCCAAAAATCATCCACGCGGATAGGCAGATATTGGCTGAGCAGAATCGCCCGCGTCAGATTAAGCCGTACATTCACAAGCGGCGGCGTCGGAGCGACAACGACATTATCCGCCTTGGCCCCATACAATTGGCCCGCTATGCGTTTTGTGGCGTTAAGGGAATAATTTCCCAGCGCTAGGCCCGTGAATCTGCAGATTCCCGCTGTGTCGGTGAGCATTGTCATCCCGCCTGGCTCTAAAGTGACAGAGGCGCTAATGACAGGACGGCCGGATTCCAGCGCCTGGCAGACGATTTCGCCGCCCCACGCCTGAGAAAACACAACTGCCGCGGCCCCCAACATGAGGATTAACGCCCGCGTTTTCATTTTAAGCTCCTCTCTAGGCTTTTAAGCCCTTACAGATCGAAAACGCTACTAGGTGGAAAAATCCATCGTGGCAGCTATTATGCATTTTAGTATATGCCAGTGCGACTGTCTATAAAATAATTTATCGCCCATTGCGGAAATTTCTGGACACAGGAAAAAATAGACAACGCAAACGAACAATTGACAAGCAGTTCCTGTTTCTGTATGATAAAATTAACTTCCCTCCTTCTTTTTCATAACAAGCACAGCGTTTTTACTGTTGTGCTCTTTTGTCAGCCCATAGCGCCTTATGCTATGGGCTTTTTTTTGCTTTTGCCTCTCCCTGCCTGCTGATACTCCTGGCTTCTTTAAAGCAGGGAAAAAGCCTTATTTGGGGAAAAAACAAACAAATATCAAAACATTGAGGAGGCCTCACAAACATGTCTGAATTAAAATTTGGCGTTGTGGGCGCTGCCGGACGAGGAGGGAGCTTTTTGAGCGCGATTGCGGCCCATCCCCGCGCTTGTCTGGAGGCGCTCTGTGATATTAATGAAACGGGCCTGGCAGAAACAGCCGCCCGTGTGGGCGTGAAAAAATGCTATGTGGATTATGAGCAGATGCTGGACGAAGCGGGCCTGGATGCCGTTGTGATTGGCACGCCGATGCCCTATCATGCTCCCCAAGCTATCATGGCGTTACAGCGGGGGATACATGTGCTTTCGGAAGTGCCCGCCTGTGTGTCATTAGAGGAAGCCCGAGAGCTTGTGGCGGCCTGTCAGGAAAGCCGCGCCGTTTATATGGTGGCAGAAAAGTATTGCTATATGCGGGCTACTGT
>CAZUOJ010000062.1:0-19882 GCA_964622325.1 uncultured Armatimonadia bacterium
GCAGCGCATTTGTCAGGCGCGGGCGCTCATACAGATCCACAAAATAATCCGCATCGCGTGTTAAAAAAGGCTGCGCACGCATTAGCGCCAGGCGCTGCACAACGCGCCGCGCCACATCCAGATTGATATCCTTTTCTAAAAGAAAGCTGCCCCGAGCGCCACTGTCCTTGCCCCCATGCCCCGGATCGATCATTATTTTTTTGCCTTCCAGTCGATCCCGGGCAAAGAGCAGCTCCACACGATCCGGCTCGCGTAAAACATTCATTGTAAAGGGCACTAATTCCTGCATATACAATACAAGGCGCCCTTGCTCCAGAAGCCGCAATTTCTCTAAAAATGGCAAGGCTTCCGCGGCCGGGAGCAAGCCTTCCTGAATTTCAGCGCCCCCTAAATCCAGCAGCACGCGATAGGGCTTGCGCAACACATCATACACGGGCACAATCGGATCCGATAAAAACGCCGTCATGCGCAGCACATTGGCCTGGGGACTGGCTGCTTCAATTTTCAGCAGCTTGGGCCGCAGCCGCTCAATCAGCGGCTCATCGCCCTGGACAGTGCCGACAATGAGCTGGCCTCCACAGCCATCGGGACGCAGCCGCAATTGGGCTGGGGGCGCTTCCTCGGCCAAATCCAGCACAAGCCGCGTGACAGGCGGCTGCAGGGAAAATTGGCCCGTGCGCACGCGCAGCACGCCCGCCAGATTGACATAATTAATCTCTGGCTGATTAGAGCGATATATGCCTGGCAAATCAATATAGCTACGCCGCGGCGGCGCTATATGCTGTAAGGTCGGCGCTACGGGAATAGAAGTGAGAAAATGCACCGCAACGCCCTGTGCCTCGCCAAATGTTTGCACGCGCAACAGCTTGCCCCAAATGTAGGCACAACGCGTTTTGGGATCCCATTCCAAAATGCCTTCAAGAGCTTCGACAAGCGGTTTGAGCGGGCCAACGAGCCTGCCCTCGGCGAGCTGCACAGAAGGGGAAAAAGATAGGGGCGTATTGCCTACGAGCAAGGGCTGATCCGGCTGCGCCTGGAGGCGTATGCCGGCCGGGCTTTCCATAACAAGCAGGCTTTTGTCCGCTTGCCATTCTACACGCGCCCCCATGGCCTGAGCCACAGACGCCCAGGGGGCTATTAAAATATCCTGCTGTAAGGTGGGCGCAGGCTGCAAGTTAAGCTTTTTGCCGGCGACGAAAATTTGCGGTGGAGCCAACGCAGGGGCCTCTGCCCCATGCACTGAAAATAGCCCAATAGAGGCACAATAAATTGTAATGCCCAATCCCCAAATTAGCCTCATCTGTGGCCTCATTGCTTTTCCGTTGCTCGCTGCTTTGATGCTCTAACACATGCGAACACAATTCAGCTTGATGTTTATATGCCCCCTCTTATTCTCTTTTGTCTACACATGCTGATGCGCTTAGCATTTTAGTGCTTAGCATTTTAGCGCTTGGCATTTTAGCGCTCGGCTTTTGGCGAACGGCTTTTGCGGCTGTGATTAGACTTTTTCGGCCGCAGAGAGGCCTGGGAAGCTGCGGAAGACTTTTTCTCCTGCTCCTCAGGCTTCGGCTCTTCGCGCAGCGCCTGGGCAATCTGGCGCAGACGCCGCTGGACACGCCCGTTGATTGTGTCCGGAGGATAATTCCCGTCTTTATCCGGCTTGCCCGCGGGCATGCCTGTCAGAATTTCGATGCCCTCATCCACATGCTTAACCGCCCAGATATGAAATTGGCCTGCTTGCACGGCCTCCACGATTTCAGGCGGCAGCATCAAATTGCGAACATTGCCCGCAGGAATAATGACGCCCTGTTCTCCTGTAAGCCCCAAAATTTTGCATGTCTTGTAAAAGCCTTCTATTTTGCGGGAAACGCCGCCAATGGGCTGAATTTCGCCATGCTGATTGACAGAGCCCGTGACGGCGATGCCCTGTTTAATGGGCACTTCGGCCAGGCTGGACAGCAAACAATACAGTTCTGTGGAGGAAGCCGAATCGCCCTCCAGCTCCGAATAGAGCTGCTCAAAGGACAGCGTGGCGGCCAGCTGAATTTGTTCTTTTTTGCCAAAGCGCTCGCCCAAAAATCCCGATAATGTCAGCACGCCTTTGTCGTGCAGGCGGCCTGTCAGCTTCGCCTCCCGATCGATTTGAATAATGCCCGAACGCCCTGCATATGTCCGACATGTCAGCCGCCCTGGCCGCCCGATAGTGTATTCGCCAAGCTGAATCAAAGACAAGCCGTTAATCTGTCCTACAGCCTCTCCCTTCACATCCACCATAATTGTGCCATTTTTAATCAAATCCAGCAAAATCTCTTCTATCCTGTTAGAGCGCCAGATTTTCTGCTCCAGCGCTTGCTCGACATCTTCCGCCAAGACTTGCGCATGTTGATTTCTGCGCGCCCAATAAGCGGCTTCACGCACGAGATCAGAAATTTCCATGAGCCGCAGGGAAAGCTTGTGCTGATCCTCCGCCAATTCCGCCGCCTGTTCAATAATGCGCGCCACTGCCTCGCGTGTAAAATGGGGAAGCTGCTCGCGCTGCACGAGATGGGCAATGAATTGGGCATATTGCTGGATATTTTCCTCTGTCCGCTCAATTTCCGTGCTGAAATCAGCTTGAATTTTAAATAGCTTCGCAAAATCCTCATCATAGGCATAAAGCAAATAATATAAGAAGGGGCTGCCAATGATGAACACTTTAAGCTGCAAGGGAATCGGCTCAGGCTCCAATGTGACTGTGGAAATAAAGCGATATTGATCGGACAGGGATTCAATTTTAATTTCCTTATTTTTCAGCGCGCGTTTGAGCGCCTCCCAGGCAAAGGGCCGCAGCAAAAGTGGCAGTGCCTCCACAATCAAATAGCCGCCGTTGGCGCGATGAAGGGCGCCGGCCTTAATCAAGCTAAAATCCGTTACAAGCGCGCCCATCTGCGCTTGATGCTCAATCTCGCCCGTGAGCCGATCTAAAGTCGGATTAGCTTCATAAATGATGGGAGCGCCCTTGTTCGGATCATTGCTGACAAGCACATTGACGAGATAGCGATCCAGCGGATTGCGTTGATGTAGCCCCACGACAAAAGGCGGCGGCATCCCGGGCGGCGTGGGCTCCTCCTCGTCACGGCGCAGCATTCCGATGTTTTCCACAATATCCGCCTGCATCCGCTCCAGATGGGCGATTACATCGGGCACAGCGCTATATTTTTGCCGCAATTCGGCAAAGAAGGGCTCAATCGTTTGATGCGCCATTTCCCGATCTAATTGGCGCACGCGTTCGCGCGTCTCCTTTTCATCCCGCTGGCCGCGGCGCAAAATCTCGCTCAGCTTCTGCTGCAATTCCTCGCGCTTGGCGTCTATCCGCTGCCGTTCTTCTTCAGGAAGCTCGGCATATTGCTGGGGCGTCATGACTTCTCCATCAATGGCGGGAGCCACAATCAATCCCGCCGGCGAGCGCCCCAACGCAAAGCCAGCCTCCTGCGCCTCTTGCTCAAAAGCCTGCAATTCCGCATTGCGCTCCTGTCGAAATTCTTTGATAATGGCATCACGTTTATCATTGTATTCATCGCTTTCAAACGCCTGATCCAGAGCGTGCCGCAATTCTCGCAACATTTGATTAATATCGTCGCGAAATGGGACTCCCTGGCCGGCAGGCAAGCGCAGAGCGCGCGGACGATGCGGATCCTCAAAATTGTGCACATAACACCAATCATCAGGCGCCGGCTGCGTCGCCGCATATTGCTCTAATTCAGTTCGCGTAGTGGAATTGCGCCCTGTGCCTGTAAAGCCTGTGACAAACACATTAAAGCCGTCGCTGGGCATTGTGGCGCCAAATTCTATGGCCGCAATCGCGCGCCCCTGGCCAATCGGCCCCGGCGCGCCCGGGACAGTGGAAGTGTCGCGAAACTTCAAATAGGAACGAGGACATCGCCAGCGTAATTGTTGTGGCTTGAGCTCGCGAATTCTTGCCAAAATATTTCACTCCTAAATCGATTTTGAAACAGCAGCGAAAACAGGAGCCTTCAATAAAAGGCTCCTAATATATTAGACATTGTGACGCGAATTCCTCTAATCCGTAATCCGCCGGACTATTATATAAGAATAGCAGGAAAATGAAGAAATGAACAGAGCTTTTGTTTGTTCCTTTTCTGCCTCAAAATAAATTCCCAAGCCTGGAGCTTATCTAATCGCCAGAACATTGTTGCCTTTTAAACAATGAAACAAATAGCTTGAATAATCGTCAGAGGGCCTTGGGAAGAAATTTCAGGCTTCAGGAGGAAGCGTCAACGGAAGCCAAAAGCCGATTTCGGCTCCTCCTTCGGGGCGATTGCGGGCAAACATTGCCCCGTGATGGCGTTCTATGATTTCTTTGGCAATGGCCAGGCCCATGCCCGCCCCCTGCTCGCCAATCTGACGGCCTGCTTCCGCCTTGTAAAAACGCTCGAAGATGCGCGGCAAATCAGCTTCGGACAGTCCGGGCCCTTGATCCGCCACAGCCACAACGAGCGCCTCTGCAGGCACGGAAGGCAACGATAATTCTGGAGAAACGCCGCTTGTTAAACGAATCTTAATGCCGCTTCCCGGCGGGCTATAACGCAGGGCATTGTCGAGCAAATTCACAAGCGCCTGGGCCAGCCGCTCCCCGTCAGCAAGCACAGGCGGCACATCTTCCGCTTCTATCTGCATTGTCACATTCTTTGCCCGTAAACGCGGCGCAAAGCTCTGGACAACATCTTCAATCACGCCGCGCACATCTGTAGCTGCCATTTCGAAAGAAAGTACGCCGGCCTGCAAGCGAGAGAGCTGGAGCAAATCATCCACAAGCCGCGTCATCCGTTGCGCTTCCCTGGCTGCAGCGTGCAGACAATGTTTTTGTTGCTCTTCCGTGCTGGCCGTGCCATCCAGCAGGGCTTCCAGAAAGCCGCGAATGGCTGTGAGCGGGGCGCGCAGCTCATGCGAGGCCGAGGCAATGAAATCTCGCCGCAATTCATCTAGAGAAGCGAGGCGGCGCGCCATATCATTCATGCTGGCGGCGAGAGAGCGGATTTCCTCCGGCCCCCGCTCCTGTATGTGCACCGCAAAATCGCCTTCGGCAAGCCTTTGGGCTGCCTGCGCCATTGCAATCAGGGGCTGCGACATGGCGCGGGCTGAAAAATAGGCCAAAAAAACAGCTAAAAGAATGGCAATGGCTGCCCCCCAGCTCGCCACGCGCCGCTGGATGCGCACAATTTGTTCTTGGGCGGCAATAGGCACCACAACCGTTATTTGGCCTCCCTGCGCCAAAGGCCGGGCGGCCGAACGCGCCTGGCCGGGCGCATAAAGCAAATTCCCGCCCGTTATCTCGCCCCGCGGCGTTTGCAATTTTACGCCGCCTCCCAGCACGCGCGCCGAAGCCCGCACAAGCATCTCCACATCCCGTGTGTCGCCTGATTGTAAAAGCGTATCCGCAACGCGCGCCAAGCTCTGGGCGGCGGCTTCTGCGCGTTGTTGCTCGGCGCGTTGATAATGCTGGAGAAACAAAGAAGGCAGCAACGCGGCAAAAACAAACAGAGCACTGGCAGCCACAAGCAGATGGCTCCACATCTGACGCCAGAACAATGTGCGCATCATTTAGCCTTTTTTCTCTGCGGGAACAAAGCGATAGCCTATCCCCCACACTGTCTCAATGGCGCATTCTGTTAAGCCGGCTTCGCGCAGCTTCTGGCGGGCGCGTTTCAAATGCGTATCGACGGTCCGATAATCCCCGTAATCACTGCTATAGCCCCAAATTAAGCTCATGATCTCCGCACGGGGAAACACGCGGCCGGGCTGGCTGCACAGAAGATACACGATATCAAATTCGCGGGGCGTCAGAGGCACAAGCCGGCCCTCGACACGCGCCTCCCGCGTGTTCGGATCAATTTCAAATTGCGGGAAGCGCAAAACAGATCGTGTGGGGAGCGCAGCGGGGCTCTGCGCCCGGCGCAATACTGCTCGGGCGCGGGCCACTACTTCCCGCGCGTTAAAAGGCTTTGTAATATAATCATCGGCCCCTAATTCCAGGCCAATAATGGGCTCAATTTCGTCATCGCGGGCCGTCAGAAAGATAATGGGGATATTGCTCTGGCTGCGCAGCTGCCGGCATATTTCATAGCCATCTTGGCCGGGAAGCATAATATCCAGAATGATTAAATCTGGCGGCTGCGCAATTACAGCGGCCATTGCCTCTTCGCCGTTTGCTGCTGTGCGGACTGTGTAATGCTCCTTCTCAAAATACATTTGCAATAAATCGCGCACACTGGGATCATCGTCTACGATGAGCACATCAGGCATGAGATCCACCCTATAGGATATTTTTCAGTAAAATAAACGGCGCTGCCGGCTCTCCCAGTTCCCCAATTAACGAACACATCTGTTTCTCGCGGCGCACAATATCAAAAGCCAGCTTGCGCCGGCTTAATCCTGCCGAAAATAATTATGCCGAGGCGATGCTCTGAAAGACGCACGAAGAGGAACAAAAATTTAGTGGCAAAACTTATTTTGCCAAAAAGCCCTATCTTCAAGCCCCTGTAATATTCCTAGCCCAAATATTAGCTGGATGCGCTCGTGTTAAGCTGGAGGCGTCGCCTGCTGCTGGGCTGCTGTCCCTACGCCCAGCTCCTCTGCTGTAAAAATCGCTTCCAGTTCATAGCCGGCGGCCTTCAGATTTTCCCGTGCCCCCTGCAGGCGATCCACCATTGCGATGACTTTAACAACTCGTGCCTGCCGTTCTTGCTCCACGGCCTTAATCGCCTCTAATGTGGATTGGCCTGTTGTAATCACATCTTCCAGCATCACAACGCGCGCGCCTGCAGGCAAGGGCCCTTCGACACGCTGTTGCGTGCCATGATCTTTGACTTCTTTGCGCACCAGAAATCCCAGCAACGGGCGCATTTCATCGCCCGCCAGCGCCACGACGCCACCTGTGATGGGATCGGCGCCCAGACTCATGCCCCCCACGGCATCCACATCTTCATCTTCAATCATCGCCAGAATGATGCGCGCCAGATAATACAGGCCATTTGCCTCTAATGTCACCATTTTCCCATCTAAATAATAATGGCTTTTTTGGCCCGAGGCGAGCGTAAAATCCCCGAAACGCAAGGCGCGCTGTTTAATGAGCTCTGCCAATCGCTTGCGACATTCCGCCACAGAAATATCCTGACACATCTTCGCTCCCTGCCTGACAAAAAAATTCCCCGCAAAAATCTTTCGGCAGCCCGTCGTCTGCCGCGCGGCCGCCTGACAACACTTTACGGCGCGGCGCCGATGCCTATGATTTGTTCCAACAGCGTGGGCGTTTGCGGATCTGTGAGCAAATAGAATACATCCCACCAATTATAAGGAGCAGCAGGCTCCTGCGCCCCTGCGAGCGGCTGGGGCTCTCCGCCGCTGAGATATTGCCAGACGCGGCCCACATAGATGGCCGCTTCCTCAGGCCAATCGCGTTCAGGCACACGGCGCATCTCATCTGTCAAACGGATCATCCAATCCAGCGCAGCATTAAATTCTGGCGTATCGGGCGGATAATAGTCCTGCAAAAACTCTCTGAGCATCCCCACGCGCCGCGTAATGTAATCTCCCGGGATAAGATAACGAATCCGCTCCAGCACACGCCGAATTTCATGAATATCGCCCAGCATTTCTCGCAGCTCTTCTAAAAGCCCTTCTTCGGGCGCCGCTATCCGCACTTCCGCGGGGCGTGTCCAATTGACAAGCCGCTGTTGTTCCGGCGTCAACATCCTCCGCACAGCGTTGATTTGTCGATCCACAGAGGCCAGCATCTTGGCGCGGCGCTGGGCAGCGGCTTCGTCAAAAGAAGATAAGGCTGCTTTTACATTTTCGTCCCTCTCAAAGCTTTCCTTCATGGCCTGCAGATAGGGCTTTAAGCCCGAGGCCGCGGCCTCGGCGGCTTTTTGATTTTCGTTTTCGTATTCCGCCATAGCCTGGCGAGCGGCGCGGACGGCAACGAGCAGATCCATAAGCTGAGCCCGATCCAAGCGCCAATCGGCCAGCAACATTACATGAGCATGCCGCTCGATGGCCTGGGACAACGACACAGGCGTTGCGGCCGCCTCCTGTGCTTTCGCCTGAGCACTGAATACTAAAATCGAAAGCGCATAAAACAAGGCCACAGCGGCAACAAACATAACGATGGCGCGGCCCTTTTCGCTTGTTAAAAGAGGGGGAAATTGTTTGCGCTGCTCTCCCATTTAGGGCTTCACCTCCATAGCGGGCTCCGCCTTCATTTCAGCTAAAAGAGCTGCACTGCGGGGATGAGTCACAAATTCCATATATTCCTCAAAGCTGAGCGCGTATTGCGGATTTTCCGGCGCTGCCGGGGCAAGCCGCAAAGCGCTGGCGATATTGCCTGTTAATTGAGGCTCCACTTGCGCAAATTGAGCATCTGTAAGCCGGCGGACGCTGTCCAGAATACGGAGCACATCGCCGACAGCCATGTTATAGCCGCGCTCTTCCGGCGGCACCAGAAGCGCCGCTAAGCGCAACGCCAGCGGCACGCGCAGGGCTTCATATTCTTCCGGCAAAAGCTGGCGCATCGCTATGGCGTAGCGGGCGATATTGGCGGCAATTTCCAGAGCGTGTTGCCGGCGGGGCGCATTGGCAGGGCGGGCTTGCGGCGGCTCCACTTTTTGACGCTGCTGACTGTCCAGCAAAGCTAATATCTGTAGCCCAATTTGCTCTAAATCCTTATCCGTTTGCGCCCGGATTTCTTCATAGCGCTGTATTATGCGCTGCAATTGCGTCTGCTGGGCGGCCGCAGGCCTTTGCCCGGCCAAAAGCGCCTGATCTACAGCCGCAAATAAGCCCTGCCCTTCGGCCCATAAGCTGTCCAGCGCCGCTTTTTGTTGCTGCAGGCGCTCCTGGGCTTTGTTCAAAAGTGGCAATATGCTCTGTTTTTGATCTTCGCGGAGGCGTAAGGTGCGGGCAATGAATAGAAAACGAACATCTTCAATGATTTGAACAGGATCGGCATTTTGCGGCGTCTGGGGAGCCGTGGGAAATTGCGGCTGGGCGCTCAGTCCTGCTGCCAGCAATACGAGGCACAAAGCGAATAGGGCCTTCCGCATGGCCTCATCTCCTTTTGGAATCAGACAATCGCTATATTGGGGCTATCATTCTTCTTGACAAATGCTTGCCTGCTTTGTTCCGAAGTGTAGCACAGGGCGGAGGAAGCGTCAATTCAGCCTTTTTGTTTATTTAGTTTGTTTATGATGCGTCAGCCAAAATTTCTGGCAGCCCTGTTCGGGCCGAGCTGCAGGCTTTGACAAAAGGCGCTCCTGAAATGTATAATCCCGCTCACACACAAGATAGCGAGGAGCCTATGGCGGAGCATTTTGCGGATCGGCTCTGGGAAGCTGTACAGCGGAAAAATAGCCGTTTGTGTGTGGGGCTTGATCCCCGCCTGGAGCTCTTGCCTCCGGATTTGCCCGGCAGCGGCTCTGATCCTGTTAAGCGGATTGAAAGCTTTTGTTTCAATATCTGTCTGGCTGTACAGCCCTATGCCGTGGCCGTTAAGCCACAGGCGGCGTATTTTGAGCTCTGGGGGCCAGAAGGCCTGGCGTGTTTGCGCCGCGTGATGTGTTTTGCTCAGGAATTAGGGCTTTTAGTCATTTTAGACGCCAAGCGTAATGACATCGGCTCCACCGCCGAGGCTTATGCGCAGGCCTATTTAGGCGATGTATTCGGTTGCGGCGGACAAGGCCGCTTACGTCCTGTTGATGCCATTACTGTCAATGCGTATTTGGGCTATGACGGCGTGGCGCCCTTTATTCATTATGCCCGGGAGGCGGGCGCGGGCGTGTTCGTGCTTGTGAAAACTTCCAATCCCAGCTCCGGGCAATTGCAGGATTTGCGGCTTGAAGGAGGGCTCACAGTTTATCAGCATATGGCGGATTTAGTTTCCCAATGGGGCCAGCAGCTCATTGGCGGAAACGGCTATAGCGCAGTGGGGGCTGTTGTCGGAGCCACATATCCCCAGCAATTAGCAGAGCTGCGCCAGCGCATGCCCCATACGCCTTTTTTAGTGCCGGGCTATGGCCATCAAGGCGGGACAGCAGAGGAGGCGGCGGCCGCCTTTGATGAAAAGGGGCTGGGCGCTGTCATTAATGCTTCTCGCAGCATTATCTATGCCTATCAGCAGAGCAATGAAAGCTTCACAGCAGCCGTCGCCACAGCGGCGCAAGCGGCGCGCGACGAATTGAATGCCGCGCATCTGGCGCGGCAAAGCGGAACAAAGGGAGGCTAAAGTGTCCCTACAGGGCCGGGACTTCATTTCTATTGCGGATTTCAGCCAAAGCGAGATTATGCGGGTGCTGGATGTGGCGGAGCAAATGGCGGAGGCGATTGGCTTTGAAGGGGGGGCGCGGGCGCCGCTGGAAGCTCTGGACGCAATCTTAGCCACATTGTTTTTCGAGCCGAGCACACGCACACGACTCTCTTTTGAAACGGCAATGCTCCGCCTGGGCGGCCAAATAATCGGCTTTGCCGAGCCTTCCTATAGCTCGATCGCCAAGGGGGAAAGCCTGGCGGATACAGCCCGGATTGTCAGCGCCTATGCAGATATTGTTGTGATACGCCATCCGCTGGCTGGCGCCGCGAAAGTGGCGGCGGATTATGCCGACAAGCCTGTCATCAATGCTGGCGACGGGCCGCGCGAGCATCCCACACAGACGCTGACGGATTTATTCACAATCCGCCGTGAATTAGGCCGCTTTGCGGGCTTAAAAGTGGGGCTGTGCGGGGATTTGAAATACGGGCGCACAGTCCATTCGCTGGCGCCCCTGCTGGCGCAATGGGGCGCAGAAATTGTTTGCATTGCGCCTGAGGCTCTGCGTATGCCGGAAAGCGTGCTGGATAGCATTCGCCGCGCAGGGCGCGAGGCGGCGCAAACAGAAGATCTGGCCGCGGTGTTGCCGGAGCTGGATGTGCTGTACATGACGCGGATTCAAAAAGAGCGTTTTCCGTCGGAGGAGGCCTACGAGGCCGTGCGGGGGGCGTATTGCTTGACGCCCGAGCTGATGAAATCCGCGAAGGAGGAAATGCGGGTGCTGCATCCATTGCCGCGGGTGGACGAAATCCATCCCGGCGTGGATGTGGACAGGCGGGCGGCCTATTTTCGGCAGGCGGCAGGCGGCGTGCCAGTGCGTATGGCCCTGATTGCCTTGCTATTAGGCATTTATGGCGAGCAAGAAGGCTTGGAAACGCCGCCGCCGCGGGAAATTTTGCCTGCAGAAATCCGTTGCTCAAATCCCAAATGCATCACGAGCACAGAAACATATCTGACGCCACAATGCTACATACAAGGCGAACAATGTCTGTGCGCCTATTGTGATACGGCCATCTCACATTAATCGGAAAAGAAAGGAGAGCGATTTCGATGGATATGTCGGGAAAATTCTGCATTGAGCTTCCGAAAGTGAAGAAAGTGGCTGTCGCCTACAGCGGAGGGCTGGATTCCACATTGTGTTTGAAGCTGCTGCCGGAATATTATGGGGCGGAGGAAGTTCTGGCGGTCACAGTGAATGTGGGGCTGACAGAGGAAGAAAAAGAATTGTGCCGTTCCAAAGCGGAGCTTTTGGGCGTGCAATGGATTTTAATTGACGCCGAGCGGGAATTCGTGGACAAATTTATCACACGCGCCATTTATGCGAATTCCAGCTACGAGGGCTATCCTGTCGCCACTTCGATGACGCGGCAGCTTATTGCACGCAAAGTGGCGGAATTTGCCGTGCAAAATGGCTGTGACGCCATCTGTGAAGGCTCCACAGGCAAGGGCAATGATCAATTCCGAATGCATAATGTGTTCTCGCTGTTTGCACCCGATTGCACTGTTGTCCTGCCGGTGCGGGACTTTGATTTTACGCGGGAAGATGAAAAGAAGCTGTCCGAACAATACGGCATCCCCTACAAAGCAGGCATCGGGGATGATTTAACAATGTGGTGCCGCTCTATCGGATCGGGCGAAGTGTCCAATCTGAAGATGATTATTCCGCAAGAGGACTATATCTGGTACAAGTTCCCCCAGAATGCGCCGGATGAGCCGCGGCGGCTGACAGTGGAATTCAAAGAGGGCTTGCCTGTGCGCGTGGACGACAAAACGGATCTGGCGGAGATTATTCATTATTTGAATCAGGTCTGCGGGGAGCATGCCATCGGGAAAATTGATATGTTTGAGGACGGCATTATTGGCCTGAAGAGCCGCGAAGTTTATGAAGCCCCGGCCGCCACATTTATTCTGACATTGCACAAAGACGCCGAACAGCTCTGCTTAACAAAGGAGCAAATTCAATTCAAGCCGGAAGTGGAGCGGCTGTGGGCATATATGGTCTATCACGGCGGCTGGTATCATCCCGTCACAGAAGATTGCGCGGCTTTCCTGCAGTCCTCGCAATGGGCTGTCAATGCGCTGTATGAAGTAGAAATTTACAAAGGGAACATCAATATCCTGAGTCGGGAAAGCGACACACGGTTGTTCCGGCCCGAATTGCGGGCGATTGTGGAGCGGCCCAAGGAGCCCGGCGAAGTGCGCATTGAATGGAAGCAGCCGGAAAGCGGGCCAATGGTCAAAATTGCCGGCTTCCAGTATCAAATCCTGGGCCATCGCGGCTTGCCGTATGCCTAAGCGCGGGTGGCCGCGGGGCTTTGTAGAATCCTGATGCAGAAATTCTTTAAAAGTTGAGTGAAAATAGGATGGAAAATCTCTTGCAAATTTTACAATTAGGCGTGGAAAAAGAGCGTTTTAGGAAGGCCGCCTACGAGGAAGCCGCGCAAAAAACGCGCCATCCTCTGGCCCAGGCTACCTTTGCCGCCCTCGCTCGCCAGGAAGCTGCTCATGAACGCTATTTACAGAAGATATATGAAAAGCAGCGGGCCGAGCAGGGCTGGCCAGAAGAAGGCCTGGAAGCAGCTGAGGATATGCAGGAGGTAGTGCGCGCCATTTTCAAGCAAGCGACAGCACAAATTCAAGCCGCGGCAGAAAAGGAAGAAGGGCTGACAGAAATCTATCAGGCCGGCATCGCCGCGGAACAGGAAAGCATTGAATTTTATGCTGATGCTGCGGCCAAAGCCACAACGCCGCAAGCTAAAGCTTTCTTTGAAATGCTCGAGCGCGCGGAGCGCCTGCATCTGAAGCTGCTTTCCGAAACGCTGGAATTTCTGGATGAGCCCAGCAAATGGTTCTTTGACGAAGAGGCCTGGATTGTGGAAGGCTAAAGAAGCCTCCACGGCCAGGACGCGCTAGCGCAAAAAAACACGCTATCGGGGGGAGCGCCAGCGCACACAAAGGAATCTCGCCAAGCGCGGACTAATATCTAGTCCGCGCTTGCTTCTTGACTCTTGCATTGAGGGATAAAAAATATGGAAAAGTCATCCAAGAAGCTCTGGGGCGGAAGATTTTCCGCTGATCTTTCCGATATAGCTCTGGCGTACAGCGAATCCACACAGGCAGATGGCCGCATGACGGCGGAGGATATCTGGGGCAGCGAAGCCCATGCGATTATGCTGGCAGCCTGTGGCATCATTAGCGAAACAGATTTGCGAGAGATTTTGAAATGGCTGGAGCAGGCGCGGGAGGATTGGGAGGCGGGCCGATTGGAGCTGAAGCCGGAATTAGAAGATGTGCATATGAATGTGGAAATGTATCTGCGGCAGGGCGCGGGGCCAGAATTTGGCGGACGCCTGCATACGGCCCGTTCCCGCAATGATCAAGTTGTCACAGATTGCAAGCTGCATCTGCGCTCAAGGCTGCTGGATATCCGCGAGAAACTGGCTGATTTACAGGAGGCGCTGCTGCAACGCGCGCGGGGTCAGGAAACGACTGTCATGCCGGGCTACACACACACACAACATGCCCAGCCGATTTCGCTGGCATTCTGGCTGACAAGCTATGTGGCGCTGTTTGAACGGGATCAGGAGCGGCTGGCGGCGGCCTACAAGCATACAAACACGAGTCCTTTGGGCGCCGCTGCCCTGGCCGGCACAAGCTTCCCCACCGATCGGCGCCTCACGGCGGAGCTTTTGGGCTTCGAGGGCGTGCAGGAACATGCTTTAGATTGTGTGAGTTCACGGGATTTTGTCGCCGAAGCGCTGGGGGCTTTAGCCATCCTGATGGCCAATCTGTCCAAATTGGCGGAAGAATTTGTCTTATGGTCCACATGGGAATATCGGCTGCTGGAAATGGATGACGCCTATGCGTCGGGCTCATCCATTATGCCGCAAAAGAAAAATCCCTGTATTGCGGAATTAGCACGGGGCAAAGTGGGCCTTGTCTATGGACGCCTCATGCAAATTTTGACAATGATGAAGGCGCTGCCCAGCGGCTACAATCGGGATTTACAGGAAGATAAGCCGCCATTATGGGAAGCGCTGGATACAGTGGAAAGCACGCTGGTAGCTATGCGGGCGATGATCGAGACCGTGAAATTTAATACGGAACGCATGCGGGAGCTTGTGCGGCAAAATTTCGCCACAGCCACGGAATTAGCGAATTATCTTGTGGCGGAACATGGCCTGCCGTTCCGCACCTGTCATGAAATTGTCGGCGGGCTTGTGGCCACGCTCATCCGCGAAGGCAAAACATTAGAGGATATCGAGCGTGTCCGGGAATATTTACAAGCACACAGGGTGTCGCTGACAAAAGAGGAAATTTTCAGTGTTGTCGATGCCACAGCCTGCCTGTATCGCCAGCGGAGTCTGGGCAGCACAGGGCCTGCCGAAGTCCGCCGGATGATGAGGCGCCTGCAGCGTTCTGTAGAAAAAAGCCGCACCGAAACACAGCAACAACGGGAAAAAATTAACAGCGCGCGGCAGAAAGTCGCTGCAATCGTGAAGCGGGTTTTAGCCGGCAAGGGATTGGGCACAATTCTTTGAGAGGACGCCCGCAGAAAATATTTTCAGGAGCGCAAAACGCGCTCGCCCAAGGCTGCAAAGCTTTCATTGTGACAGAAGGAAGCACACGATTATGCCGCATGAGCAGGCGCGGATTGTAAATAGCCAGCGAGAACTGCAGGAATATTGCGTGCTGGAGCTGGAGGCGCCTCAGATTGCTGCCGAGGCTCAGCCCGGGCAATTTGTCCATATCCGCGTATGTGGGCAATGGGATCCGCTTTTACGGCGGCCCCTTTCGATAATGCTGGCGGAGAAACATACAGGCCGTCTGCGCCTGCTCATTAAGCGTGTGGGGCGAGGGACGGAGCTGTTAGCGCAATTGCCTGCAGGCGCCTGTCTGGATGTATTGGGGCCGCTGGGACGGAGCTTTCCGCGGCCGGCGCCGAGGCGAGATGTCTTGCTTGTGGCTGGCGGCGTGGGCGCGGCGCCCTTGATTTTCCTTGCAGATGTTTTGCAAACAGCAGCGGAGGCATATCGTGTCCGGGGACTGTACGGCGGCGCCAGCGAACAGCATTTGCCGCTTTGGGCGGAATTTGCGGGGCGCTGCGAAGAATTTTATATCTCGACAGAGGATGGCTCGTGTGGAGAGAAAGGGCTTGTAACGGATTTGCTGCCCGCGCAATTAGCCCGCCAGGATGTGCAGGCTATTTACACATGCGGGCCGCGGCCCATGATGGCAAAAGTAGCGGAATGGGCGGCGGAATATCAGCTGCCCTGTTATGTGTCTTTAGAACAGTGGATGGGCTGTGGCGTGGGGGCCTGTATGGGCTGTGTTGTGCCTGCGACGCCAACAGCCTCACAAGCACAGGGAACGGCTTATCTGCGCGTGTGCAAAGACGGGCCTGTGTTTGAGGCGAACGTAATTGACTGGAAAAGGCTTTTGGAAGAAAAAGCTCTCTAATGCTTTTTCCTTATCTTTTCTCAGCTATCTTCTCCTGTGATTTTTTCAGGACGAAAATATGCCCAGCGCGAGGAGAGATAACACGCGCGTCATGCAAGGCCAATTAAGGGACATAGCATACGCGCATGCCGCCGGCGCCATCATTATCTGGCTCGCTACTAAAGCGACTTGTAGCGCGGCATTCTTCCGCATTTCCCCAACAATATCCGCCTCTTAAAACGCGCTCCGTGCCTGCAGACGGCCCCGGGGGATCTTCGACAGGAGAAATAGCATAATATGTGGGGGAAAGCCAGTCCGCACACCATTCATCTACATTGCCCGCCATATCATGCGCTCCGCACCAGCTGGCTCCCTCGGGAAAGCTGCCCACAGGCGCTGTAAAACGAAGGGGAACGCCGGGAATTGCGGGCCCGGGATTTTGCTTGTTACAGCAGAGCCGGGGATTCCAGATATTCCCCCAGGGATAAAGGCGCCCTTCGGGCCCGCGGGCAGCCCATTCCCATTGTGCCTCCGTGGGCAAAGAAAGACCATAAAAACGACAATACGCCTGGCAATGCAGCCAGCTTATGCCTGTCATGGGATGATTATCCGGCATAAAGAAATGTTCCTCATCCCAGGGCACGCCTGCCGCTTTAATATAGAGTTTCCATTGGCCCACTGTAACTTCGAATTTGCCAAGCCAAAAGCCTTTTGTAATATGGACGCGATGTGGGGGGCGTTCGTTTTCCGGCCCGTCTTCCGATCCCATCATAAATTCGCCCGGCGGCACCCATAACATCTTTCCCCCATCCGGGCCAACAATTTCCTCGCCTGTCTGTGTGCCAGGACGCTGCCACGGCTTATCTTGTTGCCCCCAGCCCCATGAGAAAATCGCCATAGCTAATCCCAAAGAAGCAAGAAGAAAAAAATGTCGCACAGGAGAGCTCCTAAATCATGATGTTTATACATTGTATTCCTTTATCTCTTTAGGGCGCAATAAAATTGTTTTTATTCCCTAACGTTAAAAACGGCAACGAAGGAGCGAAAGCTTAAATAAACGCACTGTGGAAGCTGGCTGACGCTTTCCCGTTTTGATATTTGGGGGCCCGAAAAGCATTTCACAGCCACACGCGGATTTCGCTCTTGACGCAATTTTGTCCGTGATGTTTGATATAGCTAGCAAATATGCATAAGCCAGATTTGTCGTTAGAAATAGCAGGGCTGCGCCTCAAAAATCCTGTAATGCCGGCATCGGGGACATTTGGCTGGGGCGTGGAATATGCTGATTATTGTGATTTGTCGCAGCTCGGGGCCATTGTTGTCAAAGCCACAACATTGCGGCCGCGGCCGGGCAATCCCCCGCCTCGTGTGACAGAAACGCCCGCCGGGATGCTAAACGCGATTGGGCTGCAAAATCCCGGCGTGGAGGCTGTGATTGCCGAAAAGCTGCCGGCCCTCCAAAAATACAACACGCCTATTATTGTCAATATTGCCGGGGAAAGCGTGGCGGAATATGTGGCTGTGGCCGCGAAGCTCACAGAAAGCAAGCTGTGCGCGGCCCTGGAAATTAATGCTTCCTGCCCGAATTGTGAGCGCGGGGGGATGTTGTTTGGGCTGGAGCCCCCTACGCTCAGGGAGCTTGTGCAGGCCGTACGGGAAGCAACGCCTTTGCCGCTTATCACAAAGCTCTCGCCCAATGTCACAGACATCGTTGCGCTGGCGGCGGCGGCTGTAGAGGCTGGCACAGATGCCCTCTCATTGATTAATACGCTCGTGGGGATAGCGATTGATGTGGAGCAACGACGGCCGAAGCTGGGCAACATCACAGGGGGCTTATCGGGGCCAGCAATAAGGCCTGTGGCTGTGCGTTGCGTCTGGCAAATTTACGCCGCTCGCCTGGGCGTGCCAATTATTGGCATGGGGGGGATTATGGAGGCGCAGGATGCGCTGGAATTTATCCTGGCAGGAGCGAATGCCGTGGCGATTGGCACAGGGAATTTTGTGCTGCCCCAAACATGCCTGCATGTCCTGCAGGGATTATCGGCATATTGTGAGCGTCACAATGTCGCTTGCTTGCAGGATTTAGTAGGCGCGGCGCATAATTTTTCATCTTAAAAAAAGAAAAAACACGTAATGTCGCTCTTTGCCTGCAGAGCTCGGAAATAAAAGAATAAGGAGCGTCCCGATGCTGCCGACAGTAGATTTTTGCGGCCTGAATATCACAAGACTAATTATAGGCGCCAATCCCTTTGGAGGCTTCAGCCATCAAAGTCCAGAGCGCGATCAGGCGATGAAAACTTGGAACACGCCGGAGCGCATATTAGAGACATGGGAACGGGCCTGGAAGGCGGGCATCAATGCCTTTGTGACGAATAACGAGACTGAACATGTATTTAATACAGTCAAAGAATATCTGGCAGGCGGAGGGCCCATGCAATGGATTGCGCAATTAGCCATGCGCTCCCATCCCAGCATGTTTCATGCGCTGGACGAAGCTAAAGAAATTGGCGCCCGTGCTGTATATTTTCATGGCGGCTATATTGATGGATTTTATAAAGAGCAGAACGCCCAAACATTAGAGTCGTGGGTGGCGCACGCCAAATCGTTGAATTTGCCTGTGGGCGTCGCCGGACATGCGCCGGAAGTGCATTTTTGGGTGCATAGCCTGGATCTCGTGGATTTTCATGCTGTGTGCATATTCAATTGTGGCAGCTTGCATTCCGGGCAGGGCCATCGCTTTCGGCTAGAGGATTTGCCGCGGGCGTATGATTGCATTATGCGCCTGCCCAAGCCCTGTATTGCCTACAAAATTATGGGCGCGGGGCGCATAGATCCTGTGATGGCGTTTGAATATTGTTTTGAGCATATTAAGCCAGGCGATGTCTGCAATGTAGGGATGCACAGGGGCGATAAATATTATATGGTGGAGGAGAATGTGCAGATTGTGCAGGAGATTTTAAGCCGGCTGGAGGCAAAAGTTTGAAAGAACAGAAATTAAGCTTTTGACAGTACAGCGGCACAATTAATTCAGAAGTGTTTTCTTTTCTAAATCTAATCTAATTTTAGTGTGAAGAGCTTTGGCATCGCTATTGGCATTGCTTAAATGCCGAAAGCGAAAGAGAAGAGAGAATTGATACGAGAAGATGAAGACGCTTCCAGCTGTGCGGATTAAAGCGGCGGCATATGATGCGCTTGTGGATGTGACAAAACAGACATTGGCCGCGTGCCGGCATGAAGGGCCTGGCGGCGTGCCCCTGTATTTTCCGGATAGTTCCGGACATTATCCGGCTTTGTGGACACGGGATTTTTGTTATATGGTGGAAGGGGCGCTCGCTTTCATCCCGCCGGAAGACATTTTAGCGGGGATAGATTATCTTCTGGCGGCGCAAAGGGAAGACGGCTTTATTCCGGATCGCGTGCAGGCCGATGGCCGGGCCGTGTTTTTCCCCGGGCCCGTAGATAAGCCTATAGGGGCTTTGCCGCCGGCGGATAATCAGCCGTTTATGGCTAAGCTTGTTTGCATTTATGCGCGGCTGAGCGCAGATTATGCATCCGTGAAAGCGCGTCTGGAGCGCGTATATGCGGCAATGCGGGCTGTGCCGCGCGAGGCTGATGGGCTTGTATTTGTGGATCGGAATAATCCTTATGTGGATTATGGCTTTACAGACACAGTGGCCAAGACGGGCAAGACATTTTTCGGCTCGCTTTTGTATTGGGAGGCCTGCCAGTTTTTGGCGGAGACATTTCGGCGCTGGGAACAACACGAGGAGGCGCATGAATGGTACGAATGTGCGGAACACGCAGGCCAGCGGCTGAATGAATTCTGGGATGAGAGTCAGGGGATGTATGTGGCTGCGACGCAAGATTGCCGGCAAATAGATATCTGGGGCAGCGCTTACGCCGCCGTGCTGCGCGTTCCCTCCAAAACGCAAACACAACGGATTGCTCATTATCTGCTTCGTCAACGCGATGAAATTATGCTGCATGGCTATGTGCGGCATTTGCCCGGCGGCGAAACTTGGGAGCGTCTTTTTGTGGATGTGCCGGCGGGGACATATCAAAACGGCGGCTATTGGGCTGTGCCCA
>CAZUOJ010000063.1:0-19853 GCA_964622325.1 uncultured Armatimonadia bacterium
AGGCGCTGCAAAAACAATTTTTACGCCAGGCCATCTGGGAGGCGCGTTCGGATTTCGTCCAGAGCGTGTGCCATGAATTTAACAATTTATTAGGCGTGTTTTTACTCTATGCCGAGCTGGGCGCCAAGGAGCCGGATGCCGCTGCGGCTCAAAAGGCCTGGACGCGCATTCAACAGGCGGCGTGGGATGGAGCGCATTTCTTGCGCCGATTTTTGCCCCTGGAAAGGAACGCCGGCGGCGCACCGACGGAATTAGAACTAGTGGATTTGGGGGAGCTCGTTCACATCCAGGCGGGAGAAATCTGGGAAAAATTGGCTGTCCCGGCGGGGGGACTTCAGCTGCGCTATGAGCTGCGTTTGCAATGTGCTCCGGATTTGCATGTTTTTCTGTGTCCACGCCAGCTGCGTGAAGTGCTGTGGCAGCTGCTGGCCAATGCGCGGGAGGCGATGAGCGAAGGCGGGCCTGTACTGATTGAAGTTAAACGAAGCCACACACAGGCCTGGCTGTGTGTGCATGATGCTGGCCCGGGAATGCTGCCAGAACAGATGAAGCAGGCGCTGCAGCCTTATTTTTCCACAAAAGGGCCCCAACATCTGGGCTTAGGCTTAAGCCTTGTTCGCAGCTTTGTGGAACAATGGGGCGGCGAGCTCGTGCTGGATAATTCCCCGCTGGGGGGGCTGGCTGTAACGATTAAATTGCCTCTCAGCAATATCCACCGACTGCGCACGCTGCGGCAACAATTGATGCCGGCGCCAGCGCCAGCCCCAGATATTGAGCCGTTGAAGATTTTGATTGCGGAAGATGATCCGTCTATGCGGCAGGCGCTAATTGCGGCGCTGGAAAAGAGCGGCCATTCTGTATGGACAGCCGAAGATGGCCGGCGCGCTATTGAACAATTGCGTTATTTAGACGCCTTTGATGTCCTCCTGCTGGATCTCGTGTTGCCAGAGAAAAATGGCTGGGAAGTGGCCGCGGTGGCGCGGCAATTGCAGCCTCAAGCCGCAATTGTCGTGCTCACGGGCTGGAGCGTGAATTTAGAGTTGCCCGAAGCCAAACGCGTGGAAGCAGTGCTGACAAAGCCCGTCAGCCTGGAAAAGCTGCAAAGCACATTGATGCAGGCAGTGGCGCAGCGGCGCGCCGCTCTAACGCCTCAAAGCTCTTCTCTTTCCTCTGTGGAAACTTCTTAGCAAAAACAAAAAGAGGGGCGAAGGCGAAATGATGGAGCAGCCCTTCACAAAGTTTACGCCTTGCCCAGGCTGGATCTTTGGCGTATAATGCTATGCGTGCTGACACATCCTGCCCGCCGGATCCATGATGACTCTCCCGCGTGCAGCAATGTTTGTTCTTGTCTTTCCCTGTGCTTAGGCTGAGACAATTGTAAATTTTCCCGTCCCAACAAAATCTTTTCAGGCAAAGAAGCGATTTTTATGTCTTCGTCTGCAGTTTCCCCCTCCTCGCGCACATATTTGAATCGCACTGTTATCGGCTTTACGCTTACGAGCTTTTTGTCCGACATTTCCCATGAGATGGGCACAGCAGTTTTGCCTTTGTTTTTGCAGACTTTGCGGGGCGGAGCGGCGGCTCTGGGGCTGATTGAGGGCGTGGCGGAAATGGCTGTCGCCATCGGCAAACTGTATGGCGGGGCGCTGGGGGATCGCCTGCCGCGCAAAAAAGGCGCCACTGGCCTGGGCTATCTGCTCACGACCCTCGGCATTGGCTCTTATGTGCTGGCGACACACTGGAGCCATATCTTAATTGGCCGCAGCATTGCCTGGCTGGGGCGGGGCTTTCGCGGGCCCCTGCGGGATGCTATTATGGCGGGCGCGGCGGAACCGCAAGATTACGGAAAAGCCTTTGGGCTGGAGCGCGCCGGGGATTATGCCGGCGCATGCGTGGCTCCGCTGCTCAGCGCAGCCTTGCTATGGATGGGAATGGCCTTCAAGACTTTGCTGGCAGTGGCGATGATTCCCGGCCTGATGGCCACCTTATGCGTCTGGCTGCTTGTCCGAGAAAAGCCCCAGCCCGTAGCTCCCTCCAGGCGCCGTCTATTGACGCGCTTTCAGGAAATGCCGCGGCCTTTTCGGCGACTGCTTGTGGCTATAGGCTTCTTCTCTCTGGGGGATTTCTCCAACACGCTGTTGATTTTATGGGCGGCGGGCAGCTCGTGGACGCAGGGCCTGCATCAGAAGAACATCGCGCCCATTCTGCTTTATGCGGGCTATAATGCGATCAGCACTATCTGCACTTATATATCCGGGGCGCTCAGCGATGTGTACGGCCGGCGGCGGCTGCTCATCGGCGCCTATATAGCGGCTGTAGTGGCGGCGCTATTAGTGGCCACAGGACTGAGCTCGCTTATATTAATGAGCGTTGTCTTCGCGCTCAACGGCGTGGCGATGGGCAACAAGGAAGCCGTGGAGAAAGCCTATGCGGCAGATTTTCTGGCGCCCCAGGAACGATCGCTGGGCTTCGGCGCGCTTTCCTTAATTACGGGCCTGGGCAAACTCTTTGCCAGCACACTTGTCGGCGTCCTCTGGAGCCTGTGGAACCTTAAAATTGCCTTCCTCACAGCGGCGGCTATCTCCACGATTGGCGTCGTGTTGCTCGTGGCGCTCACACAAGCGCCGGCGCCAGCGGCAGCTTCCCCAAAGCCTTCGTAGCTGGGGCAAAACATTATGTCAGCTATTTCTTTTCCGGCGGGCCGAGCCAAAGGCGCGGCTGATGGCGCAAATCCAGCGTCTGCTGCAAGCGATTAAGCCACGCTGCAGGATCGCCTTCTATTTTGTCTGCCACTGTAATAAAATGCGCCGCGGGAGGGCCGCCTTCAATGCCTACGCCGCCCCAGCCCCCGCCAGGCCCCACACGATGCTGCGTCGCCACTTCCGGCGTCAGATTGGCCAAAAGCAAGCCATCCGCCCGCGTTTTGGCGCTCCATGTCGTATTATGACCAATAGCATGCTTCATTTCGTCCGAACGGCAAACAGGCTCTGTATGGCCACTGGAAAACAACGCTTTCCCGGGCAGGGGCTTGTCCGCAGCAAAATTGTTCACATTGTCATAATCCCAATAAAAGCTCACGGGCCGCGCCAGCATGACTTCCACGAACGGCTGGCCCGCCCAGAAAGACAAAATCTTTTCATTGCTGCCATCCGCCGCCGTCGCCTTGATTCGCACAAGGACAGGGCCAGCCGCCACAAGCTCCAGCTTCCATTCCCCGCCGCGATCCGCTTCGCCCGTGTCACAAAATCCCGCCCAGCCGCCCCGGCCAGGCTGTGTGATTTCCAGATTGTTCAGCGCCTTCACAGCCCATTCATAAATATGTCCCCCCGGCACTCCCACAATGAGCCTGAAGCGATCATTTTCGACAACGATAGCGCCCTCCTCCTGACGCGCCGCAATTGTCGACGCCGGCGGCAGCGCCAAATCGGAGGCCTCCGGATCATAATACAGCGCAAACAGCCGTTCCGCGTTCGGCGGGCTTTCCCCCCAGGCAATAAACGCCACTGTCATCTGGCCCTCCGGATTGCGAATGAGCTGCGCCGGCCAGACACTGTGCGGCCGCCCGGGCGTGTATTCCACTAGGCGCAGCGAGGCAGGCGCAGGAATGACATCGCCAAACGGCACGGCTATTTCAACGGGATAATCATACAAAGCCTGCTTTCCCGCTTGCAGCTTTAGCGGGATCCGATAGCGGCATTGCGCCTCCGTCCAGCCAGCTTCTGCCGGCAGAAATTTTTCCGTTGTCGGCATAGCGCGCGTATCCCGGCGGCTCGTTTCCAGAATCTTCAGCCCCAGGGCCTCGATATCCGGCAGAGCACCTTTTTCTAAAAGCTGCGTCCGCGCGGCATCAATTTTCTGCGCCATCGCCGCCCAATCACGCTGCAACGCCTCATATTTGCCCGCCATTTCCTTCAGCCACCATAAACGATTTTCGGCGCGCCACAGCCGCTCATATTCCGTCCGCAAATCGGCAATCGTGTGGGCCATTTCTTCTGCCGTTGTCTTCGCTTGCAAAAGCGCCCGGGCTGTGGGCTGCGTATCCGGAAAAGCGGACAGCGCCTCCGACATAAGCTGACACGCCTGCAGCCACAGCTTCCGACTGTGCCCGATATAATGCAGGCGCCGCGCCGCAAACAAAAGATAATCTAAATCCTCCGCATAATATTTGGCTTCAGGCTGAGCCGCGCGCAAGAGCTCCATTGCCTCCTGTGTTGTGCGGCACAGCTGTTCGGCTTGCTGCAAGACAGCTTCGCGCGTCGTGGCGAGCGCATTGAAAGGGCGTATCCAGAAGGCGCGATTCATATTGTGATCTGTCAGGGGATTGCGCACACAGGAGGATAATAATTTGATGGCACGTGTGATTTTGTCATCAGGCGCGCCATACATAAGCTGGGCAAAGACAGCGTCATAATCCTCGCGCCGCGCCTGATCAGGATTCCAGGCGCAGGCCGCGCCCCAATTCGTACCGTAAAAATTCCAGCTAAACAGATTTTCGCCGTCATCATCCCATGTTGTGTTAAGCATTCCCAACGCGCCCAAACGCGCCCCGTCCCGCACATAATTCTGGATATTGACAAAAGCATTTTCGTAATCAGGGAAGATTCTGCTCCAACAGGATACGCCGGGGCAAACCATAAATTCAAATCCCGCTTGGACAAACGGCGCAATAGCGCGTTCATAGCTCGGCGCGGCTCCATAGCCCCAGGAAAGCAGAATTGTATCTTTAGGCAGATTCTGCACAATATCCGGATGCTGCAGGGCAATGTCGCCCCACATCATCATCCGTTTGCCGTATTTTTGGAGCAGCGCATGCAGGCGGATCATATGCCGTACATAGACGCCGCCTACGCCTATCTGCGCTGCCAGCTCCTTGCTGGGCCCCTCCCCCAGGCCATATGTCTCGTCGCAATTCACATTAAAAAGCGGCGAATCATAAGCCGGACAAATTTCGCTATAGACTTCGTCCAGAAATTGATAGCTTTCTTCCTTTGCCGGCGTGATAATGCCGGGCGTTTCGCGCAAATGGGCGTATTCCTCATGTTTCAAGATATTCCAGAAATGCCCGAAGCTTTGAAAATTCCCGACAAGCTCCACATTGTACTGGCGGGCGTAAGCGGAAAGCTCTTTAACTTCCTCAGCAGTCAAGCCCTCAGGCGGCGCAATTTTCGGATGCTTTTGCAGCTTAAACACATGCTCTGTATAAAATGTGAGCATATTCATCTTAAATTCCGCCATCGTGCGGATTTGTCGCTTGAAAAATTCCATTGTGGGAATGGGGCCGCGGCTGATGTCATCGGAATAGCCGCGATATTTAAGACGCGGCCAATCCCAGATCCGGCAGCATGGAATTGTTGCGCCCTCACGATACGCGCGGACAAGCTGCTTGAGCGTCTGCATCCCATAAAAGGCGCCGGCAGGGCTGTTGCCCGCAATAACAATACGCCGGGGCTCCACAAGCAAAAAATATGCTTCGGGGCCTTTGTCAGCCAAAAGCTGCAGCTCCTGCCCCCGCAACTCCCGCGCTAATTTCTCCCGTGTGCCGATAAAGACATAAGCCTGACTGGCGGCAAAAGGCCGAATGCCCTGCCGAACAAGCTCTTCGCGCCATTGCTCGGCCGCCAGCCGACAGGAGGGATCGGCGAGGGCAAGCCCGCCGCCCTGTTTTAAATCAAATCGGCCTGCCCGCATTTCCATTTGCTGGGGGGGCGGAATGAGCTTGAGCGCAGCACAGGAAAGGCCAGCGAGGCCCAGCTCAAAAGCTATCAGCCAAAAGCCAAGCTTAACATGAGCATTCATCAAAGCTGTCCCTCACGATTGATCTATGCGGACAATCGCTGCCAGCGAAGCCTTTGTCGTCAGCAGCACATTCGGCCAATCTACACGCTCGGGCTTATCCTCTTCGGAATGATATGCCGGATCGGCATAGGGATACGAGCCGATATTCATAATTGCGGCCGGATAGCCTGCTTTGATAAAGGAGCCGTCATCATCGCCAGGCCCGGGCCGCTGATATTTGCGCTGCAGGAGTCCCAGGCGATAATCCTCATTGACTTCCGCCATCAAATCCGCCAGCCGTTCGCCTTCGGGCGTCGTAAAAAGAGAGACATTTGTCATCAAGCGCGCCTCATGATCCTCGTCGGATTTACGTCCTAAGCCATCCAGATTGAATACAGCGATGATATTATCGCCGCGCTCGCGCGCCTTGTTCGCCGCCGTAATGCTTGTCCACGGCACATGCTCCTCATTGCAATATAAAAAGCATATCGTGCGCTGGCTGGGATAAGCGGCCAGGACGCGGGCGATTTCCAGATTGGCGGCCGTGCCCACAGCGTTGTCGTTAGCGCCCGGCGAATCAATCCAGCTTTGCGAATCCTTGTGGGATACAACATAAATGATTTCGTCCGGCCTCGCGTTGCCGATTTTCTTCGCGTAAAGATTGTAAGCAGTGTGCCAGGGATCCTCCGGAGCTGGCGGCGCATATTGATGGGCTTTGGGCTTGCTTTCATCTCGCCGAAAAGCTTGCACAGGCACAGCTTCTTTTTCCACTATGTAGCCAAAAGACTCCAATTCCGCCTGAATGAAATCGTCGGCCTCTTCTAGCGTGGATTTTGTATGCCCCGGCAGCGTATAATTCGCCTTCCGATACGGCAACGGATCCTGCGCCAGATAATAAATCCGCCGCCGAATCCGCTCAATGTCCAGCTGCAACATTAAAGCAGGAATAGGATCATTCATCGACGCTCTCCTTTTCCAGCAAAGCTAAGGATTCTTCAGCGAGCATCCATTTATAGCGCCGCCCAATCGCGGCGAGCACTTCCTGGGCTTCTGTAGGATCCAGCGTGGCGCCAAAATTATATTGTCGGCCGCCATAATCAAAACACAACGCGCCGCCTGTATGGCGTTGAGGCGTGCGCCATTGAAAGGAGCGCTGCCGCACATGCTCGCTCAGGCGCATATTTTGAATCTCCGCCGTTTCGAATTCGCGCGCCCGGCCCCAGGGGAATGTTTCAATCCGCAAACGCGTGCCCTCTATTGTGATTCTTTCCCGCCCCCACATCAGATGCAGCCAAAAATACAACGCCATCAGGCCCCCTGCCGTCCAGCCTAAGAGCCAGAAAAGCAAGAAGAAAAATGCAAAGCCGCTGGGGGCGGAGGACGGAGCGGCGCTGTCAATAAAATCCGGGCTGCCCAGATAATAATGCAGGCCTCGCCACAGCATTATAATCGCAAAGCCTTCGCCAATAGCCCAGCCGCCCAGCCAGCCTGTCAAAAACAGCCAGGGAAGGATTGTGGCGGCATCCCGCCGGGGCGGAATGTCAATCTCTAAAACATAGCCTTTATCTTCAATCCGAATTCGGGGCCGGGGAGGGATTAACATAACATGCTTATTCTTCCCCAATCGGAAAAAGCCTTTTTGAGCTTCAGATAAGCGGCATCTATTCTCCTGCCAACTTGTGCGATAATGCACGCAATTCATTCATCTTGGCTAAAGCTTTGCCGGAAACAATGGCTTCTTGCGCCATAGCGATGCCGTCCTGTAAATTTGCCGCTTTTCCGCCGACGACAAGCGCGGCGGCAGCATTCGCGAGCACAATATCCTGTCGCGGGCTCGGCTGGCCTTCCAGAACATCGCGCAGCATCTGCGCAGAAGTGGCGGGATCCCCGCCCAGAATATCTTCCGGAGCGCATGCGCTCAAGCCCATCTGTTCCGGCGTAATTTCATATTGTGTAATGTGGCCCTGGGCTAGCTCTGTAATGTATGTTTTGCCACAGAGCGAAATCTCATCCAGGCCTGGCTCGCCGTGGACGATCAGTACATGTTCCGCTCCATTGACACGCAAGGCCTCTGCTAATAAAGGAGCGTAGGCTGGATCAAAGACGCCGATGACTTGCCGCTTGGCGTTGGCAGGATTCGTTAGCGGGCCCAATAGATTGAACACAGTCCGCAAGCCTAATTGCCGGCGAGGGCCCAGCGCATATTTCATCGCCGGATGCAATTGCGGCGCAAACAAAAAGCCAATGCCAATTTCCTCAATGCAATGGGCAACGGCTTTCGCGGAAAGATTAAGATTCACGCCCAGCGCCTCCAGCACATCGGCGCTGCCACAGCGGCTTGTGACAGCGCGATTGCCATGTTTGGCAATGGGCACGCCAGCGCCTGCCGCCACAAAAGCGGCGGCTGTGGAAATGTTAAAGCTCTTATAAGCATCGCCGCCTGTGCCACATGTGTCTACAAGCCCCGTCACGCGCGGGCGGACAGGAATGCATTGCGCGCGCATAGCCCGGGCGAAGCCAGCGATTTCTTCGGCCGTTTCTCCTTTCATCCGCAAAGCCACAAGCCATCCCCCAACAAGCGCCTCTCCGGCGGCGCCGGACATAATTTCATCCAAAGCCGCTTCCGCCTCTGCCATCGTTAAATCCTGGCCTGAAACAATTTTCGCTAATGTTTCCTGTAACATGACTCCTCCTAATTCATATCGCCCTTACATAACAAAGAAAAGCGCTCCTGTTTTTGAGGAAAGAGAAAAGATAATCCTTGTAAAGCCTCTCGTAAAGCAAAAACTTTGTAAAAGCCTTTAGGATTTATGATGTGGGCTGTGTCCATCCTTTTAGCGCAGCCTCATCGTTACAAGCACGAGCACAAGCCCCCAAAGCGTTGTTAAGCCGGCTGCGCACGCCATCCACAGCCAGCGATTGCCGCCTTCGGGCTCAGCCTGTCGCTTCCACAGGCTAAGCGCCATTAATCCCAGACTCAGCAGAAAAACAAGCAAAGGCCACAACAGAGAGGGCGGCGAAGAGGGCGGCGGCAAATCGCTTTGTGGATCTTCCTCCATCTCTACAAAATGTTGCGTCAGCGAGGCGGCTGGCGCAGCCAAGCGGATAGGGAGCGCAATGCCTACAATCCAGAGCCCTATTAACAGGGCTACAGCTCCGGCCCAATAGGGATCTTCAAAATCAAACATCGCATAAGCTTCCCATTCAGGCGATCATCTTCGGCGCCGGCATTTTCTGTTTTGGCAGCTCACGCACAGCGCATTTGCAAAAAATTGCGCAACAAATCTTTTCCTACAGCCGTTAAAATTGACTCGGGATGAAATTGCACGCCCTCCACGACATATTCTGTATGGCGCAGCCCCATAATTTCCCCCTGATCGCTTTCCGCCGTGATTTCCAGGCAATTCGGCAGACTCTCTCTTTCCACTAGCAGCGAATGATAACGCACAGCCTCAAAGGGATTGGGCAAGCCGATGAAAAGCCCTTTGCCATCATGATAGATGGGAGAAGTTTTGCCATGCATCAAACGGGAGGCGCGCACGACTTTGCCGCCAAAAGCCTGTCCAATGGCTTGATGGCCAAGACACACGCCTAAAATCGGCACACGTCCCGCCATCCGTTTTATAAGTTCTAGAGAAATGCCGGCTTCATTGGGCGTGCACGGCCCTGGGGATATCACAATTCGCTCAGGCTGGAGCGCCTCTATCTCCTCCACTGTAATTTGATCATTCCGAAAAACGAGAACTTCCTCCCCCAGCTCGGCTAAATATTGATATAAATTGAATGTAAAGCTATCATAATTATCGATTAGGATAAGCATTTTCGCCTCCTGAAAATAGGCAATCTTCTGTTAATGACAAAATGCGCTTCTCTTTAGACGAGCCCCTGTTCGGCCATGCGTGCGGCATCCAGCAGCGCCCCCATCTTCATTAAAGTTTCGTTATATTCCGCTTCCGGATCGCTATCGGCGACAATGCCGCCGCCGGCTTGAAAATACGCCGTGTCGCCCTTCATAATGATTGTGCGCAATGTGATGCATGTATCCATGCTGCCCGAAAAGCTGAAATAGCCTACGGCGCCGGCATAGGGGCCTCGCCGCACGGGCTCCAGCTCCTCTATGATTTCCATGGCGCGGATTTTCGGAGCGCCTGTCACAGTCCCGGCCGGAAATGTCGCCCGCAGCACATCAAATTGATCTTTATCGGCGCGCAATTTGCCCACAACATTGGAGACAATATGCATCACATGCGAATAGCGCTCTACTGTCATCAGTGCATCCACGCGCACGCTGCCCGGCTCGCAGACGCGGCCTATGTCGTTGCGATGCAAATCCACTAGCATGATATGTTCGGCGCGCTCTTTTTCATCAGCTAAAAGCTCCTGTTCCAGCGCCAAATCTGCTTCCGGCGTCTGGCCGCGTCGGCGCGTTCCAGCAATCGGGCGCGTGACAACATGCCCTGCATCCTCTGTCACAAGAATCTCCGGCGAGGCGCCGATGATTTTCAGATCGCCAAAACTCAAATAATACATGTAGGGCGAAGGATTGATAGCGCGCAGCGCCCGATACAAATCAAAAGGATCTACATCCAATTTCGCTTCACAGCGATGGGCTAAAACAACTTGTATGACATCGCCTGCGGCAATATATTCTTTTGCTTTCAGCACAGCCTCGCGATGCTGGGCTTTTGTCATTGTGGAAGGCAGGGCGGAGGGATCATCGGGGATTGTGCGGCGTCGCCCGGCGCCTTGTCCGCTCCTCCAGGCTTCCTCCGGCAAAGGCCCTGTTAGCACACGGATAATTTCTTCGATACGCTGCACGGCATCCCAATAGGCAGCCTGGGGATCCTCGCCAATTTCGGCGTGCGCCAGCACACGCACGCGATGCAGCACATGATCAAAAATTACGAGCGTATGGGCGAACATCAATTGGCAATCGGGCAGCCCCAAATCATCTGGATTTTTTTCTGGCAGTTTTTCAAAGAAACGAACGAGATCATAGCCTAAATAGCCTACAGCTCCCCCACAAAAGCGCCTCCAGCCCGGCAATGGCACAAATGTATAAGCCGATAGCTGCCGTTTTAATTCGTGCAAAGGATCTTCTTGGGGGGACAGCTCTATTGTGGAAATGCTGGGCACAAGGGGCGGGCTCCCTGTTGTCGACGCCGCAGCTTCCCGAGGATATGTTGTGATTGTGACAGTGCGCCCGCGGCTGCTGAAAATCTTATATGGATTGACAGCCAGATACGAATAGCGAGCGATATTTTCGCCTCCAGCGACGCTTTCCAACAAAAAGCCATAGCCCTGGCTAATAGCGCGAAGCTTCAAAAAAGCGGAAACAGGCGTATCCAGATCCGCTAAAATTTCCCGATACACAGGCACAAGATTGCCTTGCTGGGCCAGAGAAAGAAATGTTTTCAGATCGGGCGTGTACATGTCGGACTCCTTTGCACACAGATTATTCTGCAAATTTGCTTGCAGGCTTTTTGTGAGGCCAATGTATAAAAAGGCTTTTACAGCAAAGCCTCTTTCTGTGGGCAAAGGGGCGTCCACGCGCGGCTCTGAGGCAAGGCCGCTGCGGCAGCAAATGTCCTGCGGCCAGAACATTGCGGCAGCCGAACTGACATACAAAAATTAAGCCTGAGCCTCAATCTGATATATCCGTATCGCGCTGGCATTAGCCAGGCCTTTTTGCGTGGCTGCTGTCGTGTTTTTTCGCAATGTTGAAGCCTCCTTTGGGCCGTCACGATCACCCCCTTTCTAAAATGCAGCCTTTTTGGCCGCTAAAATCAGACGGAATAGGGCCTCTCCCGGCCCACAGGCTTCTCCCAGCCTGTGATCCGCCCTGTCAAAGTCCCACAGCTGCCCGCACTTCCTCTATCGTTTCACGAGCAATAGCGCGGGCTTTTTGGGCGCCAGCAGCCAGCACATCCTCCACATATGCCATATCTTTAGCCAGCGCGGCGCGCTTTTCTCGCATCGGACCAAAATATTCTAAAAAGGCGGCTAATAATTGTTTCTTGTATTCGCCGTAGCCCACGCCGCCGGCCCGAAAGCTCTGTTCCATTTCCGCAGCCTGCTCCGGCGTGGCCATCAGGCGATACAAAAGATAGATTGTATTATTCATAGGATCTTTCGGCGCCTCTACAGGCGTCGAATCCGTTACAATGCTCATAATCTTCTTCTTTAATGTAGCCTCAGATTCAAAAATCTCAATCGTATTGTTATAGCTCTTGGACATCTTCCGTCCATCTATCCCCGGCACAATCGCCGTATTTTCCAGAATATAGCCTTCGGGCATCGTAAATATCTCGCCATAAATGTTGTTGAAGCGCTGCGCCAGATCGCGCGTCACTTCTATATGTTGTTTTTGATCCTGCCCCACAGGCACAAGATCCGATTTGTAAATCAAAATATCCGCGGCCATCAGCACAGGATAGGCAAATAGTCCATGATCAGGGGACAGGCCCTGAGCAATTTTGTCCTTATAAGCATGACAGCGTTCCAAAAGGCCCATCGGGCAAATTGTGGACAAAATCCATGTCAGCTCGCACACTTCTGGCACATCGGATTGCCGAAAAATTGTTGCCTTCTGCGGATCTAGCCCCAGCGCCAGAAAATCTGCCGCCATCTCCAGCGTTTGGGCTCGCAGCGTGGGGCCATCGTGGATGGATGTGAGCGCATGATAATTGGCCAGAAAATAAAATCCCTCATGCTCCTCCTGTAAAGCCACATATTGCCGAATTGCGCCAAAATAATTTCCGATATGCAATTTCCCGGAGGGCTGAACGCCAGATAGCACGCGCATTTCTATGGCTCCTTTTGCTTTGATTTTTTATATATGTCTTTTGATTTGTTAGCTTAAGCCCTGGAAAAATGAAAAGCCGTGGGAGCGGGGCGCCCACGGCTTGTTTTCATTTTTTTGGCTTATTTTGCACAGACAGCACGGCGGGCGCCCGCTTATGCGAGCTTGCGCCACGCCCAAAAGAACAATGCCATCTGTGCCATTGTGCTAAAAATCATATCGCACAGTCGCCATTTCGTCAAGATATTTTTCCCGGCAATTTCTATCCGCCTGGAGCCTGGACAATCAGCTCTAAAGCCTGATTGATTTCTTCTTCCGTGTTATAAAAATGCGGCGAAAAGCGTACAGCCCCGCCACGCTCAGCGCATATTACGCCTTGTGCGGAGAGCCATTGCACGAGCTGTCGAGCCTCTTTTTGGGGATGTTGAAAGCTGACAATGCCCGAACGTTCGCCTGGGCCACGGGGAGACATAATCACACAGCCGATTTCTTGCAATCGCTCACACAAATAATCCGTAAGCGCTAAAATTTCTTTTTCTACAAGAGGAGGGCCCGCCTCCAAAAACAGAGCCGCGGAGGCGCCCAGCGCATGAATGCCCACGACATTGTGGGAGCCTTCTTCAAAACGCCGCGCTTCGGGCAGGGGCGCGAATTGATAATCCAGATAATTCTCCGCATTCTCTACGCTCATCCAGCCAATATGAAACGGCACAAGCTCATCCAATATCTGCCGCCGCACATACAGCACGCCGCAGCCTTCCACAGACAGCATCCATTTATGCCCATCGGCCGCCATAAAATCTACGGCATAGCGGGACAAATCCAGCTGCAGCGCCCCCAGGCCCTGAATGGCATCCAGAATAAAATAACAGTGCCGATCCCGACACAATTGCGAAAGCTTCCCCAAATCTATCCGAAAGCCGTTTGTGAATTGAATCCAGCTTAACGCAATAGCACGTGTGCGGCGATCCATCGCCGCGATAAGATCGTCCATGAGCAAACGGCCCTGGCGCAGCCCCACAAAACGTGTCTGTACGCCTATGCGCTCCAGCCCCAGCCACGGATAGACATTAGCGGGAAATTCCACGGCGCATGTGACGATGTTATCGCCCTCTTGCCAGGGAATGCTGCCCGCAACGATGAGCAGGCCTGTTGTTGTGTTTTTGACAAAGGCGATTTCTTCGGGCGCCGCCCGCACAAGCCGCGCCAGATTCTGGCGCGCCTGGCGGATGTTTTCTGTCCATTGCTGATAATTCTTTTCTGTGGCGCCGCCTTCCATTTGTTGTTGCAGCACGCGCTGCGCGGCTTCTGCCGTTCGGCGCGGCAGCGGACACACGCCCGCATGATTAAAATATATCGCCTGACGCGTAACAGGAAATTCCTCCCGATATTTCGCCGCTAATTCGCCCATCTCATCTTGTTCCTTTTGGCTCCGCCTGATTGGGCGTAAAATCGTGCGTATAGCGCGCCATATCTGAAATCCGCAATTCATCCAGCGCACAATCCGCCACATAGCTGTGATAGATGCTGGCGCCCACGGCAAAACGTTCGCCGATTAAATCCATCCCCTCGCCTGTGGCGAGGCGCCCCTGCAACTTCCCATCTACATACAGCCGATCCTCTTGGGGCGAATATGTGACAGCAATATGATGCCATTCTCCAATCTGCCATTTCAAGGGATAACTGATTGTCCATGTTTTTTCTTTGGCGCTGCCATTTTGTCGTGCCCACACAAGCACATAGGGCTCGCCGGGCTTGCCGTCAAAATGGCTCAGAACAAGCGCAAAGCCGTGATTGCCTTCCACATATTTGCCGCTGCTTAATAGATAGCGCAGCTTGGGAGATTTTTCTGTCGTCCGCACGAGCTCGCTTAAAGGCTGAGCCCATAATTCTATTGTGCCTTGGCGCAGATTGATGTTTCCGGCGCTTGCATATTGCACGCCTGTTGTAATCGGCGCCACGCTTTGGGCAAAGGGCAAAAACCCTAGAGGCATAAAAAGGGCTTTGCCCACGCGCCCGGGAACAAAGGCTGCCACGCCTGAGGGATGAGGCGAGCCCACAGAAAAATCCGCCCGCGCCGAGCCCTCAAAATGGCACAAAAATAAAGTGTGCTCATCGGCTTCTATTGCCCCCAGGGCAGGCGACACAACTGATAATATCACAAGCCAGATCATTCGTTTCATTTTCTGCTTCCTGCCCCTCATCTGCGTCTGATTAAATCTTCTCTTCGGCAATATTATGGCGGCCAGGGCTGCCCATAAGCCGGCCCCTTGGGGATTTGATTGAACAGGGAAGCCCCCAGGGGCGTTGTGAGGATTGTGCCATCCTTCAATACAGTTCCTCCTGCCAGGCCCACTTTCTGGCGAATTTCTGTTTCCTTGGGGCGCTGATGCACCCAGCGACCAATTTGTCCATAAAAAGGATAACGCTGATCCAGCAAGCGCAAAAGCTGCCGCATTGTATTCAGGATCTCGGCTTCTGGCGCCGCCACAATTAATCTCTCTCCCGCGCATTGAATTATAGCTTCCTTCCCAATAGCTATGAAGACATGCTTATCAGACGGCGCCTTCGTTATTATGGGCAGCACAAGACGCGTTTCCTGGCGGATCTCTTCCGAATAAAAGCGAAAATATTCTTGCAAAGCTTCAGCCGCTTTCTTCTCCTCCAGCGCGGCTTCCGGGCGTATCACAATGGGAATGGCTTTCCGGCCTGAAGAAGCAAGCGCTGCGCTGGCAGAAGCGGGATGAGCCGCTTTTGGGGCGGGCAAGCCGGGGGGCAAGACTTCCGCAAAAAAATCTAAAATGGCCTTCTCCGGCGAAGCAAACACGCGGGGGCTAAAATGCCAGGGAGAATCTGCAGCGGCCTCATAGCCCGGAGGCATAAGCGGCGCCCAGCCTTCTTTTGCGCCCTTAATTTCAATACGATATCCATCCACAGGATCCTGCTGGCGCCGCACAAGCCATTTCCCCGCGCGTCCTACAGCTTTCTTTTGAGGCCAATGCGCCACAGGCACAAGAATGGCCACGCCGCCCGGCGCCATCTCCAGAGAAATCTGCATCTCGCGGCTTTGCCAAATATTTTGCGTCTCCGCGCCGTCAGCCAGCGCATACAATACAGGCTCTCCCGCCACCACTATTCTGGCTTTTATCGCTTCTCCCCGGGGATTTATCGCCACAAAGCGGGCGCTTTGTCCTGTGCCGTATTGGGCTGTCTGGAGGGGCTCCGGAGCACGCGCGCGACATTGAAGCTGCCAGGGATACGGAAACAATTCCCGATCGGCGATGTCATGAAGCTCCCATGTTTCCTGCCAGCCTGCCGCCAGATCGCCGCACGGCAAAGCCCCCCAGCGCAAACAGCTTTGCATGGCGGCTAACTGGATCCGCCGATACATCTGTTTAATCTCTTCGGGCGGCGTGTTCTCCTCATCATAAAAATCTGTCGTCCAATCGCGAGAATCGCCGGAAAAAAGATGTATTGCCTTTTGCCCCAGAATATAGCGCTGATAGCGCAGATTTTCTTCCAGGCCGGGCAGCTCATAACGGGCGCCTTCAAAGGAGCCGGCATCACAGCGGACGGCAATACTGTAAATATGATGTCCTCCGTTTGTCCAAAAGCCGGCCCGATAGTGTTTCGGCGGCAGGCTATGCACAAAATCGGCGATCTTCGCTATGCAGACGCTCACATCGCAATATTCCCCTTCTTCATCCCAGGCGCGGCCCGGCGAAACTGCCACAAACGGCCCCCGATATTTTACATCCCCCATCGCCACATCAAAGCCAAAGCCCGCAAGCGGATACGCCGCCCAGATATCGCGCAAATCCTGCTGAAATTGTTCGGCCGCTTTATTCCCCTGCCCCCACAAAAATAGCCGATGATCTGGCCCTTTATTCGTGACCCACGGCCCAATTCTATTCTGCGCGCGCGGATCGTGTATCATGGCTTCCGCATATTCGTCCTCCGCTAACCGATAATACGCCCAATTAATAATGTAAAAATACGGCGCCACGCCATGATCCAATTGCACGCGCGTGAATGTGTCTTTCAAAAATTGATGCCAGTGCTCCAGCGTGCCATAAAAATCTTTCAGCCGCTTCTCATCTGCCACATTTTCATTGTATTTATCCCAAAATTGAGGCCGCCCAAACCAATCGCCCGGAATCTTGACGGGCGCATAGCTCCAATCGCAACGCGCCAGCGAACGACGAACAGCCTCGGGCGAAGGCTTATACCAAGTGGGAGCGGAGCCGGCCTCGCCAGATGTCTGCAAGCGCGGATCTCCATCCCTAATAGGCCGAAAAGCCTGCGGATACAGCGCCTGATAGGCCGCCACTGCCGCGCGCTCCCCACCCTCAGGCTCCTGCGTCTCCCGTGGATCCATCGTAAAACTGAATGTCACAAAATGAATCGTTTGCGTCTCCTGAGGATTGAGCACAAGCTTGACGCCATAATAAAAGCTTATTTCCTCTGCTCCCGCTTTTGCGCCTTTTGGCGGCGGGCTCACGCCATTTTCCAGATAGGAAAAAATCTGCCAGGGCTGCAGGCCGATGCCTGTGCCCCGCCGGCTGTCATACGCCGCCGCCATTGGCATTGTATAGGCTAATTGATCCCGCACCAGCGGGCGTCGCGGGCGCGCCGAAAAATTCCCATTGAAATAACGCCATTCGCCATGCGGGCGAAATGTCACATAAGCTCGCACGAGCAGCCAGGCATTTTGCCGCCCCTGATTCGTCAGCTTTACAAGCCCATTGTGTCGATCCTTTTGTTTTTCTAATTGCAATGACAACAATAAAGCCCCATCCCCAGAACGCCACAGATTCTCTTTTTGTGGAACAAATTTAATCGTCGCCTGTTTATGCCCGTCGTAGACATCTATGGCCCGCAGGACATGTGCGGCTGGAAAAACGAGGCTGGCTTCAGACGGGGGCGTAAAGACGCCCGGGCCCCCCGCCTGGGCGATCGGAAGGCTGAGCCCTAACAAAAGAAGAATTGGCCAGATAAATAGGCCCCGCGTCATCGCAATTTCGTCCTTTTTTTGTGATCGGCATGCTTAATGTAGTATTACAGAATTACAGCGGAGGCGTTACAGCATTGTTTCGCGCGCCTCTTTCCCCCATTTCCAATTCAGCAATGTGCAGACAAAGATAATGGCGAACAAAATCATCGCCAGCGCGCACGCATAGCCCATCTTTTGCTGATCAAAGGCAGATTGATATATATAATACAGCAAATTTGTTGTGGAGCCCGCAGGCCCGCCGCGTGTCAATATATGGATCGCCACAAAATGGCCCTGAAAGCCCGCAATGAGCGACATAATGAGAATGAAAAATGTTGTGGGAGCCAGCATCGGCCATGTGATATGGCGTATTTTCGCTCCCCAGCTCGCCCCATCTAATTCCGCCGCCTCATATAATTCCTGCGGAATGTTTTGCAGCCCCGCCAGATACAGCACGCAATTATAGCCCCCCACGCCCATCCATAAATGCATCAGAATAAGCGCCGGCTTGGCCCAGACGGGATCAATCAGCCAGCCCGGCGGATTGGCCACGCCGAGCAGCCGCAATAATTGATTCAACAGCCCCCAATCCGCATCATAAATCCAGCGCCACATCATGGCCACGGCCACGGAAGAACACACTGTAGGCAAAAAATAGATCATTCGATAAATCGTTATGCCTCGCAGCCGCTGATTCATAAGCAAGGCCGCAAAAAACGAAAGCGCCATCCCTATCGGAATGCCCAGCATCAAAAAGATTGTGTTGTACATATACAGCCAGAATTGCGCATCCCGTGGCTTGAGGCCCTCGGGAGTCCGCTCAAAGCCCAATATCTCCTGATAATTCTCCAGCCCAATCCACTGAATCCCGCGCCACGACTCCACAGCATCCCAGCGCGTGAAAGAAAGCAAAAAGGCCGCCACAACGGGGAACAGAGTGAAAATCAGAAAGCCGAGGGCATTGGGCAACAAAAAGCCGTATGCGCCCCAATCATAGCGTTTCCGTTTTGTGGCCAAAGACTCTTCTTGTTTCTTGGCAGAGATTTTGACGCTCATTTTTTGCACAGCGGGCGCTGTGTGTTTTGCTTTTATGGCTTCTCCCAGGCGCGCGAATCGGGCACAGGCAGCCACACGCCCCCCTGAGCTATGGACTCCTGGCTGATCAGCCCCGGCAATGTCATATCCAGCGCCTCATGAATGCCAATCGGCGGCGGCGTGCTCTCTATTATGCTGCGAATGAAATCCTGCACAACGAGATAATCGCCCCCGCCATGGCCGGCGCGCAATTGCTCCTGTGTCGGATGTCGCCATTCCTCCGGCAAAAATTCTTCCGCCAGGCTCTCCAGCGGAATCCATTCCAGCTGCTCACAACGATCCGCCAGCCAAATTTTCGGCTGATCGCCCAGCCCCCGCGCCGCTTCATAGCAGCCCCGCGTGCCCTGCAGAGAATAATAAGTCATATTATGGGGCCGATTGGACAGCATATCCAGCCGGATCTGCACTAGCGCGCCGCTTTGCGTTCGACATAGCATTGTGATGCTATCTTCTAATTCGTACGGGCGGCCCGAGGCGTCCTGATAATGATGTCCCGTGCCCACACACAAGACGCTGACAACGCGCTCCTGGAGCCATTGCAACACGGGCCCCAGGCTGTGTGTCGGATATGTGCAGCCATTAATGCCTGTCTGCCATTTCCGGCGCCATTTTGTGATTTCGTTGAGCTGTTTCAGCTCGTGAATATATTCCCCTTCGGCAAAATACATCTCGCCAAATAAGCCTGCCCGGGCAATGGCTTTTACAAGCACATTCGGCCGCATATAGCAATAATTTTCCGCCATCATATAAACGGCTCGGCTTTCTTGGCAGGCCGTAACAAGCTGCCGCGCCTCTTCTAATGACACACAGGCAGGCACTTCGGAAAGCACATGTATGCCGCGCTGTAAGGCCATGAGGGCTTGCGGCGCATGATAGGGCATCGGCGTGCCTATGACAACGGCATCCAGGCCCGCTTCGTCCAGCATCTGCTCATAATTCACATAGCATTTTTTGACGCCCACACGGGCGGCTGTTTCTGCCAGCCCTGCTTCATTAATATCGCAGAGCGCCTCCAAACTTGCTTGGGGATGCGCGGCTATCGCCTGCAAAAAGCTGGCTCCTCGTCCGGCCGCTCCCACAACGCCAAATTTTAATTCAGACATTCCCGAGCTGCTCCTGTCTTTATCTATGTTTATTGCTTATTTTTTTCTCCAAATGAGATTTCATCCCTGCTCCAAGAAGCCTGCA
>CAZUOJ010000064.1:0-19723 GCA_964622325.1 uncultured Armatimonadia bacterium
GCGCTGGGCGCCTTTGCGCTGCTGGGGCTTTTAGGCAACGCCATCGGCCTGCGGCTGTCCGTCATCTGGAGCTTTTGGGCGCTGTATTTTATTGTGTGCCTGGGCGTGAGCTGGCTGACTTCCACGACCGGCGTCTTGCAATTGCCCGTGTCTTTTCGGCCCGATGAATATCTGTACGCCACGATGGGCACGCGCGCTTTTCGGCCCCGGGAAATCGCCAATCTGGCCCTTCCTTCCCGCGCCTTCACCTTTTATTACAATGAATTGCAGATGCCCCATTATCTGAATCTGTTCAAGCTGGCGGGCGAAACGGGCGTGCCTTTGCGCACGATGACGCGCGCGATGGTGGGCGCCGTGCTGGTGGGCGTTATTGTTGCCTGGCTGGCGCAAATAGCGCTTGTCCATCAGAAGGGCGCCTACGCGCTGCAGCAGATGTCCTACATCCACTGGCCGCGGACGCCTTTTGAAGTGGCGACGAGCGCCATTTTGAATCCGCAGGGGCCTGATAGGTGGAGCTATGTGTTCGTGCCGATTGGGGCGGCGCAATTTCTCGGGCTGATGGCGCTGCGCACGCATTTTATCTGGTGGCCGCTGCATCCAGCCGGGCTGTTAATGGGCGGCACTATGCAGGAGATGTGGCTGTCGCTGTTTATCGCCTGGCTGTGCAAAAGCGTTATTTTGCGCTACGGCGGCGCGCGGGGCTATCAACGGGCGCGGGGCTTCTTTTTAGGGCTGGCCGCCGGCGAGGCCGCCATCGCCTGCATCTGGAATGCCATCGGCCTATACACGGGCACGGGCGTGCGACTGCTGCCCTAGCCTAAAGAGCTTTCTCCGCTCCCCGCTATTTTCAGAATCCTTCCTAAAAAATTTTCCTTAATATTCAGGCAGGATGTCCCCGGGCAGAGAAGAAAATTATCCCATAAGCATGTATGTTTTTGGGCACGCAGGGCTTAATCTGGGGGAAAAGGAGAGAGAGCAAGATGGCGTATCCTGTCAAGCCGCCTATTGTGACGATAAAGCCTCATGAGAAGCCACAATGCGCCCTGGGATTGGGCTGCTGGGTCTTTGGCGGGCTGCAATGGGGAGGACAGGAGGACGAAGATTCGCGGCGCGCAATGCAGGCCGCATACGAGTCCGGCATCAATCATTTTGATACCGCTGCCGCCTATGGCCGGGGACATTCGGAAGAAATTGTGGGAGAGTTTTTGCGCGACAAGCGCGAGGATATTTATCTGGCGACAAAATTTTTCCCCTCGGAGCAGACGGCGGAATTTGTGCAGCAGCAACTGGAAGCGAGCCTGGAGCGGCTGCAAACAGATTATGTGGATTTGTATTACATCCATTGGCCTGTAACGGGCAAAGATTTGCGGCCTGTGATGGAGGGGCTGGAGCAGGCGCGCGCCGCGGGGAAGATCAAAGCCATCGGCGTGAGCAATTTCAGCGTGGAGCAGATGGAACAGGTTTCGGAAGCCGGGACTATTGACGCCCATCAGCTCTGCTACAATCTGTTCTGGCGTTTTGCCGAACGAGATATCATTCCTTATTGTATGCAGCATAACATCGCTGTTGTCACATATAGCTCCATTGCCCAGGGCATACTGACGGGCAAATTCCCCCGGGAGCCGCAATTCCGGGAGGGCGATCAGCGAGGCAAGACCGTATTTTTCCAGCCCGAAGTGTGGCCGCATGTGTACGAGGGCGTGGAGCAGCTCAAGACGCTAGCCGCCGAATGCGGCCGCTCGCTGACACATCTGGCCATCCGCTGGATTCTGGAGCAGCCGGGCATTACAGTGGAGCTTGTGGGAGCGCGTGATGAGGCGCAGATGCAGGAAAATGCGGCGGCGCTGGAGGGCGACATCCCGGCGGAAGTTTTTGCCCGAATGACGGAAATATCAGCAGAAGTCATGCGCCACATTCCGGATGTGGGCAATATCTTCCAATTTTATCCGTAAGCGCCGCCAAAAAAGAAGGCCTGCGGATGCTTTTTTCTCTTTTTGCCCCAGCACATGCGCGCCAGTTGCAAGAGCTGTATGAGGGGCCAGAATGGCAAGCGGCGCGGGCACAGGGGACCTTAAAACGCGCGGCGCAACACATGCGCACGCCGCCGCCTGTGGCCAATGTTTTTGCCCTGCCCGTCCAGCAGCTGACTACGATTAATGGGACGCGTGTGCAGGCGTTAATACGGCAGGGCGAGCGGAATGAGGAAAAGCTGCTTTCGGCATTAGGCTCCTGGCCCGAACGCTGGCCCGAGGGCCTGCCCGTGCGGCTCTCCTTTTTGGGCCTCAATCTCTCCTTTGCCTGCGATATGCAGCCCAAATGCCGATATTGCAATCAGCGCCCTGTGGCGGAAACAATGCAGCGGGCGGATTGGCAGGCGTTAATCCAGAGCCTCCCCCAAACAGAAACAGGCGGCGTATATGTGTATTTTACAGGCGGAGAGCCCATGCTATGGGGGGAAGCTCTGTGGGGGCCCGAAGGCCTCATCCGTCGGGCCGGCGAGGCAGGCGCGGCCTGCAATGTCAATACAAATGCTCTGGCCTTGACGCCACAGGCCGCGCTGGGGCTCATCTCAGCAGGCACGGCGCGTCTGCATATTTCCCTGGATACGCATTGTCCGGAAATCGCTGACTGGATTTATCAGCAGCCGGGCCGCTGGGCGCAAGTGCTGCGCGGCCTGTGGAATGTGCAAATTGCCAAAGCCCTTCTCGGCGTCTCTCATCCGATTATTCATTTGAATTGCGTGCTTACGCGCCAGAATGCCTGGGGCTTTTCCCAATTCTTGCGTTTTGTGCTGCAGATGAAGCCCTGCGTCGAGGCGGGCATTAGCCCGGATCTGGATCTGCATCTTATTCCCGTGGGCGGGCCGGAAAATCGCTCTCTGCGGCTGAGCGCAGCGGAATATGTTCGTTTCTTTACTGACACATGGGCTGAGGCGGAAAAAGTGTGGCAGGAATATCAACAGGCGCGGGATATTCCTCCCGAACAACGGAAGACGCTTGTGGAGCAGATGCCTTTTCTCAGCCCCTATCATCGCGTGCAGCAGCGAGGAGAATTAGCCGAATGGGCGGAATACGCCGCCCAGGGCCTGCCCGGCGCACTGGCGATGTCCGCGCGCTGTTATGTGGCGCCCACACAGGGCTTCGTTTTGCCTGATGGAGCCCAATACTGGTGTGGGGGGCACGCGATTTCGCGTCCCCAACCTTTAGGCAATGTCCGGGAGCGCCGCGTGTGCGAAAACATCCGCCTGGGCCTCCGCCACTGGGCGGCGCTGCCTATCCCCGAATGTCGCACATGCCCCGGAGCCACGCTCGCCATCAATCAAATTGTGGAAAATCGCCTGCGGGAAACAATTCGGGAATGGATGAAAGAGGCCGAAGGCGCTTCGCCCGAAAATCAGGCGGAATCGCATACATAATGTCGGCTCCGCAAGGAGGGGCGGGCAACATACGCCCGCCCCTCGCCTGTGCTAATTTTTCTCCTGAAGATTTTGTTCTGTGTATGCTTCCTCTTTTTCCTTTTGGGCTTCTGCCTTTGGGGCAAAATTAATATTGCACAAACAATATTTTTCCGCTCTTGCCTGCCGCCATCAGCTCATAGCCTTTTTGCGCTTCTTCTAAGGGGAAGCGATGTGTAATCATCTTTTTGGGGCGCAGGCCCCGGCGCACGAGCTCTGTCATTTCGTAAAATTCATGCAGGCGGAAATACCAGGCGCCGTAAACATTTAATTCTTTGTGTATTAAATCGCGCGAGGGATTGAAGCTGGCGAGGCTTTGCTCGCCAACAATGCCGACTTTTCCTCCCTTGCGTGTCGCCTCCATACACAGTGCGACAGGCTCAGGCTTTCCTGTGCACTCCAGGCAGATATCGGGCCCGCGGCCATTTGTGAGCCTCCGCAGACGCTCCACAATTTTTTTGTCTGCGTTTAATGTTTTCCAGGCGCCCAATTTTTCTGCCAGCCGCCGCCGATATTCGCTCATATCCACGCCAATCACGCGCGCTCCAAGGAAGCTCCAGACAAGCACAGCGCCCAGTCCAATGGGCCCCAGGCCAAACACAGCCACTGTATCCTGCGCCTGCACGCCCACACGCCGCGATAAATGATAGCCCACGCCAACGCTATCGCCGGCAATCAACACGCCTGTATCCCAATCAATATCATCGGGCAGCTTCAGACAATGACGCGCTGGCACGGCGACATATTCAGCATGGGCGTTGCCGCAAAATCCCAGATTGTCGCAGAAAATCTCGTTCCCGGTGCGGCAATACACGCATTGTCCGCAGCCAACTACAACATGCACGCCCACACGATCGCCCTCGTGAAATTCCCTGTGGCCATTGGGATCCACGACTTCGCCCGCGAATTCGTGCCCGCCATTGCCCAAAATGCCCTGAGGGCTGCGCCAGGCGCCCATTTCGCTGCCACACAGGGCAGACACACGAACGCGCAGGAGCATCTGATCCTCTTTCAGCTCCGGCAGCGGCACTTCTACAATTTCTGTCTGGCCATTGCCCACAAAACGCAAGGATTTCATCTGCTTTCCCTCTTTTCGTTCCTAATAAAATTATCTGGCCTATTCTTGTTGCGCCTGTGTGTATATTGTGTATATGGAAATTTATAAGCTGTAAAAGCCCAAAAATTTGTCGAGCCCCCCCAAAGAAAAAGAAGCAGCATTCCTATCAGCAAAATTATAGCTGCAGCTCCGTGGGCAATTCCTGAAACTCCACCATTCTTTTAAGGGTGAAATAGCGCTCGTAAATATCTCGTGTTGTCGTGGCGGCGAGGCTGTCCAGCCCAAAGCTTTCCACGCAGCGGCTGGCCATTACAGTGCCAATGGCCATCGCCTGGCGCAAATTGGGCTCGGCGCAGGAATTGGCCCAGGCTAAATAGCCGATAAAGCCGCCGGCAAAAGAATCTCCTGCCCCTGTCGGATCCACAACCTCTTGCAAAGGATAGCTGGGCAATGTAAAGCAATCCGTAGCGCTGACAAGCGTGGCGCCATATTCGCCTTTTTTAATCACGACGTAGCGGGGGCCCAGCCGCAGGACTTCCTGGGCGGCGCGGACAAGATTGGCCTGGCCTGTCAGCTGGCGGATTTCGGCATCATTCAGCATCATTACATCCACGCGTTCCAGCACGCGATACAAATCCTCGCGCGTTCGTTCAATCCAATAATTCATTGTATCCGCAATCACAAAGCAGCCGGCGGGAATCTGCTCCATCACGGACAATTGCACTGAGGGCAGAATGTTGGCTAAGAAAACATAACGGGAATGATGATAGCTTTCGGGCACGCGCGGCTGAAAATCAGCAAACACGCCTAATTGCGTATCCAGTGTATGCGCCACCGCCATATCATAATCATAGCGGCCAGCCCAGCGGAAAGTGCGGCCTCCAGCCACAATTTCCACGCCATCCAGGCTAATGCCCCGATCCAGCAGAAAATCCAGGGCTTCTTGGGGAAAATCATCGCCCACTACGCCCACGAGATTCACAGGCGCAAAAAAGCTTGCTGCCAGGGAAGCATACACGCCCGCGCCCCCGATGATATTTTCCGCTCGCCCAAAAGGCGTTTCTACTGTATCCAGGGCAATAGAGCCCACAACAAGCACTTCAGCCATACAAACAGCTCGCTTTCAGGAGATGTTTTCGCCCTGAGCGCTCCGAATAAGCCTACAATATGTTCCCTACGAAATGCTGGAGTCCTGCTTATCAGGGGCGGGATAAAATTGTCCTTCCTCCCGGGACATCCATGCAGACTCCTTGGGGGGCCGCAAGAGATACGCAAAAGTGAGCCACAGCAAACGCGGCAGCGCCGTCAGCCGCGGCAAGCGGCTGGGCTCCTTTAAAACACGATACAGCCATTCCAGGCCGCAGCGCTGCATCCAGCGCGGCGCGCGTTTTTTCAAGCCCGAAATCACATCAAAGCTTCCGCCCACGCCAATGCATACGGGCACGCCTAATTCCTGCATATGGGCTTTAATCCATTTTTCCTGCCGGGGAATGCCGAGCGCCACAAAGAGCGCGCCGGGATGGCGAGCGGCGATCTCCGCGATAATCTCTGGCTCCTCCTCCGGCGTAAAATAGCCATGATGGCAGCCCGCGATTTTCAGCCCGGGCGCCATCTTTTGCAGATTTTCAGCCGCTTTTTCTGCCACGCCGGGCGCCGCGCCTAACAAATATACAGAGCGTCCCAGCCGGGCCGCAACTTTACAGATTTCCCCCACCATATCGCAGCCTGAAACGCGCACATCCAGCGGCAAATTCAGCAAACGCGCCGACAAAATCACGCCTGCCCCATCCGCAGTCACGAGATCCGCTTCATTGATAATCGCGCGCAGCTCCGGATCATCCTGCGCCCGCATTAAGCCGATAGTGTCGCTGGTCACAATCATATGGGGCGTGTCTTCGCGCATAAATTGCTCCACACGCTGCATGGCCTCTTCCATTGTCACACGATCCACGCGCACGCCCAGCAAATGCACAGCCTCCGGCCCCGGCGGCCGATAGGCGGGCTTCATTAGACGCAAAAGCACATAAAGCGTCATTAAAGTAAAGATAACGACAAAAAGCGTCAGGCCCAGCTTAACGGCAAAATTTAGCTCAATGCCCACGACCAGCAACAAGGAATAAACGCACAGGATGCCTGTGCCGATGAGCAAGATGGCCACGACCTGTCGGCTGCTGTAGCCTTGCTCGAGCAAAATTTCGTGCAGATGAGGATGGCGCCGCCGCCAGAACTGTTGATGCCGCCCGCGCACTAAATCGGCCAGCCAGGAATAGCCCGTGGAAAAAAGCGGCACTCCGATAATCATCAGCGGCAACAAAGCCACAAGCGCCGCCGTATGCTTGAGGGCGCCCATTATGGATGCCGCGCCAATAAAAAAGCCTATCACATAAGCGCCTGCACTGGCGCCGCCGTGCGTCAAATAGCGGGGCAGCAATGTCATGGGCAAAAGCGCCGCAAACAAACAGGCTGTAAACATCCGTGTATGCGGGCCTGTGATGGACGGCTGCATTAAGCAGATGATATACAGCGTGCCGGCGCTTAGGGTCCCCACGCCCAATGGCACACGGGGCAGCGCATTTGCCCGCGCAAATAGCGAAGCAGCGAGCACAAGCCACAACGCACTTAAGATCGGCCCCCAGACTCCCAAATGCATATAAGTCGCGTGAAAGGGAATTTTCACAGTGCTTATGCTCAGGCCCAGGCGCGCTAAATATAAGCCGCCGATAAAAGCCAGAAAGAAGCGTAAGCCGCGCAGGCGGGAACATTGATCTGTCACGGCGCTGAGAACAAATAATAATGCCGCCACAAAAAGCAAGGGCCCCAAAATACGCACAGGCGAAAGAGAAGAAAATGCTGCTGAAGCCTCAAAATAATGATAAGCCCCCAGGCCGGCGGCGAGACTCACTAGCAAAATAAGGCCCGAAAAATCTGCAGCGGCAAAGGGCCCGGCTGAACGCGCCAGACGCCAGCGTTCCCAGGCATCCACTGCCGCTGTCAGAAGCGACGCAACAATGAGCGTCGTGGCAAAAGGAAGCGCAAATGAATCCATCCTGTTGTTCAGCCCAAAGAAAAATGAGCCTGATTCCCGCCTCACAGGCTCATTTCGTTTTTGGCAAGAGAAATCCTGCTTTATTTATGTGCCCTGCTGCCAGCTCCTCAAATAGCGCGCCTGCTCCGGCGTCAATTCATCAATGGCAATGCCCATCGATTCTAATTTCAGCCGCGCCACTTGCTCATCGATTTCTGCCGGCACAGCGTGTACGCCCACAGGCAAATATTCCTGCCGGGCCACAAATTCCGCACACAGGGCCTGATTGGCAAAGCTCATATCCATCACGGCGGCGGGATGGCCCTCGGCCGCCGCCAGATTCACGAGTCGCCCCTCGCCCAGCACGATAAGCCTGCGGCCATCCGGAAGCGTATATTCACGGCATTGTGGCCGGATGTCCCGGGGCGGCGCTGACGCCATGGCCGTCAGCCCCTTCAAATCCACTTCCACATCAAAATGTCCCGCGTTGCACAGGATTGCGCCGTCTTTCATCACAGCAAAATGCTCCGGCCGAATCACAGAAGTATTCCCCGTCACTGTGACGAAAATGTCGCCGATAGGCGCCGCCTCTTGAATGGGCATCACTTGATAGCCGTCGAGCACGGCCTGCAGGGCCGCCAGCGGATTGACTTCCACGACAATCACACGCGCTCCCATTCCCCGCGCCCGCGCCGCCACACCCTTGCCGCATTGCCCATAGCCGCAGACAACAAAATTCTTGCCCGCCAGCAAAATGTTTGTCGCCCGCAGAAGGCCATCAATTGTGGATTGCCCCGTGCCGTAATAATTATCAAACAGATGCTTTGTCTTAGCGTCATTGACGGCAATGACAGGATAACGCAGCGCTCCGTCCGCGGCCATCGCCCGTAAACGAATGACGCCCGTTGTTGTTTCTTCCATCCCCGCCCGGATATTCGCCATAAGCTCCTGCCGCTCTGTATGGAGCGTGTTAATTAAATCCGCGCCATCATCAATTGTGATTGTGGGCTGTAAATCCAGCACGGCATGAATGTGCTGATAATATCGCTTCGTATCCTCTCCGTGAATCGCAAAGACAGGAATCCCGCAATCCACAAGATGGGCGGCCGCATCATCCTGTGTGCTTAACGGATTGCTCGCACATAGCGCCACAGTGGCGCCGCCTGCCACCAGCGTTTTCATTAAATTGACGGTTTCTGTCGTCACATGCAGGCAGGCGGCAATCCGCTGCCCTTCAAGCGGCCGCTCCTGGGCGAAGCGGGCGCGGATTAAGCGCAAAACAGGCATCTGGCGCTCCGCCCATTCCGCCCGCAGAGCGCCTGCTTCGGCTAATTGGGGATTCGCAATATCGTATTTCATTCCTGACTCCTCAAAGAATAAAAACATGAGCGGCGCAAAATCATTTTTGGCCGCGCCCAGGCCAGATTCGCCTCAAAAGGGCTGCTTGGCACAAAGCGACCCTATTATTCTCTTATGGCGCTGCGATTTTGTCAAAGCCAATTATTAGCGCGGACGCCAGATTTGCAGGCCGCTGTGATCGAAATTAAAATCAATCGGCAGGCCGCCCAGATCCGTCACGGCCCGCCGCACAAGATGCTCTCGATCCGGCGCACACAGGATGAGAATGCAGCCCCCTCCGCCAGCCCCACAGGCTTTCGCCCCCAACACGCCCTCCGGACGCGCCACCGTGAGCAAGGCCTCTATTTTCGGCGTCGTCATTTCGGGATAAAGGCGCTTTTGATTTTCCCAATTAAAATCTAATAATTCCCCTACACGCGACAAATCCTCCGCCAAAAACGCCTCTTTCATTTCGATGGCCGCCTGCCGGATGTTCATCAACGCATCGTGCACATTTTTGTCCCCCTGGCGATATGCGCCCATCACGCGGCTGATAATGTCCCCGGAAAGCCGCGATTTGCCTGTATAAATCAAAAGCAAATGCTTTTCCAGTTCATACAGGAAATCTTGAGACACATTCAGCCGTTCGACGATGACTTCCGGATCCCGAAATTCCATATAGCAGATGCTGCCCAGCGCCGCCGCATATTGATCCTGCTTGCCGCCCTGGATCTTTAGCTCCTCAATTTCCAGCTTGTTGGCCAGCGCGGCAATTTCTTCGCGGGCGAAATCCTCCTGGCCTGCCGCGGCGGCCAATAAGCCCACGAGCGCCACGCCCATAGAAGCGGAAGAGCCTGTTCCGGAGCCCGGCGGCGCGTCGGAGCGTGTGATGATGTGCCCGCCCATCTGCAAGCCCATCCGGCGCACGGCCGCCTTCAGCAAATCCAGATTGCCGTCATATTCCATCTGACGAATATCGCGCGCTTCCACAAAAAGGTCGTAATCCCCGGACTCCAGCCGATATTCGCCGTTAGGCATGGGGAGCAGCGTCGCATACGCATAGCGCGTGATGGCCGCATTGAGCACAAAGCCGCCCCTTTCCGCGCTGAAAGGCGGCACATCCGTCCAGCCGCCCGCAAAATCCACGCGCACAGGAGCGCGACTGCGAATCATTTCCGCCATTCTTCGTCCCTCTTTCTTCAGCTCGATGTAAGATATTCCCGCACATATTCTGCCACGGCCTCTTGCCAGGGCCTGAGCGGCGCAAATCCCAGCGCTTGCCAGCGCTTATTGGCTAAAGGCGTATAACGCGGCCGGACTGTGGGACTGTTCCATTCCCGGCTGCTGATAGGCACTATCGGAACATTGATCCCAGCGGCTTGCGTGGCAAAAACTGCTAATTCGTGCCAGGAGCAGATGCCCCTGTTTGTCAGATGCACAATCCCTGTAATCGTGCTGGGCGCGATTTGCCACAGCGCGGCGGCTAAATCTCGCGCGTAAGTGGGGCTACCCCATTCATCCGCCACAACGCGCAATTCGCCTTTTTCTCGGGCCGCCCGGATAATAGTCGCAATAAAGTTCTTGCCCGCGGGCCCAAACAGCCATTGCGTCCGCACAATCAAATAATTGGGCAAAGCTGCTGTTGCTTTTTCCCCGGCCAGCTTGCTGGAGCCATACGGATTCAGCGGCCGCGGCTCATCCTCCTCTGTGTAGGGGCGGCCCAAATCCCCGGCAAAGACATAATCCGTGCTCAAATACACAAGCCTGGCCTGAAATTGCTGACAGGCTGCGGCTACATATTGAGTGGCTTCGGCGTTGACACGATAGGCTCGCTCTGGATCGCGTGTGCAGCCATCCACATCCGTCCAGGCCGCGCAATGGATCACGCAATGGGGCTGATGACGGCTTATCAAATCCTGCGCCACAGAAGCCTGGGATAAATCGCCCTCTTCTATATCCACGCCCGCCACGATATATTCCGCAGGCGCCTGGCGAAGCAATTCTGATCCTAAAAGGCCGCGAGCTCCCGTGATCAAAACGCGCATGTGTGGAGTCCTTGCATTCGGATCCAATGACAGAATGTCGCCCTTGTTGTTGTTTTATTTCCGTAAAACAACGCGGACAGCCTTTTGGCCTCCCCAGCCTGGGGAAGCAATCAGGCGAAGGCCCTGGCCCTGCCGCAAAAGCAGGCGGATTTTATGGGCTTTTTCCCGCAGCCGCCGGGCTGGCGGACTCGCCTGCAGGCGGAGAAGAAGACGGAGCGGGCTTTTCCTCTGTTTTCTTGCGGCGAAAAGTCACAATAGAAGCCCCTTCGGCTTCCAGCCAATCCTCATCCAGAGAGACAACGACCTTCAAACAGCGCATCTCGTCGCCCTTGTCCGTTTGCAAGATGACATTGCCGGTTAGGGTCAGCTGGCGCGGAATATCCTCATAAATCACAGTGTCCGCCCAGACAGTTTTGTCTTCCTGCACTGCCTTCACACGGGGCGTCGCAATTATCTTTTTTACATTATCGGCATAATGATATTCCACGCGCTCACAGGTAATGACAGTCTTTTTCTCCCAGTATTCTTCCAGCCGCTCTGGCTCCCGGGAAGCGCGTTTGGGCTTTTGCGCGCCATTGGACGGCGGCGACGGCTTTTGTCCCGCTGCCTCTTGCGCGCGCGGAGCAGATTTAAGAGGCTTTTCTTGCGTCACAGCAGCAGTTGCCGTCGGCTTATTGCCCTTTTTTTGCGTGATAATGGTGACATTGCCGGTGACAACGGCTATTTCTTTGCCGAAATCCACTTCTAATAGATCCCCTGTAATCACTGTATTGGGATCTGTAATCCGCAAATGGCCCCGCGCCACCGCCGTATCTGTTTCCTCGTTGTATTCCGCTTCGTCACAATACATTTTCATATCCCGGCGTGCGAACACGACATTGCCGCGGAGCTGATACAGCTTGCGAGCCGCATCCCGGCGCAGCAAATCAGCATGCTCAATGATGACGCGTTCCGCTTCGGGCTTTTTCCCCTCGTCGGCTTTGGCTGCGGCAGCCGTCGGCTTTTCTTTGGAAACGCTTTTTTCGGGCCCCGCTGGCGCGTTGTTCTGGGCGACGCCCAGACTCAGCCCGACAAGCACATAGCAGATTAAGAATAGCCGCACAAGCATTTTCATTGTTGGCTGACCGTAAAGGCGGAAATTGCCCGCTATATGGCGCATGCCACCTTTATTGAGAACATCAAAGCAAAAGCAAGCTAGCTCTAATAACTGAGTCTTCTTATCCTGCAGGCGAAGCCCCCTCTAATTTGCTCTAGGGCGGCGCCAGCTGGCGTACCTGCTCAGGATTAAACACCGCCTGCACATTTTTTAGCTCAAAATCCTGTGTTTTGACATTATACACAAGATCCCGCCCCAGCAGCTTATTGGGGCCGCTGTACATCCGCACGGCGCCTGCTGCTTTGACAATATCCTGATCGACATAATAGCTCAATTCAGTGGTCGTCACGGCCGCGTGCGCGGTGCGGAAGATGACTTTTTGCGGGCAGTATAGCCGTCGTTCCTGTTCCAGCCAGCGCACGACTTCGGTTGTAATCAGCACGCCGCGGGGCGAAGCCGCCCGCACATCTCCGGCGACTTCCAGATTGCGCGAGGCGGTGTTGCCGCGGGCAGTGCGGGCCGTCAGGCGCACGATGGGCATGCCTTTTTGATCATAGATGAGCGCTTCGCGCATTTCCGAAGCGGCGACAGCCTGGGCTCCGGCGGCGATTTTGACTTCCGCCAGTTGCACTTGCCAGGCCAGCCGCCCCCCTTCGGTATGTTTTACAGTGGGATGACGAATGACGACTTCTTCCTGGGGGCGACTGGCGGGAGCGGAAACGCGCGGAGCAGCCGAAGAGGGCGACGCCGAATGGGCAGATTGGGCGGCCCAATAATTCCGCCACGCCATCGCCCAAAAGCCCACGGCCACCGCCACACTAAAAATTATCAGTCCCGCCAGCCAGTGATAAATTCGCGGCATATGCCTTTCCCAGGCGGACAATGCTTTCGGCGCAGCTGTTTTTGTTCGTTTTGCCGCGCGTGGCTGTCCGTCCACACAGCTCAATTTTGGCTAAGGACAAAATAGCCCCTTTCCCTGGCTGCTTAAGCCCGGGCGAGGTGCTTCCGCCAGCTCGCCTCCGCTCCCGGGCTTGCCGAAACTCCGGAAAAGGGCTATTTAGCGCCGAACTTGGCTATTTGTTTAAATGGGCGGCGGCGGTGGCGGCTGGATGCTGAGCTGGATATTGGCTGTAACGGTGCTATCCACGGGCACCGTGACGGTGACACTGCCACTGGCTTCGCCATCTGCACTTCTGGCCGTCACCGTGCGGGTGCCGGCAGGCACATTGAACAGCTTGTAGCTGCCATCGCTGCGAGTGACGGCGGTACGCCCGCCCGCCTGCACAGTGGCGCCCACCGCGGGCTGACCGCCGTAAGTCACTCTCCCCTCAATATTCCCGGTGCCGGATATGGGCGCCGGCGGCAGTTCAATGCGCCCCAAATCCACATCGCCGCTGCCTGTCACTGTCTGGGTCAGAGTGGAATAGCCCTGCTTGGTAATTTTAATCGTGGCGCCACTGGGCACGCCGGACAGCTCAAAATAGCCATTGGCATCGGTCGTGGTCTCCAGGCTGGCGGCTGGCTCCATTGACGCCGCCACGGCCTGGCTGCTTGTCTCCACAACGACAACACGCGCGCCGACGATTGGCTGCAGCGTCCCGGCATCAATCACAAAGCCAGCAATGCGCACGACCGTTCCTCCATTGCCTCCACCTCCTCCACCCCCGCCACAACTGGGCAACAGCAATACAGCAGATACGGCCAGTGTCAAAGCTGCGATGATGACAGTTAAGCCGCGCAACGATAACGCCTCCCTGTTTTCAGGATATCTGCAGTTTAGCAAAAAGCAGCCCAAGAGGGAAGGGCTCTTGCGGACAAAATCAAACCTTCTTTATTTTCCCTCTTGCCGCTTTGTGTCCTGTCTGCGGGCAGCAACAATTTTGCCGCGACCTTTGAGCAGTTTATCCGCTCTTTTCACGCCAGTTACGCTATTATGACGCTCCCAGAAGGAGCAAGGTTCCCGCAAGGGGGCTCATCTTCTCCAGTGTTTTATTCGGGCACGATGTTTTTATTTACTGCTGGGGCGGGCCCTTGTCCGGCCAGGGCTCTGGATTCTCTACTCTATGAAACGGTCAGGACAAAATCAATGCCGGTCAGGATGCGCCCGCCGCCGGGCACAGTAATGGTCCGGCGGACAGTGGCCGCCCCATAAGTCACGACAAGGCGATACTCGCCTGGCGGCAAGAACAGCTTATATTCGCCCGAAGGCGGTGTAATGACGCGCGCCCAGGTCAGGCCTGTCGTCGTGTCGACTGCCGTTACTTCTGCTCCCGAATTGTCGGGCGCACCGAGCAGCGTGACGGTGCCCCGCACATTATACGGTTCGCCGGGCGGAAGAGGCGCCGCCGGCGTCAGCGCCAGGCGCAGTTGTCCCATTCCGGGCAGCACCTGCACCTGCTGGGTCAGCTCATCATAGCCCTCTGCGGTCACCGTCACCTCATAGGTGCCCACGGTGACGCCGGCAATTCTGAATATCCCTTGCGCATTGGTGGTAAACACGCCCCGTTCGCCGAATTGGACGCGCGCTCCCGCCACCGGCGCCTCCGTAAAAGAGTTCACGACTTGCCCGATCACATCCACTTGCGTCGTGCCGGGAAGCAAAGAGATGTTGACAGCCGGCGTCTGGCCGCCCCCTGCATCCTGGATGACGGTGATGTGCGTGGAAGCCGTCACGAAGCCCGCTGCCTCTACCGTCACTGTATTTAAGCCGATCGGAATGCCCCCAATGATGAATTCGCCCTGATTGTCGGTGTAGCCGCGCACTTCGCGGACGCCTCCGGGCCCCGTCTGGATAAATTTGACGAGCGCCGACACAATCGGCTCGCCGGTTGTGCTCGTAATTTTCCCCTGCACAGTCCCCGTTTCCGCCGGATCCGCCGGCTGCAGGGACGCTGTATAAAAGGTCACGACGGTCATGCTGATTTGAATGAGCTCGGCGAAGGTCACATAGCCGGGCGCCGTGACGGTCAGGGGCTGTGTCGGCGGTGTGCCGGTGCCAAAGGGCACATTGCGCAACACGACACTGCCCTCGGCCGGATCAATCACGCCTCGCACGCCTCCCAGAATGACAACCGCCGGCACCGTTAAGGGCTTATTGGTCGTGGCATCCACCGCTTCAATCACGGCGATGGCGGCGGTGGGCGTTTCCGGCGTTTCCGGCAGGCCCCCGCAGCCACAGAGGAGGGCTCCCAGCAGCCCACTTATCCCGATAAAGACGCCAAACGCGTGTCTCATAATTTTTGCAACATCCTCATCAATTGAAGCGAATGCGAAAAGATCCCATTCAGATGAGCTCGCTATCGGCGCAAGCCGGCAGTCGTTCCGGCCGCGCCTCATCCCTGTGTCGCTGCGCCCCTGCTGGCGCTGCGTTTCTGTTGTGCCCAGCTCCTGCGCTCCTGTGGCGCTTCGTCCCTGCTGCGCTCGCCCCGTGACGCTGCGCCCCGTGAGGCTGCGCTCCTGCTGGCTTCATCCCTGAGGCGCCTCGCCCTTGAGGCGCTGCGTCCCCGCTGCGTCTCGTTCCTGTTTGCTGCGTTCCTGTGTGCCTTGTTCCTGTGGCGTTGCGCCCCTGCGGCGTTTCGTTTCTGTTCGCTGCGCTATTGTTGTCAGCCGCGCGGCGGATCGCTTTCCTGCGGGCAGAAAGGCTCATTGTTCTGGCGGGAAAATCAGAATCACGCCGTTGGGCGCCAAACAGCGTATCCAGTAGCCCTGCCAGGGCTCCAGGGTCGTTTGCGCCTGATAGCCAGCGCTTTGATTGTAGCTGAACAGGCTATTTTGCATCAGCCGCTGCGCCACCGCCTCTGCCCAGCTCACGGGCGCATTTTCGCCCTGCTGGACCTGCAAATTAGAAAGCGCCACCGAATTCAGGCGCGGGCTGCCGACCAGATTCCAGCCTGGCCCCAGGGGTACTTCAAAGGGCTGATTGGAAGGCGGCAAAATCCCCTGCACCGTAAGCGTTGTGTCCTGCAAAACGCGCCACCAGTAAGCCTGCCCCGGGCTGCGAAAAACAAATCCGGGCCATAAGCGATATTTATTTTCGCCCGCAAGATAGGGATCCCACCAGGCTAATAATAAGCGTCCCGCGGGCGTGTTAAAGACTTCCGGCAGATTGGCGGAAATGGGCTGCACGGGCAGGGCCATCAAATGCAGGCCGTTTTGGCCAAAGCGGAAAGTATGCGAGACAGTCACTAGTTGCCCGGCGCGCAAGAAGCAGATATACGAATCCCAGCCGATATTGGCTTTGCGGGTGAAGGTCGCGCCGGAATTGCTTTTAAAGGTGAGCTGGATTTGCATCGGGCTGAGCAAGCCTGTCGTGATGCGATCGCCCCACACGCCGCGGGAGACCGCCACGCCCGTGAGCCCCCGCCCGCCCACGACATCCATAGTGCCTTCGTTTTCGCCTATAATCGCGCCATACAGATTATTTTCGTTGATTTCGAAGCCGCGCATGCCATAAGGATAAATATATTCCCGGCGCAAGCCCGCCACATCAATTTGTACGGCAATCCGTTGCGGCCCGCCGATATTGTAAAAGGCCGGCAGCAAGAAGCCCTCGCCCGGCGTCTCCCCCGTGGCCGGGATATTAATCACATTGCCCGCCTCGGAATAAAGCTGGATATTGCGCTCATAATTCCAGTAAATTGTCCGCGCCTGTCCGCCAAAGGGCTGCTCATCGCCATCCGCTAAAGTTTTGTACAGCTCACAGATCAGCACGACGGATTCGGGCAGGGGGATGTTCCAGGTGTACAGCTTATCGCCCACGCGCACGCTTGTATCCAGCACATATTGCTGTTCGTACCAGTCCGCAAAAGGAATGCCTTCCACGGTGGGCACAATCGCCGCGGCGATTTCTTTGAGGGAGGGGATATCGCCCGCCAGCTGGGGCGTATACTGGGCATAATACGCCTGATTGAATTGGGCGAAGAACTGGGGATTTTCAATCCAGCATTTCAGCCAGGCCGCCCGGGCCATGGCAATCCGCCAGACAAGCATGTTTGTGGCGCCCGAGGGCGGATAGAAGGTGCAGTTGCCCAGCTCGGGGTGATTTTCCGCTTCATACACCGACAGGCAATAAAAGGGCCCCGGATCCACAGGATCATAGCCCGGACTGACGCCGGGCTGTGTCTGGATTACATACGCCGCGGCGCCCATGAAGCCCTGCTCCCAGGCATCATAATAAAAAATCGCATCATCATGAAAGGCATTCAGCACCAGCATTAACAGGACATAAGTGTCTTCGGGGAAATTGCCCGAGAGCGGCGGAATCCGAATTTCATTCGTGCTCACATCATAAATGCCGCCCTGAATAGTCTGCAGCGTGCTATCGCGAATGATTTTGACATTGAGGTTAAAAGCCGGAGGCCCGTAAATTTGTTTGGCTTTGGGATAAGCGGTATTCAGATAGGCGCGCAGGGCGGCTTCATCCGCGGCGCTCCAGCCTTCAAAGGTAAAGGTAAGCTCATTCGCGGGGCTTCCGATTGTCCCGGGCTGGATTATGGGAGCGGCTAAGAACAGGCTCCGGCGGGAAAGCCGCTGCTGTTGCGCCTGCTTCGCGGCCAATTCCGCCGCGCGCTGCCAGTCTGGCTGCACAAAAACGCCATCCAGCGTGCGCACTAGAGTGCGGGGAAAGCGCAACGCGATTTCCGCCCGGCGACGCGTCAGCCTGAGCCGCTCCATCCGCCGATAGCTCGCCACAGCCCGCCGCAACAACTGGGGATTGTGCTGCCGATATGTCTGAACGCCCTGCCAGTTAGAAGGGGCTGGCGCGCCTTTGTGATGAGGGACAATAATCGCCCCGAGGGGGCCATTCGCGCGTGTGGCAAACGGCGTATTCACGATATTGCGAAAGCGCGTCTGCGCCTGGCCAGCGATTTCCAGGCTGAAAAAAAGGAAAAGAATAAATGCATACACGCCCTTATTTTTCATCTTTGCTTCCTTCCCTCGGCCAGCCTTTATTGCTCCTTCTCCACAAGCCCCTTGTGACGGCAGGAAAAATTAAGGGCAGCTCATGTGCATGCCCCCACAAAAGGCACGTTTTACGGTCTTTTAGCGCCGCCCGGGGCCCGTGTGGGCTAGGGCCACCATAAGGAGGGCAGCTCATCCAATTCCTGCCATGTTTCTATTTCTCGCAGCAGCTTTTCGTCGGCTTCGGGAGGCTGCGGCAATCCCGGCGTCGGCAGTTCACGCATGCCCCTGCCGGCGCCCTGGCCGCTGATGTCCCCCAGGCCAGCCCGAAAGCCTCCCTGGCCGCCCCAGCCACTGCCAAAAATCTCATAGCCCGCCGGCTGCCCCGGGCCATAGCTGCTATAGCCCCCGTAGCTGCCGGAAAAAGGAGTCGTGTCAAAGGGGCTCCGATAGCCGCCGCCAAAAGGATAAGCCCCGTACGAGCTCCCATAGCCCGCCCCATAGCGGCCGAAGCCCATGCTTGTCGCCGGCCGATAGCCCGTGAAATTGCGCAAATCGCTGGTCGAGCCGAATGTCGTTATCGGGCGGCTGCGGGAGTCTCCTGTCGAACTGAATTGTGTGCTCAGAGTGAGCATAAAGGTATTCGCAATATAATTTTGATTCTGCGGAATCAGGCTTGTATAGCCGTAGCGCGGATCATCCAGGCCTTTAGTAATGTTGCGCGCCAGGCGATAGCCAAAGGTCAAATCGGCAAATTTGCCCAGCTTGCGCCGATAGCCGATTTCCAGTTGCTGGCGATTGAAATTGGCGTAGCCGCCCGAATAATCAGATAATTGCCCTGTCAGCACAATTTCGGAACTTTGATTCAAAGCATAGGAGAGGCGCAGGGATAAATCGGACATATTATTATCGACAATGCGCATGCGCTGATTGGCGCCGAAGCCGCTGTAAGTGGGGCTGGAGCCGCGCAGCAGATTGAAATTCAAGCCAAGGCCCCAGGGGCTGTTCGGCACGCGATAATTCGCGCCGATTCCTAAAGTGTTGTTGGACACGGTGCCCCGATTTTCATCCAGGAAAGCCATCCGATCCGCTGTATAGGCTAAATTCAGCGACAGCGCTTCGCTGAGCATATAGCTGACATTGAATGTTTGCGTGCTTTGATCGCTGTTAGCTAAATAGCCCACGCTGCCGCCGCTCGTGTATTTGCGCTTCATAAAGGAAAAATCAAAGCTCAGTTTTTGGGAGGGGCTGTAGCGGAGGCTCAAGCGCTGGGATAGATCCGTATAACGATTCTCTTCCGTGTTATCGCCGCCTCCGTCAATAATGCCTCCGCCATCGGCAATGCCCTGGGGAAAAAGTCCGGCTGCATAATAGCCGTAATAATTGTTGTAGCCCCCATACAGCCCGCTGCTCACGCGCCCTTGCGAATGCGTGCGGGAAAGATCATAATTGAGATCCACATTTTTAAAGGGAGTCCAGCGGCACGAGATTTGTTCGCTGCGCGAGGAGGAACGCGCCGTCGTCTCAGTGGCGGAAGAGCTGTTCAGACTCTGGCTCAGGGATATAGAGAAACGCTCGCCGGGCCGATAGGAAGCCGTCCATTGCAGCTGTTGTGTGTCGCTGCCGCGACTATGCGTGGGATCAGCCGTCGGGACATATTCTTGACTCGTGAACAGCCAGTTGCCTGAAAGCGAAAAAGGCTTGCCGCTGGGCGTCCAATTCCAGCTGATATTATGTGTTGTGTAGCTGCTATCGCTCGTGCTGCTGCTCGTTTTCATTTGCTGGCGCTGGAAGGACAGATTGGGCC
>CAZUOJ010000065.1:0-5947 GCA_964622325.1 uncultured Armatimonadia bacterium
CAGGAAGCGTTGCGGAAAATTTTCGTGAATCTGGAAGGGGATATGAATTATCCCCTCTGGGTTAATCCCGCCACCCTGCGCGAGCTGAACATCCAGGAAGAGGGCGGCGTGGAAATGATTTTGAAGAATTTTGATGGCGGGGCATTAGAAAGTTATTGGTCGGATGGCCGCAATTTCCGGATCACAGCCCGGGCGCGGGATCGCAAGCGGACACGCTATGAGCTGGATATGCGCGGCGTTCATAAAGCGGAGAATCAGGACTGACATAAAGGCTTGCCTCGCCGAAAAGCCCCTCATGTGTCATGTTGAGGACAAGCCATCCGCAATCGGCGCGTTATTGCCGGGCGTTTGGGCTTTATTTGTTCGATGGCTTTTGGGGCCCGTCGCAATGGCTTATGGCTAAATACAGGGGGATATTGGGGGAAAGAGACGGACGCGCCAGCTCATTTTAGCTCTGTGTGATATGGCAAAGGAGGCTTCAGTGGCGCCACAGGCATTGTGGAGGCAAGAAAGAACAAGGCGGCTGCGGGGCGTACAAATTGGGATGTTTTTTTCCGTCCTGCTCGTGCTGCTCCGCTATATGCCAGGGCCGCCGCAGCGTCTGCTGCAGATTTTTGAAAATGCCTGTTACGATTTTTATTTTGAACATCGCCCGCCGCGTGAGCTGAATGATTTTGTCATTATTGCAATCGACGAGGAAAGCCTGCTGCCGCGCCATCTGGGACGCTTTCCCTGGCCGCGCGCCGTCTATGTGCGGATTCTGGAGCGGCTGCAGGAAGCCCGCGTTGTGGGGATAGATTTGCTTTTCGCCGAGCCGTCAGCGGACGACAAAGCGCTGGCGGCCGCCATTCGGCGCCACGGGCGTGTCGTGTTGGCAGCGCATAAGCGCGCAATTCAACGGGGGGCGGCCCAGCCAAGCGTCTGGCGCGGCTACGGCCAGGCGAAATCTTCGGGCTGGCCGCGGGCCTATGTGGATGAGCGGATTGAGGAAGAATATGTGCCGCCCACGCCGCTTTTGGCGCAGGCCGCCGCAGGAATAGGCTATGTGGACATTGTGCCCGATTTTGACGGCATCTATCGGCGGGCTTCGCTCGGCGAATTGAGCCTCCAGGGAGAGCTGATGCCCCATTTTGGGCTGGAGCTGGCCCGTTTGCGTCTGGGACTGACGCCCCAGCAAATGGCGGCGGCCATGACGCCGGAAGCCATCCAGATCGGAGAGCAGACGCTGCCCTTAAAACGCGGGCGACTGCTGATAAATTATGCGGGGCCCCTGGGGACCGTGCGTTATATTCCCGCCTGGCGCGTTGCGGCGGGCCTGGAGCCGCCAGAGACCTTTCGAAACAAAATTGTCTTAATTGGGCCCACGGCCGCCGGCCTCTATGATGTGCGCCCCGCGCCCTTTTGGCGGCATAATCGCGTCTTTTACGGCGTGGAGCTAAACGCCAACATCGCCCATACCTTGCTCTCCAAAGATACATTCCACGATCACACGACAGGCATATTTGCTATCGTTTACACCTTGCTACTCGGCTTGCTGATCAGCCTCGTTATCTGGCATGGCGAGGAGCGACTGGCATTATGGCTGAGCAGCGCCCTTGTGTTGTTGCTGGCCGCGCCTACATTCTGGATTGGCCTGATTATGTACAAACAAGTATTGCCGTACGGCGCCATATTAGGAGGCACGATCGCGCCCTGGGCCGTGGGGCTCTATGAGCGTCTGATTGCCGAAAAGCGCCATGTGGCTGCTCAATTCGGCACGTATGTGTCGCCAGAAGTGCTCCGGGAATTGCAGCGCCATCCCCACATCGTGGAACAGGGGCAGCGGCGGGATGTCACGCTATTGTTTTCCGATGTGCGGGGCTCCACCAGCATTGCGGAGAAGATGCCGGCTGATGTGTGGATCGCCCAATTGAATGAATATTTTACGGAAATGAGCGAGGCTGTCTTTGCCTATAACGGCTATCTGGACAAATTTATGGGGGATGGCTTGATGGCAGTGTGGAACGCTTTTGGCCAGCAGCCGGATCACGCGGAGCTGGCGTTAAAAGCCGCCATTCAGATGCTGGAGCGGCTGAAAAGGCTCAACGAGGCCTGGGCGGGGCGGGAAGATCGCGTGCCATTGCGCATTGGCATTGGCCTGCATACGGGCGAAGCCATCGTAGGCAATGTGGGCTCAGCGCGGCGGGCGCAATATACAGCCATTGGCGATTCTGTGAATGCCGCTGCCCGGATTGAGGCGTTGACAAAAGATTATGATGCTCCCCTGCTTTTGAGCGAAACAACAGCCGCGCGTGTGGCGCCGCTCGTCCAGCTCAAGGAAATCGGCGAGATCACATTGCGCGGACGCTCCCAGCCGCTGCGCATATATACACTGCAAGCCTTACAGAAAACGCCGGAAACACAATACGACGCCGCTGAAATGGAGCCGCCAAGATAATAAAGCCATTTTTGACAAAGAGCAGAATTGGCATTTGTATACGCATGATGAGCCCTCTCTTGAGGCGCGAAAAAGCCCTTCAGTCTTCCCTCTTTTTCCTGTCGCCACAATAAATCTCAGGGCAAATCTAACTTTCGCGGAAAAGGCAGCCTAACTTTCGCCGAAGGCTGTTCCATAGGCTGTTTCTTTTTGGAATAGCTATCGCAAAGGAAAAGACGGCAGGAGAAACGGAATCCGGGGATGAAATTAAGCCCTGAATTTTGCGATGCCGCCACACAACAAGCTAATCGCAAGCTGATATTGAAAGGGAGGCGCAATGAAAAGCTTGATCTTGTCTTTTGGGCTTCTCGGGAGCCTATTTTTGTCTGTGGGCACAGCGGAAGCGCTTGTGCTTGTAGAAAAGGGGAAGCCACAGGCCACCATCATTTTGGCGCAGCGGCCGAATCGCGCGGCGCAATTTGCCGCCTATGAGCTGCAATGGCATATCCAGCAAATGACAGGAGCGCTGCTGCCCATCGTTCACGACAACGAGAGCGAGAAAATAAACGGCGTGCGCATTCTTGTGGGCGACAGCCGTCTGACACATCGACTGGGCCTTTTTAACAGTCGGCTGAGCCCGCAGGAATATATCATCCGTTTCTTGCCCGACACGCTCGTGTTAATGGGCCGGGATAAAAATGACAAGACCGTTGTGCGCTATTCGCTTATGCCTTCGCCGGAGGAGCTCGCTACATGGCCGGATATGTGGGATGAAATCGGCACTATGTATGCTGTATATGATTTTCTGGAACGCTATTGCGGCGTGCGCTGGCTGGATCACACGGAATGGGGCACAATCATTCCCACACGCGAAACGCTGCGTGTGCAGGGGGCGGATGTGCGGCGCCAGCCCGCCTTCAGCTATCGCTACGCGTGTTATCTGTCCAGCGAAAATTATGATCGCTTTGTCTTATTGCAGCCCCGCACTGCGGAGGAATGGGAAGCCTATGAGCAAGCGGCCTATCCCACTCTCAAAGCCCAATTTCCCGATCGCTGGCGTTATGTTCATGCCAAGCGGGGCTTTGTGACTTTGTTTCGCCTGCGGCGGCGGGAGGGGGGCCATAAATGTGTCGCCAATCATTCGCTGTATGGCTATTATGATCGTTTTTGGGAGCCCAATCCGAGCCGTCCGGAGCTTTTTGTGGCCAAAAAAGCGGATTGGTTCGCACAGGGCTACGAGGGGCGCCCGCCGCAAATGTGCTATACAAATCGCGGCCTTATTGAACAAGTCGCTGCGGACGCCCGCGAATATTTTGACACAGGGAAAATCTATCCGGGCGCTGTCGCCAGCGAGGAATTTTTCTGCGTGGAGCCGATGGATAATGCGCAATTTTGTCAATGTGCGGCCTGTCAGAGCCTCATCCAGGCGCTGAACGATCCCCGCGGCCAGGGCTGTTTTTCTAATGGCGCCCATAGCGATTATTTCTTCCGCTTTGTCAATGAAGTGGCCAAAGCTGTCCGCAAGACACATCCTAACAAATACATCGTCACTTTAGCTTATATGACACATGCTTATCCTCCGCGGACATTTCAATTAGAGCCTAATGTGGCCGTGCAATTTTGTTTTGCCTGCAATCGGCTGCCCTATGCGCGCAAACAATATGAAAATGAGCTGCAGGCGCTGGAGGCGTGGAGCAAGCAGGCGCGGCAGCGGCCCCTGTATTTGTGGCTGTATTACACATTTCCTGTGGAAATCGCTGTCAATGGCCAATTTCATTGCTTCCCGGGCGCTTTCGCTCATACAATCGGCGCACAGATGCGGCTGTTCGCCCAAAAGGGTTATCGGGGAATGTTTCATTGCGGCTATGGCCAGGAAGTTGAAGCCTATGTCACATATCGCCTGATGGATAATCCTTTTTTGAATGTGGATCAGCTTTTAGATGAATATTTTACAGGGCTGTATGGCCCCGCGGGCAGGCCGCTGCTGCAGATGTATCTGGATATGGAGCACACATATTGCCATCCCGCCAATTATCCGGACAATCCGGGGCATCAAACTGTCGAAATCGCCTGGGGGCGTCTGGGGACGCCTGAGCGTATGAAACGCTATGAACGCTGGATAGAAGAAGCGCGGGCGCTGGCCCAGACAGAGCGGCAGAAAAAACGGCTGCGTCTTTTTGAGCTTTCTGTCTGGGAATATATGAAACAAGGCGCCGCGGCCTTTCATCAGCGCAGCCAAGCGCCCTTGCCCAGCGTTCGCGTGCCGCGTCTGCCCTCTGCCGCCCAGGGCGACAGTGTACGTGTGGATTGGAGCCGGGCTGTGGAATTGCCCGGCGGATTTCATGAGCGCGGCTCCGCCAAGCCCGCGCCGCGCGCCCTGCGCGCCTTCCTTGCGCATGATGGCCAATATCTTTATCTGCGGCTGACAGATCCGTGCGACACAAGCAAGCTTGTTGTCTCGCCGGGCGTATTCCCCTACGACACATGGGAAATTTTTGTGGCGCTGCAGAAAGATAAGCCATATCGGCAATTTGCAGTCAGCCCCAGCGGCACTGTTGTCGCCTTAACGCATGGCGAAGAAAAAGGCGCCAGCAATGTGCCCTTGGCGGAACATGGCCTGCGAGCGGCCGTCAGCACGCAAATGAACGGATGGACAACAGATCTGGCTATGCCCTTCTCATCGCTGAGCGCCAGAGGATTGCCGGCAGAGCGGAAATTCTATATGAATGTCGTGCGCGTGGCTAATCCCGCGCTCGCCGGGACAGGCGCTTTAGCCATTTATTCCTGGATAAGCCATACAACCGTACATACAACAGATCGGCTGGGCGAAATTATTCTGGAATAATGCTCCGCCGGGATAATGATTCGTCACATTAGCGCTGTGGGGCGTGATTTCATTCTTAAGGAGGCCAAAATGAATTTTTCGTTGATGACATATACAGTGGGGCCGGGGCAGCCCGGAGGCCTGCCTGATTTGCCCTCAATCGTAAGATTCGCCGCAGAATTAGGCTTCGCGGCCGTGGAACTTTCGGCAGGGCATCTCAGAGATATGACGCCGCAGGAATTTGGCCAATTGTGTGCGGATTATGGCCTGGCTATCTCCTGCATTAATGGGAGCTGTCCAATGACAAGCTCCGATGAAACAGAATTTCTCGCAGGCGTAGAGCAAGCCAAACAATATGTGGATTGGGCTACGGCTATGCACTGTTCTGTGATTATGCTCCTGCCTGGCGCTGCGCTGGAGGAAGCGGACAAGTCGCGTGTGCAGGAACGAGTCGCTCAAGGGCTTAATCTAGTCGTGGAATATGCGCGACAAGCCGGCATTATCGTCACGCTGGAAGATTTCCCGAATCCGTTGACGCCCTATTGCAGCATTGCCGATTTGCAATGGATGTTTGAGCATGTGCCCGGCTTAAAGCTGACATTCGATAATGGCAATTGGCTGCTGGGCGGCGATGATCCTTTGACAGCGCTGCGCACATTGGGCGCTTATGTGGCAAATGTGCATCTCAAAGATTGGGAGCTGGCGCC
>CAZUOJ010000065.1:6047-19627 GCA_964622325.1 uncultured Armatimonadia bacterium
AGCACAGGAGGCGACAATGACACGATACATTGCGGCGTATGATACGGAGCATATAGAGGAATGTTTGCCGGCTGTGGAGCTGCTTGTCGCGTTACATCGTCGCTATGAAATCCCGGCGACATTTTTTATTGTGGGCCGGCTTTTAGAAAAACATGGGCCCGCTTTTAAGAAGCTGCTTTCAGATCCGCTGTTTGATGTGGAGAGTCATTCCTATTCACATCGTATGCTGCGCGATAGCCCGCAGCATGGGCCCGGCCTCAGCCTTGAGGAAATGGAATGGGAAGTGGCTGAGGGCAAGCGGCTTGTGGATGATGTTTTTGAATGCGACAGTCTCGGCTTTCGCCCTGGCTGTGGCTTTGAAAACGGCTTTTCGGGGGAGCCGCAACGGCTGGAAATTTTTCGGCGGCAGGGCATCAAATTTCTGAGTTCCGATTTGCGGGGCCCGTTGGGCACAATCCCCAACGACATGGCCCAGCCTTATACATATGAGGCCGATGGCTACGGCGACATCTGGGAAATCCCGGGGCATGGCTGGCACGACAATGTCCTGAAAGGCTGGACAGGACATGCGACATATTTCCCGCCTGTGTATGATTTTGCGTTGCCGCCGCGGCCGCCTCGGACTGTTGTGGAGCTTTTTGCCCAGGAAGGGCGCTGGCTGGAGCATGCCTGTGAACAGGGCCTTTCATTCGTGTCCCTTGTGCAACATCCCTGGGCCATTGTCAAATTCGGCGCCGGAACAGATCCGATTGAGCTTTTGCTTGTCCGGGCCCAACAATTAGGGATGCGTTTTATGACATATCGCAGCTTTTACGAGGAATTGTCGCGCGGGCAACAATAAGCCCAAGCCCTGTTTTTCTCTTGTCTGTCCCTGGAGAGGGGACAGAGGGGAGACTCTCAAGCCTGGCGCAGATGTTTTGCCGACAAATGGCTGGCGCCGCAGGCGGCGTGGCATGGGGATGGCCTGGGCGCATGCGGCTGCGCCGCCACTTCGGGCGTAGCGGGCCAGGGCAACAATACATCTTCCGGGATCTGATCTATATATAGACGGCGAAATTCGGGATCCTGCATGCGGCAATGATTGGAGCGCTGACAATATGCCGGATGCTGCAACATACGCTCCCAGCATTCTTCCAAAGAAGAGTCACGGATGTTGCCGAAGGATAGAGGCGTGAAATCACAGGGCGTTACATCGCCGAAAGCCGTCATATAAAATTGGGCATAGCCTGCGAAACAGCCCGCTCCCTGGGGGCCATTGATGAATGCCTGCGTAATCACATGGGGATAGCCTTCCCTGGCATTGTATTCGCGCTCCCAGGCAATGAGCTGTTCCTTATCTGCTTCTGACAAAAGCTGTTCTTGTTCAAGGGGCAGCAATTTGCCTGTGGGCACTGTATCAAAAATCGTAATCTCATGCACGCCCCACGCACGCGCCAGTTCTATCATTTGAACGGGCCTTCCTTCGCGCACATCCTCAGGCGTGGCATACGTAGAGAGGCCGACAAGCAGGCCGGCCGCCAGGGCATTTTGCACGCCCTCCTTTGTGCGTTGGAAGCCGTCTTTGACATTGCGCAACTGATTGTGGACATCGGGGCGCGGATCGTCCACAGAAATCATCAGCGAGTACAAGCCGGCTTCAGCCAGGCGCTGGCAATTTTCGGGCGTCAAAAGCAGCCCGTTGCTGAACATGGCGGCATGGGCCCGATCACGATTCACAGCGGAAATAAGCGTAAAGATATCTGGACGCAGCAAGGGCTCGCCGCCTGTGAAGACGATGTTGTAGCAGCCCAGCTGTTCAGCTTGACGAATTACGGAAATCCATTCTTCCGTAGACAATTCCGCGCGTTCTTTCGTCTTGAAACGCGCGGCGCTGCAATGGGCGCAATCAAGCTGGCAGCGCGTTGTGACTTGCAATGTGCATGTCGTAGGGCGGGGCGGCTCGCGGCCTTCCAAAGCGACGCGGCAGAGATGATTGATAAAGCGCAACGAAGGGATCGGGGGCTGATATAAATTATAGACAAAGCCTCCATCCCGCTGCCCCAGCGGACGCAAGCCAGAATGTAATAGCCGGCGCAGCCGCTGCACTTGTCCCCTCATCATGGGCGCCAAAAGGCCTTTGGCGCGGACATCCACGCGGGCGGATGCGGCATCCAGCGCAAATTCCAGCCCTAACAAATGAAGGCGGCGGCGCGGGGAAAGGCGCGCTACATAGGAAGCCCAACGCAATAGACGCGGAAAGCGCGTCCGGACATCTATTTTTTGTGCGGCTAACGCTCCGTGCACCGAATAGCCATTATTCTCATTAGCTTCTATCGTCAGCAAATCATAATGCAATTTTTCCATAAACAAGCCATCCTTTTCTTTTGTGCTCTTAGAGGAAAAAAGCACAAAAGAATGCTCACAGCGGCACATAAAGAATGCTACAAAGCAAATATAATTATATCGTGCGGAATGCAGGGATGCAATGTAGGGCCAGAGCACCAGATAAAATCGTTTTACAAAAATCGCATCGAATCAGGCTTTACGTGATTGCTTTGTTATGTTATTATATGTGCCTACTGTTATGCTTTGTTTTTGCTGAGGCGATAAGGCCTCAGCATTTCTTCCTGCTCCCGCCAACAAAGAAACAGTAGCGGGTGCGCTGAAAAAAGCGAGGGAGCCTCTTGTCCAAAGGAAGGATGTGAAGGAATGCCGAAACAGCCGACATTGTATGAAGCGATGTATATTGTGGATGCAGCCGTGAGCGAGGAGGAATTGCAAGAAATTGTTCGCCGGCTGGAAGATCATGTGCGGGAAAGCGGGGGAGAAGTCATCGCTTCGCGCGAGTTTGGCCGCCGCCAATTAGCCTATCAAATCAATCATAAGAAGACAGGCATTTACATGCTGTTGTATTTTCGGGCTTTGGGGCATGTCGTAGAAGAGCTGCGCAATGAAATGCGTCTTATGGACAACATTTTGCGGAGCATGATTGTTATCGCCAATCCACAGGCTATTTACGATCCGCAAGCTGCGCAGGCTCAGGCCGCCGCGGCGGAAGCAGAAGAGGAAGCCGCAGAAGAAATCCCCGCCGCTCGTGAGGATGAGGCGATGACAGCCACAGAAGAAGCGTCGGAAGGGCCAGAGACAATATCTCCAGAGGCAACAGAAGGAGAAGAAACGGAGGCGGGCGAAACATCATCTGAGGACGAACAGGAAGCCTAGAGCTGTGATTTGCGTGCCGGAAAAGTTCGCAGCGGAGGGCGGCCTGTCCTCCGCTTTTTAACTTTTGAAAGGGCCTTGGAGAAAAGGCAATGCGTTTGGCCATAGCTTTCGGATACATCAGGAGGGAGTCCCATGATTAATACAGTGGTCCTTGTAGGGCGCATTGGCAATGATCCGGAGATGCGCTATACGCCCAGCGGCATGCCCGTTGTCAATTTTCGGCTGGGCGTGACGCGCGTGAGACGTGGGGACACAGGCGAGGATCAGACTGATTGGTTTGACATCGTCTGCTTCCAAAAGACAGCAGAATTCGTGTCACAATATCTGGATAAAGGGGCGCTGGTGGGCGTGGAGGGGCGTTTACAGTCACGGACATGGGAGGGCGCCGACGGGCGCAAGAACTATCGCGTCGAGATTATTGCGAATAATGTGCAGAGTCTGGAGAGCCGCCAAGAGGCGGAGCGGCGACGAGCCGCCCGCGGCCAGGCGGCGCCGACGCCGTCTGCGGCCCCAGACATTGTTCCAGAGCCGGACTTTGAGCCGGAATTGCCTCCTGATGATTTTGAAACAGCGAATGAAATGGAGGATCCCTTCGGCGATCAATAGGAGCGGAAAATAAAAATGACACACGCAGGGGCATGTGCATTAGGCATAGATCTGGGCGGCACAACCTTTGCCGTGGGGCTGATTGATAGCGAAGGGCGGCTGCTCGCCCAAAAGGAGGAGGCGACGCCCCAAAACGAGTCTGCCGAAAAAATCCTGGATGTTTTGGGGCAAACGGCGCTGGCCTTAAGGGAAGAAGCGGGCGGCCGCGAGAATGTGCGCGGCCTGGGCATCGGCATTCCCGGGCCTGTAGATCCGCACACAGGCGTCATCAAGCAATGTCCGAATCTGCACGCACTGGATGGCGTGCCGGCGGCAGATATTTTGCGAAAAATAACAGGATTGCCTGTATTCATCGGCAACGATGCCTATTGTGCAACGCTGGCGGAATTGCGCTATGGGGCGGGACGGGATTGCCATTATATGGCGTTGCTGACGCTGGGCACGGGCATCGGAGGCGGAATAGCCATTGAAAATAAAGTTTTGCGGGGGCCGCGACAGATTCTGGGGGAAGTGGGGCATCTCATCATTCAGCCCGGAGGGCCCAAATGCGGCTGCGGCAATCATGGCTGTCTGGAAGCCCTGGCGGGGCGCCAGGCCATTGTGGATCTGGCGATACGGAAGCTGCAGGAGGGCCGCGCCAGCCGGTTGGGCGATGTCGTGGGCGCGGAACATGAACGGATTGATCCGCGGCTGATTGCGGAGCTGGCGGAAGAAGGCGACGCGTTATGCCAAGAGGTGATGGCGCAGATAGGCTATTATATAGGATTAGCGATTTGTGATATAATTGTATTGTGCGATCCGGATAAGATTGTGATTGGCGGAGGGATTTCAGCGGCAGGAGAAGTGCTGTTTGCGCCTATCCGGCGCACTGTCCAACATTGTAGCCGCATCAGCGGCTTTAATCCCGCCAATATCGTGCGGGCGGAGCTGGGCAATCGCGCGGGGATGATTGGCGCGGCGTCGCTGGTGTGGGAACAACAGGCATCACAGGCTTTAAAATAAAACAAAATCGTTTTTTTATTTTCAAAAAGAAGGAGAAATATCCCAGCCCGAGATCCCCTCGGGCTTGGGGCATTTGTTTTTGAGCCCTCATTAATTTTTATATGAAATTTTATGTCTGCGATTGAAAAGCTGAAGAGATTTATCGTACAAACAGCTTCTTATCAGGAGCTGTCCAGTTATGTCGCGGCACGGCAGGCTGTATGCGCCGAGGGCCTCAGCGGCAGCGGGAAGGCTCTTTTTGTCGCTTCGCTGCTGGCAGAAAGGCGCAGCAGCGCCCTGATATTGACTTTTAATGACGAACGCGCGGCGCAATTTGCTTCTGATTTACGCGCGTTGCTGGAAGCTAACGCTGAGTCTCCTTCTCCCCGCGTGTTGATCTATCCCTCCGTGGCCTCTGCGCTCTATGATGGCGTGACGCCGGATCGGACGACAGTGGCGCAGCGCCTGACTGTGATGGAGCGCTTATGCGCCGGGGAGCCTGTGATTGTCATCGCCGCTATCCGCGCCGTGACAACACTGACAATTCCCAGCGCGGATATGATTGTCGCCTGCCAGCAGTTAACTGTGGGACAAATCATCGATCGCGACGAGCTGGCGCAAGCACTGTACAATTTGGGCTATGAGTCGGTGGATCTCGTGGAGGATGTGGGGCAATTTTCTGTGCGTGGCGGCATTATTGATGTTTCCCCCCCCACAAGCCCGCTGCCCGTGCGCATTGAATTGTTTGGCGACGAGATTGAGAGCCTCCGCCTTTTTGATCCGGCGACGCAACGTTCGCTGGAGAACAGGCAACGGGTGGGCATTGGCCCGGCGGGAGAAATTTTGTTGACGCCCCAGGCCGTGCGGCGAGCGCTGCCCCTTATCAAGGCCGCGTATCGACAGGAGCTGGATCGGCTTTATGAAGAAGGCAAGTCGCGGGAAGCGCATGTGCTCAAGGAAACGCTGACGCGGGATCTGGAGCTTTTGGAGCAATTGCGGCCGCAGCCCCATTTGATGCATTATCTGCCCTACATTTATCCGGAGGCGGAGAGCTTATGCTCCTATTTTCCGCCGGAAGCGATATTTTTCGTGGATGAGCCTGTGCGCGTGCAAAGCGCGGCGGAGCAATTTGAGGCCGATGTGCATGAGGCCTATCGGCGCGGCTTGCGGCTGGGCCAGCATTTGCGGCTTCCGGAAACGGGCGTGATGCCGTTTGCGAAATTAGCGGCGCAGCATTTATCCGGCGGGCGGGCGATTGTATTTATGAGTCTTTTGCAGCGGGAGGTGCCCTGGGCGCCCCACACGCCTCTTGTGCGCTGTTCCACGCCGCCTGTGGATAGCTTCGGCGGACGCTTTGAGCTGTTAGCGGAGGGCCTGGCGGAATGGCAAAAAGAAGGGCAGCATATTCTTGTGTGTACGCAGGATGTAGAGGGGACGGCGGAAGTGTTGCAAACGCGGGGGCTGGCGCGTGTAGTGGCTGCCCGCGAGCCGGAATTGCAGCCGGGACAGATTACAGTGGCGCCGCTTACGCTGGATAGCGGCTTTCGTTTGCCGGAAGCCCAGCTCGTTGTGCTGACAAGCCGGGAGATCTTCGGCTGGCAGAAGCTGCGGCGGCGCGAGGAGCCTGTGTATGCGCGCGGCTTTCATTTGCTTTCTTTGCGGGATTTGCATGAAGGCGATTATGTCGTCCACATCAATTATGGCATTGGCTTGTATAAGGGGCTGACGAAGCAGATCGTGGGCGGCATCGAGCGGGATTATATGCTCATCGAATATGCCGAGGGCGAAAAGCTGTATGTGCCCGTGACACAGCTGGATCGTGTGCAAAAATATATAGGGGGCGAAAAAGCGAAGCCGCCGCTTTCCAGCCTCAAGAAGGGCCGCTGGGAGCTGACGAAGCGACGGGCGCGGCGGGCGGCTTTATTGCTCGCGCGGGAGCTCATGCAATTATATATGGCGCGGGAGACGACGCCCGGGCATGCCTTCAGCCCCGACTCGCCCTGGCTGAAGGAGCTGGAGGCTTCTTTTCGCTATGAAGAGACGCCGGATCAGCTGCGGGCCATTGAAGAAGTGAAGCGGGATATGGAAAGGCCGCGCCCGGCGGATCGGCTGATTTGCGGGGATGTGGGCTTTGGCAAGACAGAAGTGGCCATTCGCGCCGCCTTCAAGGCTGTTTTGGATGGCAAACAAGTGGCCATGCTTGTGCCCACGACAGTGCTGGCCCAGCAGCATTACAACACTTTTCGGGAGCGTCTGGCGCGTTATCCCGTCGAAATCGCCGTGTTGAGCCGTTTCAAGAGCGTGGCCGAGCAGCGGCGGATCGTGGCCGGGCTGAAAAACGGGACGATTGATATTGTCATCGGCACGCATCGGCTGCTGAGCGCAGATGTCGCCTTTAAGGATCTGGGGCTGCTGATTATTGATGAGGAGCAGCGATTTGGGGTGCGACAAAAGGAAAAGCTGAAGCATTTGCGGGAGCAAGTGGATGTCATCACGCTCACCGCGACGCCTATCCCCCGGACGCTCAATATGGCGCTATCAGGCATTCGCGAAATTTCGCTCATCAATGATCCGCCGCCGGGCCGGCTGGCGATACACACGGAAGTGCGGGAGCGTGATGACGCTTTAATCGCGGAAGTCATACGCCGGGAGCTGGCACGGGGCGGACAAGTCTATTTCGTCCACAATCGCGTGCAGTCCATCAGCCATGTGGCGGCACACATTCAACGGCTTGTCCCGGAGGCGCGCGTGGCCGTGGCGCATGGCCAGATGGAGGAGCAGGATCTGGAACGCGTGATGATGGCGTTTTATGCGGAAGAATTTGATGTGCTTGTCTGCACGACCATCATTGAAAATGGGCTGGATTTGCCCAATGTCAATACGATATTGATCGATGATGCGGATCGGATGGGGCTGGCGCAACTCTATCAGTTGCGCGGCCGCGTCGGGCGTTCCAGCCGGCAAGCGTACGCGTATCTTCTGTATCGCTATCCGGAACGGATGACTTTAGAGGCGGCTGAGCGCCTCAAGACGATTGAGGAATTCAGCAAGTTGGGCAGCGGCTTTCAAATCGCTTTGCGGGATCTGGAGATTCGGGGTGCGGGAGAGATTTTGGGGCCGCAGCAAAGCGGCCATATTTCTGCGGTCGGCCTGGATTTGTATATTCAGATGCTGGCGGAGGCGGTCAAGGCGCTGAAGGGCGAAAAAGTGCGGCCCGGGGAGGGGCATCCCACTATAGATTTGCCCATCGAGGCGATTGTGCCGGCGGATTATGTGCCCAATGAAAATCAGCGCATTGCGCTGTATCGGCGGCTGGCGGCCGTGGAGACGCAGGAACAATTAGAAGCCTTGCTGCAGGAAATTCGGGATCGTTACGGCCCGTTGCCAGAGCCAGTAAAGAATCTGGGCCGGCTCGTGCGCTTGAAGCTGCACGCAATGGAGGCGGGCGTTATTGATATTGCCTTTCGTGAGGATCGCATCGTGCTGACGCTGGCTGAGGAGGCTCAATTAAACGAACGGGAACAACGCATGCTGCGCGGCCTGTATGTCCCGACAATCCGCCAGCAGCGGCACGGCGCCAGGCCTGTGCTGCCCCACTTTTCCGTGAAAGCCCGGGAAATCTCTTTCAGCTATCATAAAGAGGAAAAGAAACAGCTATTGGCACGGCTGATGGAATTGCTGCGGCGGCTGCAAGATCGCCAGCAATATAAACAGCAGGGCAGCGTCCCACGCCGCGAGCTTTTGCGGGCGAAAAATGGGACATAATATAATTGAGATGGCTGGCACGAGGGATACAGAGGGCATGGCAAACGAGGAAGGAACTAGGGAGCCAATGGAAGAAGAAATTTTTGCCTATAAGGAGCCAGTGGCGATTGGCGTGGCCTTTCGTCGCAGCGGCAAGATATATTATTTTGCGCCTAACGGCTTAAAAGTGCGGCCGGGGGATTATGTCGTGGCCGAGACCGAAAAGGGCGTGGATATCGGACAAGTCGTATGCGTGAAATATGAGCTGCCCGCCAGCGAGGCGGAAAGGCCCTTAAAGCCGCTATGGCGGAAGGCGACGGCAGAGGATCTGGCGCAGGAGAAAGAGATGCAAGCCAAAGAGCGGGAGGCGCGGCGAATCTGTGCGGAAAAAATTGCCGCCCATAATCTGCCGATGCGCCTTCTGGCGGCCGATTACACTTTTGATGGCCGGCGACTGACCTTTTATTTTGCGGCGGAGGGGCGTGTGGACTTTCGCGCACTGGTGCGGGATCTGGCGGAAACCTTCAAAACGCGCATTGAGTTGCGGCAAGTGGGCGTGCGGGATCAAGCCAAGCTGATAGGCGGCCTGGGGCCATGTGGCCGTCCCCTGTGCTGCAATACCTTCTTGCGCAATTTTGATCCCGTCAGCATTCGCGTAGCCAAGGATCAGGGCCTGGCGCTCAATCCCACGAAAATCAGCGGCATCTGCGATCGCCTGATGTGCTGTTTGAAATTTGAGCATGACTCTTATTGCGCCCTGGCGGCGCAATTGCCCAAAGTGGGGCAGACCGTGCACACGCCGAAGGGCCCGGCCACTGTGAAAAGCGTCTTTATTTTCCAGCAGCGGCTGCTCGTGGAGTTCCCCGATGGGCAGCTGGCGGAATATCAGGCGCAGGAAGTGACGGCAGAGGGCAGCCCCGAATTTTCGGAAGCCTCTTATTCGAATGGGGAAAACAACGAGGCCAGCAAGGAAGCAGAGCTTGGCGCTGCGGAAAGCGCGTTTGGCGAGGAGCCGCCGGCGATAGCCACGCCCGAAGAGGACGAAGAAGAGGCTGAAATATCTTTTCCGGCGGATTATCCGGCGGAAGCCGCCGGGGAAGGCGTGGAGGCTTTCAGCCTGGCGAAGAGCCCAGAGCAAGAAGAAATCGTATCTTCCGGGTCTGCCGAAGAGGGGCTCAAACGCCGTTCCCGGCGGAAACGGAAAAAGAAGAATGAAGCGCAGGCTAAAGGAGCTGCTCGCTCTGAACACACAGCCGTATCCCCGGCGGTCCCGGAGGCTGGCAAAGCGGCAGCCGCGTTACGAAAATCGCGGCGGCGCATGCGCTGGCGGCGTCCCGCCTCCGCGCCGCCGCCGACGAACGAGGAGTGAGGGCGTTATGCCAGTGTATGAATATCAGTGTCAACATTGTGGGGAAAAATTTGAAAAATTATTGTCCCGCGCGCAGCGGGACAAGCCCGGGCCCTGTCCGCAATGCGGCGGGCGGCGCAGCCGGCGCCTGATGTCGATGTTTGTGGGCCATAGTGCGGGGGGCTCGCTGGGCGGCGCAAGCAGCTGTAGCAGCTGCTCCCGGAGCAGCTGCGCTGGCTGCCGTGCCTCCTGAGCCGGGAGGACACATCAAAAGGGCTCCGGAGAGCAATATACGCCCCGGAGCCAATATCACAGTTTAGCCATGGCACGCTTCTTAATTTTTTAAACGACAGAACAAGCAAAAGCGGGATGTATCAGGATGGGAAAAGTTTTTTATATCACAACGCCAATTTACTATATTAGCGGGCAGCCGCATTTAGGGAACGCGTATACGACCATTGCTGCGGATGTGCTGGCGCGCTATCATCGTCTGCGGGGCGAGGAAGTGCTTTTCGCGACGGGCACGGACGAACACGGCAACAAGAGCGTCCAGGAGGCGGCGAAAGCGGGCGTGCCCATCGAGCAATTTGCGGCGCAGATGGCGGAAGCCTATCAGGAAGCCTGGCGGCGGCTGCATATTCAATATGATTACTTTATTCGCACTAGCGCGCCGGAGCACATGCGCGTCGTGCAGGAAGTTTTTACGCGGCTGCGCGAGAAGGGGGATATTTATCTGGGGGAATACGAAGGCTGGTACTGCGTGCCCTGCGAGACCTATCTATTGGAGACGGAGATTGTGGAGGGAAAATGTCCGGATTGTCGGCGCGAAGTGAAACGCGTGGCGGAGCCAGCGTATTTTTTCCGGACAAGCAAATATGCGGATCGCCTGCTGCGCTACATTGAGGAGCATCCGCGTTTTATTATGCCGGAGGGGGCACGCCGCGAAGTGCTGGCTTTTATCAAACAGGGCCTGAAGGATGCCTGTATTTCGCGGGCACGCACGGATTGGGACATTCCCGTGCCGGGCGATCCGACGCAATCCATCTATGTATGGTTTGATGCGCTCATTAATTATCTGACAGTAGCTGGCTATGCCCAGGATGAGGAGAAATTCGCCCGCGTCTGGCCGCCGTCGTTTCAAGTGATGGCGAAGGACATCTTGCCGCGCTTTCATGCCACGATCTGGCCGGCGATGCTGATGGGCCTGGAGGTACCGCTGCCGGAAACGATTTTTGCCCATGGCTGGTGGCTGGCCGACAGCGGCGATAAGATGAGCAAATCGCGGGGCAATTTTGTCCTCCCCTATGAGACGGCGGTAGAGCTGGCCGAACAATCCGGCGCCCGTACGGCCGTGGCTGTAGACGCGCTACGCTATTTTATGTTTCGGGAAGTGCCCTTTGGGCTGGATGGCTGTTTCAGCTTTCGGGCGCTAGTCGGGCGTTTTAATGCGGATCTGGCCAATGATCTGGGCAATTTGCTCAATCGTTCCCTGCCCTTAGTGGAGCGTTATTTGAATGGGATTGTGCCGCGTCCGGGCCCCGGGGCGGGCAATCTGACGGAAGCTGTCAGCCAGACGCGCAGGACGTACGAACAGGCGATGGAAGTGGCTGACTTCCGCGGGGCGCTGGAAGCCATCTGGGAGCTTTTGGCGGCGGGGAACAAATTTTTGGATGAGCGGGAGCCGTGGAATCTGTATCGGGACGGCAAGCAAGTGGAGCTGGAAGCCGTGCTGTATGATGCGCTGGATTGTGTGCGTGTCGCAGCTATCTTGCTTTCGCCTTTTATGCCGGAAGTGGCCCGGGAAATGTGTCGGCAGCTGGGACTGGCGCCAGAGACGGCCCTGCAGTGGGAGAAAGTGGAGGCGGGGGAATTGCCGCCGCAGACGCAGATTCGGCGGGATAAGCCGATTTTCCCCCGTGTGGATATAGAGCGGCTGGAGCAACAAATGCGCAGCCGGCAGGAAAAACAGGCTCCTGCCGAAGCGCCGGCGGCCGAAAAGCCGACGATTTCTCTGGAGCAATTCCGGCAGCTGGATTTACGGGTGGGGAAGATCGTGGCAGCGGAGCGGGTGCCGCAAACCGATAAGCTGCTCAAATTGTCCGTAGACATTGGGGAAGCGGAGCCGCGGACGATTGTGGCAGGAATTGCGGAGCAATACAGCCCGGAAGAGCTGTTAGAAAAGGATGTTGTCGTGATTGCGAATTTAGCGCCGGCGAAAATTCGTGGCCTTGTGAGCCAGGGGATGATTTTGGCAGCGGGAGAAGAAAAGCCCCTCGGGCTTTTGACTGTAGAGGGCGATGTGCCTGTCGGCACCCGTATTCGTTAGCAGGCCTAAAGAGGGGCGATATGCGCCAGGCCATCGTCTGTGGCAAAGCGTTGCCTGATTGAGCCTGCAGCCTGTTCCCCAAAAATTTTCTGGGGGATGATTCTGTGAGCAAGAAACCCCTAAACATCATTATTCTGGCCGCCAGCATGTTTGCGATTACTCTGTTGCTGCGTCTGGCGGACGAGACAGCTGTCATTGAGATTACACGGCAATTTTATTATTTGCCCATCATTTACGCCGGCTTCAATTTTCGCTTGACGGGCGCTATCATTGTCTCCGTACTGTCCGCCTATCTGAGCGCCACTCAAGGGGCGCAAACCAATTGGGACACTGCCGCGCCGCTCCATTTAACTGTCGCCGATTTTGCGCCTGTGTTGCAATTAGCGATGTTTTTCATTGTGGGCTATTTTGCTTCGGCCGTGTCGCGGGCGATTCGCAGGCGGGCTCTGGAAGCGCAAATGCTTTACGAAGTGGCGAAAAGCATCACTTCTTCCTTGCGCTTGCGCGAAGTGCTGGAGCTGATCGCCGCGAACGCCCAAAAAGTGATGGGGGCACGCGCCTGCGGCATTCGGCTGTTAGACAGGGAAACAGGAGAGCTCAGGCCTGTCGTGATGCGAGGGCTGAGCGAAGAATATCTGGCCAAGGGGGATGTCTCCTTAGAGGGCAGCCCTCTGGATCGGCGCGTGCTGGCGGGCGAAGTCGTGCAGATTGCCGATGTGCGGCGGGATCCGCATTTCCAGTATCCGCAAGCCGCCGAAGCCGAGGGCCTGCGCTCTGTCATCAGCGTGCCGCTGCGCAGCAAAGAGGAGCCTCTGGGCGTGCTGCGGATTTACGCCAAAGGCAAGCGGCACTTCAGCCGACGGGAAATTGAATTGCTTTTAGCCTTTGCCCATCAAGCGGCCGTGGCGATTGAGAATGCGGAATTATATGAGGATATCCGGCGGAATTATTACGAGACAGTGCGGGCGCTCACAACTGCAATAGAGGCGCGCGATCCCACCACCTACAATCATTCGGAGCGTGTGACGACTCTGGCGGATCAATTTGCGGGCTTTTTAGGAATGGAAGCCGATGAGCGTGAACTGTTGCGCTTCGGCTGCATTTTGCATGATGTGGGGAAAATTGGCGTGGAAGAGGCGGCGCTGGAGGCGCGGGAGCCCGAAGATCAGGAACAAATTTTTTATCGTATGCATCCGCTGATTGGGCGCAGCATTCTGCAGCCCATTAGCTTTTTGGCTTCCGTTTTGCCTGTCATTGTCCATCATCATGAGCAATGGGACGGCAATGGCTTTCCCGAAGGCCTGGCGGGAGAGAATATCCCCTATCACGCGCGTCTTTGCGCTATTGTAGACGCCTATGATCGGCTGCGCAATC
>CAZUOJ010000066.1:0-7527 GCA_964622325.1 uncultured Armatimonadia bacterium
TCGCCGGCGGCAAAGCCCAGGCGGGGATTGCCTATCGGAATTGTCCGCTGGAGACAAATCCCGAAAAGCTGAGCAAATCAAAAGTGCGCATCGCTTTCGCCTTCCCCGAAAACAGCTACACCAAGCAGCCGCTGCTTGTCGTCTTGGCGGCACAGGCCGCCAATCGGCCGGCGGCGGAGGCGCTGATGCAATTTATGACCTCTCAGGAAGGGCGCCAGATTCTGGCCCAAAATGGCCTGGAAAGCTGTCTGACTATGCCCGAGACGAAGAGCGCGGCAGAGCCGGCGGCTCCCGCGGCAGCCAAGGCGACAGGGACAAAGCCTGCCGAACAGGCGGCAGCTAAAGCAGATATAGAAGTCATCGCCTTTTATCCCGACAATGAAAAGCATAAGCCGATAAAGGATCTCGTGCTGAGCCTGCCCCAAAAATATGGGCCGCGCGTGAAGGCCGAATTTGTTGATTTTACGACCGATGAGGGCTTCAAAAAATGGCATGACGAATATGGGCTGACCTGCGGCGCTATTTTAATCAACGGGCAGCAGACCTGGACGATTGAAGAAAAAGGAAGCGTGAAGGAAGTTACCTTTAAGATGGCAATGGGGGGCGAATGGACGGCTGAAGACTTGCATGCCGTGATCAAAAAGCTGCTCAAAGAGAAGCCGAATAAGCAAAAATAAGCCAGCCACGGCGCGCTAAGTTGTTGAATGTTGAATTGTTGAATTGTTGAGGAGTCCGAAAGGATGAAAAAAAGGCTTACCGTATTGTTTGCGTTTGCAGGAATAATGGGCGTAGTGTGTTTGGGCCTTAGCGGCTGTCCGCAAAAAAGCGCGCAGGCGCCCGCGCCGCCTGCAACGCCCCAGGCCGGGCCCGCGGCCCAATTGCAAGGCAAGCTTGTTGTCCTGGTGCCGTGCGGCATCGCCGGGCCGTATGGCGAAATTAAAAAGATTTTCGAGCAGCGCTATCCTGCCGTCAAAGTGACCCAACAAATCGCCAATATCGATGTGCTGGTGCGGATGCTCTTAGAGGGAAAGGGCCAGGCTGATGTCTGGCTGGCGCTGGGCGATCGGGAGATTGAGCGTGTGAAAAAAGCGGGGCGCATCGAAGGCGAGCCTGTCACTTACGCCTACAATTCGCTGGCGCTGCTTGTGCAGAAGGGCAATCCCTTGCAAATCGAGTCTCTGGCGGATTTAGCCAAGCCGAGCGTAAAGACAATTGCGCTGGCGACAGCAGAAAACAGCAATGGCTATTATGCCGAGCAGGCGCTGCGTAAGGCGGGCCTGTGGGAGAAAGTGGAAAAGAAACTGTGGCGGACGCCAGAGCCGGCGCAAATAAAAGAACAGCTACTGCAAAAGAAAGCGGAAGTGGGGATTGTCTATTATCCCTGCACCCGGGAGACACATATTGTGGGCGGCCAGCCGCGCGAGGTGCCCGGCAAGCTGCAGCTTCTGGGGAAGCTGCCGGAAGAGCTATCGGAGCGCATTCCGGCGCAAGCTGCGCTTATCCAGGGCGCTCAAAACAGGGAAGCGGCGCAGGCTTTTTTGCAAATGCTGCGGGAGCCCATTGTCCAGGACATCTGGGAGAAATTCGGCTTTGATCGGGCTGTGGAGGATCCTCAGCGCGTGACGCTGTATATGTATTGCGGGGCAGGCATTCGGACGATGATGGATCCGGCGATTGAGGCGTTCCAGAAATTGTATCCCCGGGTGCGGATTGATGTGGGCTATGCCGGCTCCGGCTGTGTGCTCAGTCAACTGACTTTTGCGCGGCGTGGCGATCTTTATGTGCCGGGCGAGGAATTTTATCTGAATCAGGCCGTAAAGCGCGGCTATGTGGCGACGAGCAAAGTCGTGGGCTACTTTGAGCCTGTAATTCTTGTCGCCAAGGGCAATCCGAAAAAAATTACAGGGCTTGCCGATTTGACAAAGCCGGGGATAAAGATTGGCCTGGGGGAGCCAGAGGCCTGCGCTGTAGGCATAACAGCCGAAGAGATTTTAAAGCAGGCCGGCCTCACGGAGGCAGTGCATAAAAATGTGATTTATCGGGCTGGCAATGTGCCAGAATTGGGCGTGGCCGTGAAGCTGCGCTCCGTGGATGCGGCCATTGTATGGAATGTGACGGCGAAACAAGTGCTGGACGCCTGCGATATCGTGTCGATTGATCCTTCCCTTTACAAGCCTGTACAAGTGGCTGTTGCCGTGTTGAAATTTTCGCAGCATCAGGCGGAGGCCAAGGCGTTTATGGAATTTCTGGCAGGGCCGGAGGGGCAAAAAATTGTGGCGGAAAGCGGAATGAAGCCTGTGGCACAATAACGGCTGTTGCACAATTATATTGTGCCCGGCGTTTATCCGCCGGGCTGCTGTTTGCGGAGCACACATGACAGAACGGCAGAGTCGACTCAAAGCAGCCTATTTTCGTTTTCTTGTGTTTTCCAGTCTGGGCGTGCTTTTTAGCGCCATTACAATTACTTTAGTGGCCACGCTGACCTATCTGGATTTGCCCACCTTTACGAGCGCCTTGCTTTCTGAAGAAGTGCGCTTCGCCATTCGGCTGACAATCATCACGACAAGCATAACGACAGCCATCTGCGTCATTTTTGGCGTGCCGGCGGCATATGTGTTGAGTCGCTATCGGCTGCCCTTCAACATGCTCATTGACACGATTCTGGATTTGCCGCTTGTCTTGCCTCCGCTTGTGGGCGGCATTGCGCTACTGATATTTTTCCAGACGGCCATTGGGCGCTGGATTGAAGCCCACATCATGCCCTTTGTGTATACGCCGCAAGGGATTGTTTTGGCGCAACTGACCACAGCGGGGACATTTTGCTTGCGGAGCATGCGCGGGGCGTTTGATAGCATAGATCCGCGCTATGAACAAGTGGCGCGCACACTGGGCTGCTCTGAAGCGCAAGCTTTTCGCCATGTGCTGTTGCCGCTGGCCCGCAATGGCCTGCTGGCAGGGACCATCATGACCTGGACGCGGGCCGCCGGGGAATTTGGGCCTATATTGTTTTTTGCCGGCGCTACCAGATTTAAAACAGAAGTGCTGCCCATTGCCGTCTTTTTGAATATGACTGTAGGAAAAGTGGAGATGGCGCTCAGCGTGACCATAATTCTCATTATCTTAGCCATCATCACCTTGTTAATTTTCCGGAAGCTGGGCGGACGGGCGTATCTTTCTTGAGGGAAAAATATCTTGGGGAGCAAACGCGCGCTGAAACGCTTTATTGGTGCCGGACTGCTGGGGGCGCTGCTCGGGCTGGGGGCGTTTGGGGGCGGGGGCTGTCGGCCTGTTCAGCATGAACAGCTCCTCATCCGCGGCGGGCCTTCCGTGGAGCCCCTGTTTGCCGAATTGGCGCGTGCCTATCAGGCAGCGCATCCGCATATTCGCATTGTCAGCAATTTTACATGCCCGCCGTGCCGCGTCGTCGCCACGCGCGACATGCCCCTTGATTTTGATTTGTTTGTCAGCCTGGGGGATTTCGAGCTGCGCTCGCTGCAGAGGCATTCGTCCTTTGTGCCCGCCAAAATACAGCCGCTGGGCGCCACACGCCTTGTGCTTGTGTCCTCCAAACGCGCAGCCTCGCCTATTCGTTCTGTGGCGGATTTGCACAAAAACAATCTGCGGCGGATAGGCCTAGGCGATCCCCAGACCGTTGGCGTGGGCTATTATGCGCGCCAGGCGCTGCAGAAAATGGGCCTGTGGGAGGAGTTGGCGCCCCATTTTGTGTACAGCCAGAGCGGCTGTGAGCTGTTGCGCTGGCTGGCCTTGGGACGCGACATCGACGCAGCGATTGTCTTTGGGCTGTGTTTAAGCGAAGGCACAGAGGCCGTTCAGGCAATAATGGAGCTGCCCCCCGAGGCGGCGCCCCCTGTGCCCTTGCTATTAGCGATGCCCCAACAAGCGCCTCATCCGCATCTTGCCCAGAGTTTTATGGCTTTTGCGACGCAAGCAACAGATATTTTGCAGCGACACGGCGTGGAGCCGCGGGAGCGTTCTGGGGAGCCACATCAGGAAGCTCCGGAGGACAAAGGCAAAGAGCGATGATAGAAGTCAAAAATGCGCATAAAGAATTAGGCGAATTTTCGCTGCGCGGCGTGGATTTGCGTGTGGAAACAGGCGAATATTTCGTTGTGCTGGGGCCAACAGGGGCGGGCAAGACCGTGCTTTTGGAATGCATTGCCGGGCTGCATCGGCTGGATCAGGGCGAAATTTGGATTGAGGGACGCAATGTCACGCATCTGGCGCCGGAGCTGCGTCGCGTGGGCTATGTGCCGCAGGATTATGTGCTGTTTCCCCATATGTCACTGGCGAGCAATATCGGCTTCTCGTTAAAATTGCAAGGGGCGGCACCAGAATATATTGAGCAGCGCGTGCGAGAGCTGGCTGAGCTGCTCCACATTTCGCATCTTTTGAAACGCGATGTCCGCACGCTCTCCGGAGGCGAACAACAACGGGGAGCCTTAGCGCGGGCGCTCGCCCCTGAGCCCACCGTAATGCTCCTTGACGAGCCTCTCAGCGCGCTGGACGAAGGCACACGCTCGGAGCTGAGCCGGGAATTGCGGCGTATTTCGGACGAATTGCATACGACTGTCATTCATGTATGCCACAATTTTGATGAGGCCTTAGAGCTGGCGGATCGTATTGCCATCATACATCAGGGAAGAATCCAGCAAGTCGGCGCGCCGGCGGATGTATTTCGGCGTCCTGTTTCGGCGTTTGTGGCGCGTTTTGTGGGCGTACGCAATCTGTTTGCTGTACAGGAGGCGTATCGCCATAATCATTCTGTCAAATTAGCCGAGGAGCTTGTCGTGCCTGTAGCCGCCCTGCCCGACGCGTCCTCGCTCCTGGCCATGATTCGTCCCGAGGACATTCATGTATTGAACAATGGCGAGCCACAGGCGCGGCGCTGGCGCATCGCGCGTATTGAAGACAGAGGACGCTTCATGCGCTTGCAGCTTGTCGGGCCGCTGCCATTAGAAGTCACAATGACGCCCCAGGCTTTTGCGGCCGCTCATCTCGAAGAGGGGCAGGCTGTGGCTGTCCAGTGGCCTCTGCAGGCCATGCACATTTTGCCCGGCGATGATAAAAATGATAATAACAGTGCTGAAGCATAATTCCTTTTGTATGTAATCCTCCCACCAGATTCTTTTCCCATTAGCCTGCAGACAGAAGCACGCCAAACGGCCACACAAGCTCGCTCATTGCTTCGCCAAAGGCGCGAGCAAGGATAATTTGTTTTTTATTAAGAAATATCTTAGATACTGTGAGAAAATAACGCCGCACAGTGCCCAAAGAAGATTTGCCCACTCTCCATGGGCAAAAAAGGAACAAAGATAAAGAGGCGGCCATCAGGCGGCGACATTTTTGCATAATGCATCCTGAGGGAGAAATAGCCATGCCTAAATATCTATTTGCCCTTGCCTTTTTCGGGCTGTGGGCGGCGCGGCTGGGCCAGGGGGCGGATACTCTGAATGCGCAGGGCCAATTGCTTTTGTCCGCAAACGTGCCTGGCGCCTATGCGGTGCGTTACTGGCCGGATCGGATTGTGCTTTCCTATGAGGCGAAAGAGTCTGTGCACATGCAAATATATTTGCCCGCAGCGCCGCGCTGGGCTTCGCTGGATGGCGCCAGATGGCCGCGCAAAAACATTGTCTGGAAGGCGGCGCAAAGTGGCGTTCAGCTGTCCTTGCCTGCGGGCAAGCATCTTGTCCATGTGGCCTGGAAAGGCTCCTTTCAACGGCCAGCACGCGAGCAAACAATCCCTGTGCTGTGTGAAGGCAAAAATATCGGACATTTGCGGGCATATTTTTCGCTGGAGCAAATGACGGCACAGGGAGCCCCGGCGCTGCCCGCGGCTGTCGTGCAGCCTCGCTTGCGGCTGAAGCCTTCCGCCCCTGCCACACTGGCTCCCCAACTGTCAATTGGCCATAATGTCAGTGCGCAATGGCGTCGGACAGGACAATTTTTACAGGCGGCAAGCCCCCTCGTGTGCGATGTCAATATGCCATTGCAGCTTGTCGTGAAAGCGTACGCGCTGGCGGCTTCGCCCGTGGAGGCGATAGAGCTGCGGATTGTGCAAATGGCAATGACGCCGCGGCGGCTGACGGCCATGCCTGCCAAAGGGATTGTCATTGAGGCGGAAGATTTTGTGGCAGAGGGGCTGGGAAAAGTGGCCATCTCGGAGCGGCATTATCAAACGCATGGAGGCAAGAGCATTTATCAGAATACGGGCGAGGGGCACTGGCTTGAATACAAATTTGTTGTGCCCCACACAGGCCTGTATGATCTGTATGTGCGTGGGGCGACAGAGGCAGAAGCGGATTTGCGTTCCCTCAAAATTGATGGGCAGACGCCCCCGGGCCTAGGGCTGATTCGTTTTCCAGGGACAGGCGGCTGGGGCTATAGCGCGGAGGAATGGGCGGCATGGCAACTTACAGGGCTGCCGCAGGCGCCTTCGCTGAAGCTAAAGGCAGGAGAGCATAGCCTCCGGCTCACAGGCGAAAGCAGCACACATTTGAATCTGGATTATTTTTTGCTTGTTCCGCGCTCCTAAATCCCAAAAGCCTGGGCAAGAAATGCCAAAAGAAAAGGAACAAATTACAAAGCAAAAGGCCCAAATAAAATAAAGTTTACAAAATTGCTCCTAGCCTATGCGGAAAAAGATATCTTACAGGCGGGGCATATCCGTATGGAGGATGATTGACGGCGTAATGGGGATTATTTGCCCTGGCAGCTGGACATAATAAAATTAAGCTCATTGAAGAAGGGAGGAAAAGACGCTCTGAAAGAGAATTGCATATATTGCGATACAACACTGGCGAGACACATCTAACAGCAAAGAAAAAGCCTGTATATGTACAGGCGTCAAAAAAGAAAGGAGATCGTTCTTATGCGCAGGGGATTTACATTGATCGAGCTGCTTGTCGTGATTGCCATTATCGCGATTCTGGCGGCGATATTGTTTCCTGTGTTCGCCAAAGCACGGGAGAAGGCACGCCAGTCCAGCTGCGCTTCTAATCTCAAGCAGCTGGGCCTGGCCATCATGCAATATGCGCAGGATTATGATGAACGCTATCCGATGATGTATCGTTATATGCCGGATCTTTACTGGTGGGCGGATGTGACGCAGCCCTACATCAAGAATTATCAAGTGCTTGTGTGTCCATCGGGCTCCTGGAGCTACACCTATATGCGTCCCCCTGGCTTGCCCAATCCGCTCGTTAATTCCTATGCCATGCCCTATTTTAGCGCCAACGATTACGGCGTGGCTTCCACGCCCCTGCCCGGCTCTGCTATGGCCAGCATCCAGGATGTGGCCGGGACAATTATGCTGTGTGATTCCACAACTTCAGAAATCTATAACGGCGGGACGCTGAGCTTTACGATTGCCGGCCCCAATGGCGTGACGGATTTAGGCACGGGCTCCTATGTGCGTGTGGCGCGCCGGCACAATGATGGCTTTAATTGTGCTTTTGCCGATGGCCATGTGAAATGGCTGCGTCGCAGCGAGCCGGGAATGTGGACAAC
>CAZUOJ010000066.1:7627-19053 GCA_964622325.1 uncultured Armatimonadia bacterium
GCGGAATATTTTGTGGCGCCGCAGGGGCTATATGATAATCCCGGCACGCGCCAAAAGCCGTGGAATTTGCCGAAAGCCAATGCGGCGGCCGGGCCGGGCGATGTGATTACATTTTTGCCCGGCGATTACGAGGGCGTTTTGGAGCCGAAAGCGTCCGGAGAAAAAGGCAAGCCCATTATTTTCCGCAGCAGCACAGCCGGCGGCGCCCGGCTTGTGGGGGGACAAGCCGGCAATGGCCAATTGTTGTGTATGCGGCTGAAAGATAAACAATATCTCACGATTGAGGGCCTGGAGCTGCGCCCCCGCGCGGGCGGCTGGCTGACGATGGAAGGCTGCCGCAATGTGCGGCTGGCGAGATTGCGGATGCGTGAAGGCACACGCTATTACACTTTGGCCAGCGTGCGCGATTGCCATTATTGCCGTTTCGAGAATCTGGATCTGGCGCGCGCGCTGCAGCGCGATGCCAATGGACATGTGACAGGCGATATGTTATCTATTTTCGGTAGCAGCCATAATGTCATCACGGGCTGTCGTTTTGCGCAATGCGGCCATAGCCCGTTTACGACCTGGCCTGATGCCACTTACAATGTAATCCGGCATTGTGTCTTTGATTGTCGCTGGGGGCGCAATTTCTCGTTATTTACCTCTCCCCACACCTTGATGGAATATTGCCTCATTACAAATGCTTTGCATGGCAGCGGTTCGGCAGACGGGCGCGCCAAGCTATTTATATGGGAAGGCATCTTTCGCCGCAATCTCATCTATCGCAATTGGTATCAGCCTCTCACCATACATGCTTATAAATATGAGGATATGGATCCCTTTGGGATGATTAATGCGCGGATTTATCACAACACTTTTTATGGGAATTATGAATCAGGCTTTGAAATGTTTGACATAGCGCCGCGGCCGGAGCCGCATATGGTGCGGGGCAACCTCATCCAGAACAATGTGTTTGCGGAAAATGATCCCGGAGGCGATGGCGTGCAGCTCAATTTGGGCGGCAATATCAGTCCGGATAATCGCTTTGTGCACAATTTGTTCTGGGCGGGCAAGCCGCATGTGCCCTGTATAAAATATGTTTGGCCGGAGCCGATCCCCGCCCGCCCCCAAAGCCAGCTGAGGACGCCCGCAGAAGCCAATCAACAGCTTCCCGCCCAATTTAAGGGCAATCGGGAAGGAAATCCGCTTTTTGTAAATGAGGAGCAGGATGATTATCGATTGCGGCCAGGCAGCCCCGCGATCGACGCGGGCGCACCGCTCACGACCACAACCGCTTCCGGGACAAGCGACATCCTCCCGGTGGCGGACGCCCGCCCCTTTTATGATGGCTACGGGATTCCGGGCGAGCAGGGGGATCTTGTGTTCATTGGCCCGCGCAAGCAAATGGCACGCGTGCTATATGTGGACACACAGGCTAACGCGCTCAAGCTGGATCGAAAAATCACTTTTCGCCAGGGAGATGCCGTCACGCTTCCTTATGCAGGGGCCGCGCCGGATATCGGCGCCTATGAATTCGGCGCCGAAAAACAGCCCTGGCATGTAGCGCTGCGGCCGTCGCCAGCGTTGCGGATGGCCACTTTAGCCACAGCGCAACACACAATTGTGTGCATAGATTTTGAAGAGGAAACTTTAGAAAATTGGTTCTATTGGTGGTACGCGCATCGACAACGGAATACATTGGCCTGCCTGGATGACACAACAGCGGCGCAGGGACGGCAATCCTGGCGGATTTATGCCACAGAGGACAATGCCACCTTAAGCTGCCTGATTCGGCCGCCGGAATGGGACATAGATCGCTTCCCGTATGTGCGCTTTAGCTATCGGATTCCGCCGGGCACGCCTGTGGGGCTGAGGCTGGAGGCGATGGCTTCGGAAAAACGCGGCAGCAATGTGTATATTGGCGGCACAGATACACGGAATAATGGCGGCAATCCGGATTTGAAGCGCGTGCTGCTTATTGATGACAATCAATGGCATGCGGCGCAGGCCGATGTGCGCTGGATTCGGGAAATCTATCCGGATATAAGGCTTTTACGCAGTTTTTGGTTTTACACAAACGCCAATGCAAAAAAAGGCCAGGCCTTCTGGCTGGATGACTTTAGAATTGAACGAAATTAAGAGGCAGGCGCGGCCTCTTGGGCAGAAGAAATTATTTTTGGGGGGAGCGCGTATTAAAGCTGCTCTTGTCAGAAAAAAGCCAGCGGAATAGAATCCTCTGTGATGGATGCTGTCGCTTGTCTTCGTCATAGGCGCAGATTGGCCGTTATGGGCGGGACTTTTGATCCCATACATCATGGCCATCTGTTTGCGGCAGAGGAAGTAGCAAGCCTGTATGAGCTGCCGCTTGTTTTGTTTGTGCCCTGTCGGCAGCCGCCGCATAAGGATCCCGGCGCTGTGACGCCAGCCGAGCATCGTTTGGCGATGACGCAGCTGGCTATAGCCAGCAATCGTCGTTTTGCCGTCAGCCGCTTAGAGCTGGAGCGCCCCGGGCCCTCGTACACCATTGACACTTTACGCCAATTAAGGCAGCAAATGGGCCCGGAGGCAGAAATTTTTTTCATTACAGGCGCTGATGCTGTCCTGGAGATTTTATCCTGGCGGGAGCCAGAGGCGATTCTGGCCGAATACACTATTATTGCCGTGCATCGGCCGGGATATGATTTACACAAAATAGAAGAAGTGTTAGGGCCTCAGCGGGCGGCGCGGATTCGCCCTCTCGCCATTAAAACACTGGATATTTCTTCCACGGAATTGAGGGAGCGTGTGGCGCAGGGGCGTTCCATTCGTTATCTGACGCCCGATGCTGTTGTAGATTACATTTATGCCCATCAGCTCTATCATCACGGGGAAGCGCCTTCATCATTGTCCCGCCATCAATAGCTGGATTAATTATGCGAAATTTTTTGATTTACATTTTAGCAGTAATTATTCTTGTCTGCGTAGGGATGGCGCGGCGGCATCCGGAATTCTTTGCCGTTGCTGCGCCTGAGGGCAGCGTGCTAGCGCTATTGCCGCCTCCTTTTGCCGGCCAGGAGCGGCTGCGGCTTGTACTGATTGGCGCCGATGATCGGGAAGATCGGGGACGCTCCGATACCTTAATGTTGCTGGAAATCAATCCCCGGACACGGCGGGCCGTGCTCTTTTCCATTCCCCGGGATTTGCGCGTGTATATTCCCGGCCATCGCGTCAATAAAATCAATCACGCGTATCATTACGGAGGCGTGCCCTTAACGCGCCAAACTGTGGAGCATCTATTCGGCTTCCCGACAGATGGCTATGTGAAAATTAATCTGGAAGGCTTTGTTAAGGCTGTGGATATTTTAGGGGGCGTCTATTTAGAAGTAGAGGATGTGGAGGGCCAGGGACGCGGGATGAATTATGATTGTCCCCAGGATGGGCTTGTTATCCATCTGAAGCCTGGCTATCAACATCTGAACGGCTACAAGGCAATGGGCTATGTTCGTTATCGGCTGTCCAATATCCCGGGCAAGGGAAGCACGGATTTTGAGCGGGCAAAGCGGCAGCAAAAATTTTTGCGGGCGCTGCTGGCCCAAAAGCTGCGTGTTTCCAAATTGCCGGATCTGTATAAAGCGGGCCGAGAAATTTTAAATTGTGTGGATACAAATCTGAGCTGGCGACAGTTAATAGATTTAGGGCGGCTGCTACGGGAGCTGGAACCCGGAGCCTTAAAAACGGAAACGCTGCCTGCCCGGGATCAACGGCGACACGGCGTGTATTATTGTGCGCTGGATGAAGAGGCCTATCAACAAATGCGCAGCGAAGCGGAAAGCTTTTTAGCCCAAGAGGCCGAGGCGGCAACGGGAAAGATTCGTGTGGAAGTGCTGAATGGCTCGGGCATTCCGGGCGCGGCCGCTCGTACGGCGAAAAAGCTGGAGAGCTACGGCTATATTATTGTGAATATAGGCAATGCGGAGCACGCTCATTACAAACAAACAGTCATATTGTATCGCGGCGACAAACGAAAAGAGGCGGAGCGGCTGGCGCAATTAATCGGAGCCAGGATTGTGCGAGAGGATTACGGCGCCGGGGAAGCGCCGCCTGGCACGGCCCATGTGCAAATTACATTGGGGCGAGATGTGGCTCAAGAATAGGAACCTTCCGGCATAATAAGGAGCCCGAAAAAAATTTGTCAGAATTTGCTGCATATTAAATGAAACATTGTGTGCAATGATAAAATAGCGATGCAGGCGAAAGATATCTGGATATATTTTCTGGCGGGGCTGATTGTCATCGCCGGGGCCGTAGGCCTCTATGATAATGTTGCGGTATCTGCCGGCGGCTTGCCCGAAGCTAAAGGCAGCGTAAGCCCCTTAGCTTCTTTGCCGCCCCCTTTCCCAGGCGTGACGCGCTTGCGGCTTGTTTTGATTGGCGCCGATGATCGCGAGGGCGAAGGGGGGCGCTCCGACACATTAATGATTCTGTGGCTTAATCCCCGGACAAAGCGCGGCGCGCTGCTCTCTATTCCTCGTGATTTACGGGTGGAAATTCCCGGGCATGGACGCACTAAAATCAATCATGCGTACGCCTATGGCGGGCCTAAATTGACCGTCGAAACTGTGCAATTATTATTGGGCCTGCCCATTGATGGCTATGTCAAAATCAATTTTGAAGGCTTTGTGAAAGCCGTGGATATCCTGGGGGGCGTGTATGTGCTTGTGCCAGATGTGGAGGGCGAAGGGCGGGGGATGAATTACGATGACAATTGGGGGAATTTGCATGTCCATTTGAAGCCCGGCTGGCAGCATCTGGATGGCTATCAGGCAATGGGCTTTTGCCGCTATCGCAAATCCAATTATGGCCATCTGGGGGATGGAGATTATGGCCGCATGGAGCGCCAACAACAATTTCTGCGGGCAATCATAGAGCAAAAGCTCCGTTTGAGCAATTTGCCCAATCTATTGCGCGCTGGCAGCGAAATTATGAAATGCATAGAGACGACGCTATCCTGGCGCGAATGTGTGGATTTGGCGCGTCTGCTCAAAGAATTCAAAACGACAGATCTGAAGAGCTTTACAGCCCCTGTTGTAGATACGCTGAGCGGAGGCATCTATTATTCGGAATTGCAAACAGACGCTTTTGCCCGGCTGCTGGCAGATATTGAAGATCATCTAGAGGGCCGGGATGTGGCTGTAAGGCGAATTGTATTAAAAGACGGCACAGAACAGGCGGGATTGGCCGCGAAAGCGGCGGAACTGCTTGTCCAAGCAGGCTTTGCCATTGTGGCCACACGCCCCGCCACAAAGCCCGTGGCAACAACGAAGATTTTGTATCCTACAGGACAAAAAGATATGGCGATTGCGGCGGCGCTCGCTTTGGGAGCAGGAAAACTCGAAGAATTGTCCGAACAATCGTCAGAGGATGCGGAAGCAGGAGCGGCTTGCCTGGAAATCATTTTGGGACGGGATTATCATCTGCCCCATTCTCCATTGTCCTCGATAAGGAGGGAGGAAGCTGGAGTCTCTGCCCAAAGCCATTAAAATTGCGCAGCTCGCAAATAACAAAGGCGCGCTGGATCTTGTACTTTTAGATATGCGCCCTGTGATGACGATAACGGATTACTTTATTATTTGTCACGGGCGTTCCCGTATTCATTGCGAGGCCATTGCGGAACATATTACAGAAGAAATGGATAAATTGGATGTGGCTTTAAAGCATGCTGAAGGGATGCGGGAAGGCAGCTGGATTCTTCTGGATTATCTGGATGTTGTTGTACACATCTTTGAAGAAGAGGCACGGCATTTTTACGATTTGCGGCGGCTGTGGATGGATGCGGAGGAGATAGAAGTTCCCGCTTCCGTGTGAGCCAGGCTTTATGAGGGACGACGCATTTTTCTCAGAAGACAATTCCGAGGAAACGGAGTTCTCTCGGCTTGTAGAACAAGCTAGCTGGGCTTTACGGCGGCAGCGCTACGCCGAGGCCCGTAGCTTGATTATGCGCTTGTTGGAGCAATGGCCCGATAGCACAACAGCTCAGGAGTTGGCGGGCGATCTGGCTTCTGCCGAAGGGCGTATTGAGGAGGCACGACAACATTATCGCCGTGCGCTGGAGATTGAGCCAGCCAATGCCGATGCAGAGCGCAAATATGGACTGGCGCTGTTGACACAAACGCCAGAGGAACGTCGGGCGGCGCTCATGCAAGATATTATCGCCCATCCCCAATCTTACAAGCCCAGCGCGCGCAAGCCTTTGAATGCTGTCTTACACGCTGTTATTTTTCCGGGCCTGGGGCAAATTTACAATCGAGAACATGAAAAAGGCTTGGGGCTTTTGGCAGCCGCGGCTGTGGCGCTTATTATTCTGCTGAGCATTTTGCTCCCCTATCTGGGCGCTCTTTTTGCGTTAAGCAGCCCAAAAGCTAAAGCAGCCCAAATTGAAAAAGCACAGGCAGCTGTGGAAAATATGGGGCCCGAACGCTGGCTGATTGTCCTCTTCTGTGCTCTTGTGTTTATAGGCTTATATCTCTGGGGCCTGTGGGATGCCTATCGGCAGGCACAATCCGAGACAGCACAAATCCTGGGCGTATAATCTCCCTCTCTTTTTCATTTTTGAGCCGCGTATGAAGCGTTGCCGCTATCATGCCCAGAGCTGTATTTTTCGCCGCCTTTAGACAATGAAAATATTATGCCGCTTGTAATTATATGCCTGAACTCGTCATGAAATATGCCTATGGATGTCTCCTCCTCCAAAGGCCATGATGCGGCTAAAGAGCCCTGGCGTTTGCCGCTAGCGGCTTTGCGTCTGGAACAGCAGCAAGGCTATGCGGATCGCGCTGTAATGGGCGGCCTTGCGGAGCTCGTCCGGCTATGGGCTACACGGGCATGGCCGTATGTGGAGGCGTTTCCGGAGCTCCAACAGGCTCTTGTCCGCGCGAAAAAGCAAGCACGCCAATACAAGCAAATGAAGCTCGTCCAGAGGCGAGCTTTTGTGGCCTGGCTTGAGGATCTCGGCCATTGTCTGGCGAAGGCAATGGCCGGAAATGACGCTGAAGCGTCAGCCTTTCCCCAAAAACGCCAGCGGCAGAAAAAACGCGCAGACACAGCGGCTCAGGCTGCACATCCATTGGGCTGGAATGCTCCTTTGCGTTTTTTGCGGGGCGTGGGGCCGGCAAGGGCGGAGGCGCTGGCGCAAGCCGGGCTGCACACAATCGGCGATTTATTGCAATATTATCCCTTCCGCTATGAGGATAGGCGTGCTTTGCTGCCTGTAAAAGCTCTGCAACATCGGCAACAGGCCTGTGTGTTTGTCCAGATTAACGGGGCGGGGCGTGTGGAGCAGCGAGGCAAGCAAAAAATGGCCATTGTGCCGGCTACAGATGGCGCGGATAGCCTGGAATTGATTTTTTTCAATCAGCCCTATCGGGCCAGGCAATTTGCGCCTGGCGTAAAAGTTATCGCTACAGGACAGGCACGGATTTATCAGGGCCTGATTTCTGTGGCTGTGAACGAGATTGAAATTGTTACAGATGAGACATTAGCGCTAGGCCGGCTTGTGCCTGTGTATAGCGCGTCGCCATTTTCGCAGATGATGATGCGACGGCTAATGCGCGAAGCATTAGCTGCCTGCATAGAATATCCCGAAGGCCGTGTGCCCGCGCCCATTATTCAACAGCGCGGGCTGATGCCCCTCGCCCAAGCCTATAAAGAGATACATTTTCCCCAAAACGAAGAAGCATTAGCAGCGGCCCGAAAGCGCCTGGCTTATGATGAGCTTTTCATCTTGCAAGTGCGGCTGGCGCAACGGCGGCGGATGGCCAAAACAGCGTCTGTGTCTGCAGCTGTGAATGTGGGCAATTTGCTGGCAGAAATCCAGCGCGTCTTGCCTTTTTCTTTGACAAATGCACAAATACGCGTGATCAAGGAGATTTTTGAGGATTTAAGAAGCCCAGAAGCGGCTAATCGCCTGATCCACGGCGATGTAGGCTCTGGCAAGACTGTTGTGGCTGCCGCAGCTCTCTTAGCTGCTGTGCGAGCGGGAAAACAGGCCGCTTTCATGGCGCCCACAGAATTGCTTGTGGAACAGCACGCCCACACGCTTAAGGAAATTTTATCCCCCTGGAACATTCAGCCGCTTCTTTTGACGGGCAGCCTAAGCACGGCGCAAAGGCAAGCCCTGCAACAACGCCTGGCTGCCGGAGAAGCTTTGCTCGTCGTGGGCACGCACGCCTTATTCCAAAAAGGCGTGCAATTTGCGGATTTGGCTGTAATAGTAATTGATGAGCAACATCGTTTTGGCGTGCGCCAACGCGCAGCGCTCATGCAAAAAGGACAATGTCCCAATACATTCATTATGAGCGCTACGCCTATTCCACGTACATTGGCGCTGACGGCTTACGGCGATTTTGATGTCTCGTTGCTGGATGAATTGCCCCCCGGCCGAAAGCCTGTCCATACAGAATTGCTCCCACGGCGCGAAGCAAAACGGGCTTATCGAATGATATCCGAAATCGTGCAGCGCGGACGGCAGGCCTATCTTGTTTGTCCCCTGATTAAAGAAAATCAAGCACAAAGCCTGGCTGCAGCGGAAGCCGTTTATCAACATTTCCAGCAGGAAATCTTCCCGGGCCTTCGCTTGGGACTGCTGCATGGCCAGATGGAGGCGGCAGCGCGCGAAAAGATAATGGAACGCTTTCGGGCGGGCAATCTGGATGTGCTTGTAGCCACAACTATAATAGAAGTGGGCGTGAATGTCCCTAACGCCATCTGCATTGTCGTGTTGAATGCCGAGCGTTTTGGCCTGGCGCAGCTCCATCAATTGCGGGGACGTGTGGCGCGGGGAACAGAACAGGGCTATTGTCTGCTTGTGACAAATGCCCGTAATCCCGATGTCATTGAACGGCTGCAAATTCTGGAACACACGCATGACGGCTTTCGCATTGCCGAAGCAGATTTGTGGCGACGGGGCCCGGGGGAGCTGGCCGGCCGGCGGCAAAGCGGCTTGCCCGATTTGCGAATGGCAAATCTTTTAGGGGACACACAACTGCTTGGCGAGGCGCGTCAGGATGCCTTCGCGCTCATCGCCCAGGATCCCGAGCTGACACAGGAGGCGCATCACGCGCTGCGTCAATGGCTGCAGCAGCCACTAGACGAATCCTGGGCTTTATAATGGAATAAAATAAGAAAGCTTGCAAATTCAATGTAGCAATCCTTTACAAGCTTCGCGAGGAGGCTATGAGAAAAGAAAAGCTCCCATAAGCCACATATTATTGCTTTTTTCGCGAGCAAACATTCCAGCAGCAAGAGGAGCCTTTATCACGTGAAGCCTGCTTTGTGCGTGCTTACGCAAGCACATGGCCTGTGCTGTCCAGGCATTTTTTGCCACGGCAAGGCTGTTGAACTGTCTTTCAGAGCAAAGCAAACATCTGCGCCACGCCACGAGGCATAAATTTTATCCCGTGCCGTCCCGAAATGTTTTTGTCATGGCCGCATCTCCCCAGAAACGCTCAATAGGCAAAGCCTCGAGGAGCCATTAAAAAGCCCTGCCTGTGCCTGTTTCACAATCTTCTACGAATTCTTCGCCAGATATAAGCTTTTGAAAAGCCCTATGGAAACAATGGGGCTCGTGTATACAGGAATCGCCTCTTTGTATTTGGAAAACAATGCCTTTTATATCAATTTCGGCAGGGGAGCGATTACAGCATGATGATTTATCTGTGTCAAAGACTGTGAAATAGAAAAATGAATTGCTTGAAGAGATTTAAGGAGAAAACTGATAAAAGATAATTGCAAAAATTTATAGCCTTCCCTCGCGACGGCCTCCCAGCATGTCCCGCCACCAATCACGCGTTTCAGATTGTGGCGTAGCGGCTTCGGAGGCGGGCTTGAAGGGCGGCGTAAATTCTATCTTCCTTAGCCAAGCTGTGCCCGGCATGAGCAGGCGAAAGGCATGGATTTGGATTTGTAAGGGATCCAGACGAATATAGACAGCTGGCTGGCCTCGTTTAAAGGCTTCTTCTGAAAAACGCATTATAGGATCCCAGCGCCGCACAATGAAATCCCCATAATAGGAAATAATCAAGCGTTGAGCGACGACAGGCTCAAAACGAAATTCAATGCTGACATCTTTGGGCGCGCTTGTATTGTTCCACAACACAACGATGCCTTCGCCGCCACGCAAAAACGGCTTGTAACACACGAACGCGTCGGGCTCTGATGATATGCCTGGCGTATCGGCCAGAGGCACAAGCGGCACAGCGGCGGCCAATTCTCCGGCCATCAAACGCGCCACTTGTTGCACAGCTGTTTCCGTATCGCTTCCAGTTGGAGCGCTCAAGCTCCAGCTATTGTCGCCAGCGCTGGCAGACTCCAGCATCCAGCCTGTGGCGCCTTGAGCTGCAACTTCTGTGAGGGCGCGGGCAAGCGAAAGCGCGGCTAAACGTTCATCTGCATTGGGGCCAGCGGCTAATTCGCCTACGAGCAAAGGCAGAGCCAATTTGCGCTCCTGCAGAAGCTGCCTAACTGCGCGCAGATTCGTATGATGGGCAAGCGCCACACAAGCGCCGTTGAGCGTGTTTGTCTGGCCGTCAATCGTCTGTTGCAAAATGCAAAAGGGCGCTTGCCGGGGCGGCCGTACAGCCAGCGCGGCAGCGCCGGCCAGCTTTTCTGCGGATAATTGCTCCGATTGTGAAGGCAGCAATTGGCCTCTTTGCCAATCCCGCGCTAGAGCCACAGGCCCAGCGATGAACATTGCCTGGGGCTGTGTCTGACGCAACTGTAACACTAGCCGCGGCGCGAGGCTGAGGCTATCGCCTGTGTTGTCATCAAGGGGCCCCATCCAAAAAGGCGCAGATAATTGGCTGAATAATTCTGAAACAGCAGACAGATATTGTTGAGGCGAAAGAGATTGTTGGAGCGGCGCCAGAACGATTTGTCCTTCTGGCCCCAAAGCCTGTAGCAGATTTTGATAGGCCTCCTTTTGCGCCGCGCCAGCAAGCACATGTAAATCTACATTAGCGCGACGCGCCTGCTGTAAGGCTTCGGGCACAATGCGTTCACGCCACAGAATCCCCGCAGCCGGATATTCTGGCAGACATGTGATTTTGAGCGGCGCTGTTTTTTCTTCCGAGCCCGAAGAGACGATAAGCTTAGCCCAAAATTCCCCGCAACGCATGGCTTGTATAGCCGTGTGAAAGCGCGTCGTGCCCGCCCAAATGCGCTCATCCTTTGCCGGCCCCTTGCCGCGAATAGGCACTGTCCAGGCCGGACTTTCAAATCCCGGCGGGCCCACAATTTTTATACGCAATTCCTTGTCTATCTCGCTCCGATTTACAGCAATTAAAGGCAGCCCTTCTCGCACGCCGCGCCGGCATGTGAATTGCGGCTCCAGACTCAATTCAATCCCGTTAACATTGAGCAGCAATTCTTTCTGGCCGGCAATTTCTTTGACGCGGGCATCCAAATAGCCT
>CAZUOJ010000067.1:0-2973 GCA_964622325.1 uncultured Armatimonadia bacterium
GATAGGGCTGTATTTGGTGCGGCATCTGGCGCGGGCGCATGGCGGCGATGTGTGGCTGGCGTATTCGGAAGTGGGCAAGGGCTCCACTTTTAGCGTGCGTTTGCCCAAGCAGCCGAAAGTGGATGAAAAAGCCGCGCAGAAAATTGGCACGGGAGAATAAGCCCTCTGGATTCGTTTCGTGGGGAAGAACAGGAAAACAGAAGGATAACAGCGCAGCCAGCCGGCACAAGAAAGTCTGTTTTTCTGTTTTCCTGTTCTTCCCTCTTTTGTGTTAAAGATCATAGGGCAGAGGAGCAGCCGGCTCTATGAAAATCGCTTTCGGGTGCGATCATGGCGGCTATGTGCTGAAGGAAGCCATCTGCGAAGTGATTGCGGCGCTGGGGCACGAAATCCAGGATTGGGGGACGCACAGCGAGGCAGCAGTGGATTATCCGGATTATGCCCTGCCTGTCGCCCGGGCGGTGGCGGCGGGCGAGGCGGATTTGGGGATTTTGGCGTGCGGCACCGGCATAGGGATGAGTATAGCCGCCAATAAAGTGCCCGGAGCGTATGCGGCCTGTGTAGGGGATTGCTACAGCGCCCGGATGGCGCGCTTACATAATGCAGCGAATATTCTGTGTTTGGGTGGGCGCGTGCTGGGGACAGAATTAGCCAAAGAAATCGTACGGACATTTTTGACGACCGCGCCTTCTGAGGAGGGGCGCCATCAGCAGCGGCGCGAGAAAGTGCGCGCCCTCGAACAGCCAGAAAGATAGGGAGTTCTCACGCCCGCCTATAACATTGGGGCAGGCTGGCCCTGCTATCCCGACGAAAATTGCCCGAGTCAAAATGAGCGAACAACCGTCTGCGCAACCGCCGCGCGCAAATATGCTCACGCGCACCCAGCGTCCGGCGTGGGATGATTATTTTATGGAAATCGCCCATGTCGTGGCGAAGCGCTCCACCTGCCTTTCACGCCAGGTGGGCTGCGTGCTGGTGCGGGATCGGCATATTTTAGCCACGGGCTACAATGGGCCGCCCAAGGGGATGACGCATTGTGAGGATTTGGGGGGCTGTTTGCGGGCGCGGCTGGGCGTTCCGCGGGGCCAGCGGCATGAAGTCTGCCGCGCGCTCCATGCGGAACAAAATGCCATTTTACAGGCGGCGGTGCATGGCGTGGCGTTACAGGGGGATGTGATTTGCTACACGCTCAGCATGCCGTGCGTGACCTGCGCCAAAATGCTCATCAATGCCAATGTGCGGCGGATTGTGTATCGGGATGCCTATCCGGATGAGCTGGCGCTGGCGATGCTGCAGGAGGCGGGGGTGGAACTGACGCCCTGGCGCCCACCGACGGAGACGAAGGAATAATGCCCCACGCGTGGTTGGCACTTTTGGTCGCCTTAGTCATCACCGCGCTCTTGACCTGGCCGGTGCGCGCGCTGGCTTTGCGCATTGGCGCCGTGGCCTATCCGGGAGGCCGCCATATCCATCAAGAGGTGATGCCCACCGCCGGGGGACTGGCGATATTCGCGGGAGTGTGGGTGAGTTTTTTGCTGTGGCAGGGGCTGGACGAGCGCCCTGTCCTGGGGATGCTCATCGGCTCCTTGATCTTGCTGGGCGTGTGCCTCGTGGATGATATTAAAAATTTGTCGCCCTATTTGCGGCTTGTCGCCCAATTTTTCGTGGCGGCGATTGCCTATTATGCTGGGGTGCGCATCCAGGGCATTACTAATCCGTTCAGCCCGCTGGGGATATATGAATATGTGCCGCTGTCCTGGCTGGCGGCGCCCGTCACGATTCTATGGATAGTGGCGATTACCAACGCCCTGAATTGGCTGGACGGGCTGGATGGACTGGTGGCGGGTGTGGGGGCGCTGGCAGGGCTGACGATTATGCTGGGCGCGCAATTTTTAGGGGATGGAATCGTGGCCCTCGCCGCCGGAGCCGTGGCGGGCGCCTGTCTGGGCTTTTTGCCGTATAATTTTAATCCGGCGCGGATTTTTATGGGTGATACCGGGGCGATGTTTTTGGGCTATATGCTGGCATGTATCTCTGTGATTGGACCTTTTAAAGGCACAACCGCGGTGGCGGTGCTGGTGCCGCTGCTCATTTTGGGCGTGCCGATTTATGATACAATGACGGCGATCGCGCGGCGGGTGCGGGAGGGGCGCTCGCCCCTTTCGCCCGATCGAGCCCATATTCATCATCGGCTTTTAGATCGGGGGCTGTCGGTGCGGCAAGCCGTACTGCTCATTTACGGGCTTACGGCCATGCTGTGTGCCCTGGCTTTGTTTTTGTGGCGCTGGAGGTATGGGGGATGAACGGCGATTACACGGCGGCATTAGTTTTCGGGACGCGTCCAGAAGCCATCAAGCTGGCGCCAGTGTATCAGGAGCTGAAGCGACGGGGCGTGCCCACGCGCGTGATTGTGACGGCCCAGCACAGGGGCCTGCTGGATCAGATGATGGCCGTGTTCCACATGCAGGCGGATGTGGACTTGAACCTTATGCAGGAGGGGCAGACGCTGGCGGAAATCACGGCGCGGGCGCTCACAGGCCTGCAGGCCGTGCTGGCGGAAATGCGGCCGGAAGTAGTGTTTGTGCAGGGAGATACGACAACAGTTTTGGGCGGGGCGCTGGCGGCGTATTATGAGCGGATTACGCTGGCGCATGTGGAGGCGGGGCTGCGCACGCATAACAAATTTTCGCCTTTTCCGGAAGAAATCAATCGGCGCCTGACCGATGCCCTGAGCGATATCTATTTAGCCGCCACGCGGCGGGCGCGCCATAATCTTTTGGGGGAGGGGGCGCCGGCGCAGGCGATTTATGTCACTGGCAATCCCGTCGTGGACGCCCTGCAACAAGTCGTGGCCAGCCAGCCCGCTCTGCCCGAATCCTTGCGCTGGATTGAGGATTGGCCCGGGCGCGTGATTGTGGTCACGGCGCATCGGCGGGAGAATTGGGGCGTGCCCTTCAGCCGCATCTGCCAGGC
>CAZUOJ010000067.1:3073-18864 GCA_964622325.1 uncultured Armatimonadia bacterium
GAGACGCATCGGCTGCTGACAAGCCCCGGGGAATATGCGCGAATGAAAGAAGCCGGCTGTCCCTACGGCGATGGGCGTGCGGCCGAGCGGATCTGTGACGCCGTCGAGCATTTTTTGGGCAGGCGCGCCGAGCGTCCGGCGGATTTTGAGGGATAGGGAGGACGCTATTGGAGCCGCACATGTCCTGGGGCAGCGCACTGCTGTTGGCCGCAATTCAGGGAGCGACGGAGTTCATTCCTGTATCCAGCTCCGCACATCTTGTTTTAGTGTCGCGGCTGCTGGGCTGGCAGGGCTGTCCGCTGAGCTTCGCCGTGGCAGTGCATTTAGGGACGCTGGCGGCAGTCGTATTGTATTATCGGCGCGCCGTGGCGGAGTTTTTGCAGGCGTTAGTGCAGCCACAGGCGCAGGTGCGGGGGCCGGCCGGCGAGCAAGCGCAGGCGCGGCGACTTTTCTGGCTATTAATCGTGGCGTCCGTCCCGGCAGGCGTGGCCGGCTTTTTGCTGGGCGATATTGTGGAGAATCTGTTTGCGGCGCCCTTGCCCGTAGGCATATTGTTGCTTGTGACGGCAGGCTTGCTGGCGTGGGCGGATCGCAGGCAGGGGCAAAAAGGGCCCGATGAGCTGAGCTGGCGCGAAGCCTTCGGGATTGGGCTGGGACAAGCCATTGCGATCATGCCCGGCATCTCGCGTTCGGGGGCGACAATCTGGGCGGGGCGGATGTGTCAATTATCCGCGGGGTGGGCGCCGCAATTCTCTTTTTTATTGTCTATTCCCGCCATAGCCGGGGCGGGGCTTTGGGAAGCCAAAGATTTTGCCATAAGCCCTCAGGCCGGAGAAATGTTGCATTTATATGGCATTGCTGCTATAGTAGCAGCGTTTGTGGGCTATGTGTCCATTCATCTTGTCGTGGCTTCCGTCCAGCAGGGGCGCCTTTTTAAACGCTTTGGGATATATTGTCTTGTCCTGGGCTTACTGGCGATCAGCGCGAGCGTGCTCGAGCTCTTTCCCTGAGGCAAAAAGCGCAGCTGGGATGTGGCTATTGCTGGGATGTGGCTATTGCCTGTTTGCGTCCTGAAAGGGCGAAAAAAATCCAGAAAATAAGACATACAAGAGGCTCTTATCATGGGGCCTGGCTTCAGCCCCCTAATGATAAATGACAATATCTCAAAGGGAGGATGATCATGCCCACATCATTGCCATTTGGAGGATTTGAGTATTTCTCCATTTACGCCGTGCTGGCGTGCGGCGTGCTGGGCGTCATATTTGCCCTGTATTTGCGGCGGCAGACGCTCAGCATGGACGCGGGCACGGAGAAGATGCAGCAGATTGCGGGCCAGATTCAGGAGGGGGCGTATGCCTATCTGAATCGGCAATTCCGCACGATTGCGTCTGTCATTGTGATTTTGTTTGTCGCCTTGCTTTTGAGTGCGTGGGGGAATTGGAGCATTGCCGTGGGGCGAGCCCTGGCGTTCGTGCTCGGCTGCTTTTGCTCCGGCTTTACAGGCTATATGGGGATGACGCTGGCGGTGCAGGGCAATGTGCGCTGTGCGGCGGCAGCCCGCACCAGCCTGTCGGACTCCTTGCGGATTGCCTTCCGCTCCGGCGGTGTGGCGGGGATGTTTACAGTGGCGATGGGCCTCGTAGGAGCGGGGATTATCTTCTGGATTTATAAGGAATATGCCACGGAAGTGCTGCTGGGGTTTGGCTTTGGCGGCAGCTTGCTGGCGCTGTTCATGCGCGTGGGCGGCGGGATTTACACGAAGGCGGCCGATGTGGGGGCGGATCTGGTCGGGAAAGTGGAGGCAGGCATTCCGGAGGACGATCCGCGCAACGCGGCCGTGATTGCCGATCAGGTGGGCGATAATGTCGGCGATTGTGCAGGGATGGCGGCCGACATTTTCGAGTCTTATGAAGTCACGCTGGTGGCGAGCATGATTCTGGCGCTGGCCCATGCGGATAAGAAAGTCGCCCTGACCTGGATTATCTTTCCGCTGCTTGTGCGCGGCATCGGCGTGATTACCTCCATGATTGGGATAGCGATGGTCAAGCTCCGCGACGAAAGCGAGCATCCTTTGAAAGCCATCGGCCGGGGCTTTATATGGTCGGCCATCCTTTCCGCAATCGGCTTTTTCCTCATCAGCAAACTCTATGTAGGGGCCAATGATCCGCAGAATTGGGGCAAGCTGTTTTTGGCGACGCTTTCTGGCCTGGGCCTGGCGGTGGCCAGCTACAAGCTGACCGAATATTTCACTTCAGGCCAATATGGCCCCGTGAAGTCCATTGCCCGCTCCTCGCAAACGGGCAGCGCCACGACAATTTTGACTGGCTTTGCCGAAGGCCTGGAGAGTTCCGTTTACGCCGTGCTAGTCATCTGTGGCGCCGTGTTCTTCTCCATTCTTGTGTTTGGGCGAGACGCCAGCGCCGTGGAGATTCTGTATGGCGTGTCGCTGTGTGGCCTGGGGATGCTGACTACAACCGGCGTCATTATCTCGATGGACACCTATGGGCCTGTGGCGGACAATGCGCAGGGGATTACGGAGATGTCTGGCGCCGAGGGCGGCCCCAATGTGGAAATTCTGGATGCCGTGGGCAATACGACTAAAGCCGCCACAAAAGGCATTGCCATCGCTTCGGCCGTGATTGCGGCTATTTCGCTATATGGCTCGTATCTATCTAAAGTGGCGGCCGGGATTGCCGGCGGACATGCTGGGGAAGCCATCAATGAGGCTGCTTTGCGCGAATACTGGATTCCGATTGACAAGCCGCATGTATTCATCGGGCTGCTGATTGGCGGCGCCATGCCGTTCTTGTTCTCTTCGATGACAATCCGCGCCGTCAGCCGGGCGGCTTTTTATATCATCAATGAAGTGCGGCGGCAATTCCGCGAGATTCCCGGCCTGCTGGAGGGCAAGGAGGGCGTGCTGCCCGAGTCCGGCAAAGTCGTGGACATCTGCACGGCTTCCGCTATCCGCGAACTTATTGCTCCGGGCATTCTGGCCGTGCTGGCGCCTATCATTGTGGGCGCCTGGTTCGGCTGGGAAGGTTTGGGCGGCTTTTTGGCCGGCATCATCGTGACGGGCCAGCTTTTGGCGGTGCTGATGTGCAACGGTGGCGGCGCCTGGGATAACGGCAAAAAGCTCATCGAGGACGGGCTGTACGGAGGCAAGGGCTCCGACGCACATAAGGCGGCAGTCGTGGGCGATACAGTAGGCGATCCCTTCAAGGACACAGCCGGGCCCGCGCTCAATCCGCTGATTAAAGTGATGAATCTCGTCGGACTGCTTGTGGCGCCCGTCATCGTTCGCTTCTCGTATGGAATCAAGAATGTCAATCCCACGCCCGGGCTGGCTATTGTAGGCGTGCTGCTGGCCATTATCGTGGCCATCGCGCTGATTATCTCCAAGCGCGAAAGCGCAGAAGTCATCGCCGTCCAGCAGCGATTGGAGGAAATCTCCAAAGGCGGCGATGCGGCCTAGAGCCTCGGGGCGATTCTTCGGCAGAAGCTGTCTCTCCCCCTGATGTCAGCGGGCAGCCTCAAAGGGCTGCCCGCTTTATTTTGTCAATTCCCGCCAATGAAACAGAATTAGTGCCGCGCGGGGGAACAATGGACGCAATACGCCCACGGATTGTCCGGCAAAAATCAGGGCGCTCCGCGTATAGCGCTCAGCGTCATTTGGCCTCGCGCCCGGGGGGACACAGGAATGAGCCCCGCGTTTACGTGTCTCCGTTTTCTTCCAGAGGCAAGCGCGGATGGATGTCTCCGGCGGGCAATTCTCCCGTCAGCCGCGCCGCCAAACGCGTCAGGCGCTCATTTTCGCCTAATGTTGTGACGGCTTTCCACAAGCCTTTGCGATCGCCCACAATCACCGCCATCTTTTCGGCGCGCGTCAGCGCTGTATAAAGCAAGTTACGGCGCAGCATAATGAAATGGGAACTGTGAATGACGATAATCACAGCGGGATATTCGCTGCCCTGCGCCTTATGGACTGTCAGCGCATACGCCAATTCCAGTTGCTCCAATTCAGCCAGGCTGTAGACAACAGGACCGAAATCAAAGCGCACGAGCAGGCTTTGCTGCTGTAAATCTATCCGCTCAATCCGGCCGATATCGCCATTGAAGACATTGCGATCATAATCATTCGCCGTCTGCAGCACGCGATCGCCTTCGCGAAAAAGCGTGTCGCCACGGCGAATTTCGACCCGCTCGGGCGCAGGAGGATTGAGCGCTTCCTGCAAGGCGGCATTGAGCGCCGACACGCCTGCCGGGCCGCGATGCATGGGCGTGATGACCTGTATCTCTTCCGGCGCGAAGCCCAGGCTGGGGAGGCTGCGCGTCGCCACTTTCAGCACCGCCTGCGCGGCCTCTTCCGCCGTTTCCCGCTCCATCAGCACGCAATCTTCGCCCCGCCATTGCGCCCCGCGCACAAAACGCGGCATCTGTCCGGCGCGGATGAGATGCGCGTTTGTGATGATGTCACTGCCGGCTTCCTGACGAAAAATTTCTGTCAGAAAAACGACCGGGAAGCGGCCGCTGGCGATGAGATCCGGCAGGAAATTGCCTGGCCCGACACTGGGGAGCTGATCGGCGTCGCCAATAAACACAATATGAGCGCCGTGGGGCACCGCGCGCAGCAAATCGCGTGCCAGCAAGGCATCCAGCATGCTCGCCTCATCCACGATGAGCAAATCGACAGGCAAAAGATTAGCGTCGCTATAGCGAAAGCGGCCCAGCCGGGGATCCCACGCCAGCAGGCGATGAATTGTGCTGGCCGGCTGACCGGAAAGCTCGCTGAGGCGTTTGGCTGCTCGTCCCGTGGGCGAACATAAGGCCAGGCGATAGCCCAGCGCCACCGCCAAATCCGCCAGCGCCCGTGTGATGGCCGTTTTGCCTGTGCCCGGGCCGCCTGTGATAATTGTAATCGGATGCTGAAAGGCCTGGATGACAGCGTTTGTCTGGGCTTCCGTGAGCGCAAGGCCTCCCATCGCCTGCCGATAATCCAGCCAGGAACGGATTTGCTCCGGGGAGGGAGGACGCGGGCACAGGGGATCTTTTGCCGGCTCAGCCCTTGTGGCGCAATAAGCCACGTCGCGAATATGATACAGGAGCAGGCCAGCCAATTCCGTTTCCGCCCTCCAGGCTTCAGGCAAAAAATAGCCAATCTCTCCTGGGGGAGCCGCTTCAGCCACAATTTCTCCTGCTTCCAGAGATTGCTGCAGCGCCAGCTCCAGACGCTGTTCAACGGCCTGTAAAAGCGGCAGGGCCGCGGAAAAAAGCTTCTCTTTAGGGAGAAAGAAATGGCCCTCTTGAAAAGCCTCTTGCAGCACATGCAGCAAGCCCGCCCTGAGCCTTTGGGGATCATCCAGCCGCCAGCCCGCCTGCTGCGCCAGCCGATCCGCTGTGAGAAAGCCCACGCCCCGCACTTCGCGCGCCAAACGATAGGGCTCATTCTCCAGAATAGACATGGCCTGGCTGCCGTATTGCTTGTAGATGCGGGCGGCCAGGGCCGGGCCCACGCCGCGTTCCTGCAAGAAGAGCATTATTCGATGCACATCTTTATGTTCTTGCCAGGCCTGTGCCAAGGCCGCCGCATGCTTGGGGCCAATGCCCGGGGCTTCTGTGAGGCGCTCGGGATGATTGTCGAGAATATCGAGCAGCGCGTCGCCAAAATGTTCGGCTAATATCTTGGCGCGTTTGGGCCCAATGCCTTTGGCGAGGCCGCCGCTCAAATAGGCGATCAGCGCCTGTTTTGTCGCCGGACGCACTACTTCGTAGCTTTCCACCCGGAACTGACGCCCGAAACGAGGATGTGTTTCCCAATGCCCGCGCACACGCAAGCTTTCGCCCACCACAATGCCCGGCAATGAGCCAAGAATTGTGATGGGCGCCGCGCCGGGCTCTTCAGGCGTCAATTCGCCAATGACGAAGCCTTGCTCCACATCCTGAAAAATTATCCGTGTGAGCACGCCGGAACAATCGCCTGTCGGCGGCTCCGCCTCGGCCGGAGGCCACTGGAAAAGCTGCATAGGCGTTCACATTCAGGGCTGTGGGACATGCAATTCGGCCTGCCCTGTCTGGCGGATGTGATATGTGTTATCATTGCGGCGCATAACATGCACGGCATGAGGAATGATAAAAGGCGCGCCCTCCTCAAACTCATACACATATCCCTTGCTGTAATCATTGGGATCTTTGAATCCCCGAATGAAGCACACATCGCCCAGACACACACGCCACAAATTGCCTTCCCGAGCCACATTTTCAATTTCATAGCAGGCGTTGCGGACGCGATCATTGCTAATAATCATTTGCTGGCCGCGCAGGACATCGCCTTCAGGCAGCGGGCAATCCACCCATACATTCCCCTTGCCCACCATATCCTTATCCATTTTAACAATTTTGCCTGTGTAGCCGGCTTGCGGCAATGTCAGGCGGAAATTCTTCCAGGCCAGAAGAGCCCCCCGACACAAGGCCGCCTCCTGCACGATCCCCTGGCGCATATGCAGCCAGGCCACTCCGCCAGCGAATTCTATCCCGTTTTCTGTTTTAATTAGCGCCTCGTCATCATCGCTGGAAAGCAAATAATCCTCGCTGCCGTCAGCGCGTGTGATTTTTACAGCCACTGCCAGCGCCGAAGCAGGCCCCTGAACAATCTGGAGACGCTCCACTTTGCTTATTAAGGGGCGATTGCGATAGGGCTCAATGACGCCTGTAAACACACTTGTAAAGGGCTGAGCCGCCTCGCCGGCAGCGGGGGGAGGCGTTTCTGGCTGGCGCCGATGCGCCAAAAGATAGCGCAGCCAGCGGGGATTGCCGGCCTTATTTTGAGGGGGCTCCATATCCCCCAGGGCCATATCCGTTAGCGGCGTCAGATTGTGATAACGCAAATGAATATCGTCTTCTTCCTTCACGCCTCGCCAGCCGCTTTCTGCCTTCCAATCCAGCACAAATTGTTCTGGCGGATTGTTATCGCGTTCCACATTCGCTATCCAGGAATAGCCATAACGGGGGCCCTGCGGATCGTTGCTGCGATAGGGAATGTCGGGCCCGGCATAGCTGCCGCCCTCCTGTTTAACAAGCCTGAGCCCGGAGGCTGTAACAGGACCCGGAGGGCCATGTAACGAATACAGATGATCTTTCCCGCCCTGGACCCGGAAAATATCCAGCGCATAGGCCTGGCCTTCGCCTACTTTCACGAACATCATTGTCCGTTGATATTTGCGGGCGGAGGGATAAACATTGCCGCCATCCACGCGCACAGCGCCAAAATTATCGAAATGGCAGAACAATTCTGGATGCCCGCACCAATTTGTATTCTGCGGCTGCTCGTCCACAATCACTGTGTTATGGCTGAGCGTGTTATCTGTGACATATAAGCGATGGGGCCAACTTGTGGCATATTCTGGATAGCCATGATCCGGCAGCATGCACAAACCCTGAAAATAAATGTCAAAATTCAGCCGATCGCGATGCCCATGCCCCGCGTTGCGGCCATAATACAGCCATAAAGCTGTGCCTTCTTTGCCCCAGCCGAATTCAACAGAGGCCAGGCCGTAGCCCGCCATATTGTGGCCGCCCTTCCAGGGATTGCCCTGGGCTTTAGCTTGTTCCGCCAAAGCCTCGATTTCCCGTTCAATTTTCAACGGATCCGCGCTGAATATGTCGCGGCCCAGGCCTTCGGCTTTTTCGCCGTTGGCGTAATAGGCCGCCAGGCCAATCAGGGGATCGCCCAGATATTTATAGCCCCGCACAATAAATTGAGGATCGCAGGCAACTTTGCCGATGCTGCCGCAGGCACCCGTATCCCCGATATTCGGCGTAGCGTAATTAAGCACACAAATCCGCCAGCCTGCTGTAAATGTGGCTTTGAAGGGAGGGAAATCCCGATAGATGTCGTTCTTTTTGTATTTGCCATAATCTGCCAGCAAATCGGCGACTTTTCCCAGATTTGTGCCCCAGCTTAAGGCATATCCGGGCGCAGCCTCCGCGCCGACGCCATCCCGATCAATGCCGCCCATAATCACAGACGGAATCTTCCCGCCCCTGGGATCAAATAAATAATCCAGCCATTGTTCTGTTTCGGGATTTGTGTCCAGCGCGATGGCGCACCAGGCGAGCGCTGTTTGATGCATTCCTTCATTGCCCCAGCATTTGCCTGTGAAGACAGCTTTGGCGCCTTCGCGCAAAATGCCGTCATCCAGATTCTGTACGAGCAGCTCCCGCGTGCCTTTAGGGCGCGGGAGCTTAAATTGACGCGCTTTTTCCGCCAGGAAGGCATATAATTCGGGATCCTCTTTTGTGCCAGGCAGCACTTTATCCACAGCTTGTGCCAATTTCGTCACAGTCCCTGTTTCCCAAATGCGCCCGGAAATTTTGCCCTGCCCGCTGCCGCCATCCGAATGATAATAGCCCAGCTTGGCATAAGGCGCCCAATCATAATCCGGATACAAATCCGCAATGCGATCCAGCATAATCAGCGCCTTGTGGGCGTATTTTTGCTCTCCTGTATAAAGATAGGCGTTCGCCAGCGCACTTACGCCGCTGAGAATTTGCTCCCAATACTGCCAGACATAATAGGCGACAAAAAGAAAGCGATGCCCCTTGTCATCTATCCAGCCATAGCCATCATCCACGCCATATTTGTGCAGAGGATCATTCGGATCGGGATGTTCTGTGTTGTAAAGCAAGCTCCGATCCGCCTTGTCGGGATTGAATACGCCTGTTTCGTCTATGCCGCTTTCGTAATATTTGGCAAAATCGTTTTTGGGAAAAACAGTTTGACAGGAGGGACAAACAAGCTTAAAAGGCTTTTGCAAATCAATCTTATAGGGATAATTGCCGAATTTGTTAATTTTTTCGCCACATACAGGACAGCCGGGACGCTTGCCTTTATACATGCTCACATCAATAGTGCGGGGGAGCTTCTGGCCCGGAATCATCCGCCATAGCTCCTCATCGCTTTTTTGCAGCCAGAATTGGGCGGCGGCAACAGCTCTCTGCCGCTGTGCCGCGGCCCATTCGTATTTATCACAATTAGCCCGCAAATTCGCTACTCTTTCCGGCGTATGATAGCCGCCATAATCCCTAACTGCATAAGCCGGAATAAACAAAACAAGCAAGAAAAGCATTATAATAATTAGTGACAAAGTGTTAGGCATATAATGCGCGCTCCTGTTGTTTGGGCAAATGTCCATTTACATTTCTTTTTCAGGAAGCTTTTTCCTGCTGAACATTAATTACATGCGATTCGTTCCTTGTCCCGAACAACGTTTTATCACATAAAGCAGAAATGTGGGCTTTAATGGACATAATTTTGTTTCAATCACAAAATGAGCCATGACGGATTTTTATTACATTGAAACAATGGGCTGTCAAATGAATGAACGGGATTCCCAGACAATTGCCGGAATCCTGGAAGCCGTGGGCTTACAGCCCACGGCGGATGTCAGCCAGGCGCGTGTGGCTGTGCTGAATACATGCGCGGTGCGGGAAAAGCCTGAACATAAAGTGTATTCCCGGCTGGGAGAATTAGCGCGGCTCAAGCAGCAGCGGCCGGAAATGATTATCGCGGTGTGCGGCTGTATGGCGCAAGTGCGGGCGGAGGAAATTCAGCGCCGCGCGCCGTCCGTGGATATTATTCTGGGCCCTCGTAATCTCGCGACCCTGAAAGAGGCTGTCCAGCAGGCATTCATTAAGCCCTGCCGGATAATTCATACAGATACAAGCGTCTATCCGGCAGATACATTGCCGGCCGTACGCGCGCCGGGCATTTCCGCCTATGTGAATATCAGCTATGGCTGTGACAATTTCTGCGCCTATTGTATCGTGCCCTATGCCCGGGGGCGCGAAATCAGCCGTCCTGTCGCAGAAATCTTGAATGAAGTGGAAAGCCTCATTGCAGCAGGCTATCGGGAGATTACGCTCTTGGGCCAAAATGTGAATAGCTATTGGGGGCCTCTTTCGGCCGACAAGCCCGATGAGCGTGTCCGCTTTCCTGAGCTTCTCCATCGTGTAGGCGCTCTTGCGGGCTTGTGGCGGCTGCGCTTCACAACATCCCATCCGAAGGATTTGTCCGAAGAATTATTGCGGGCGATGGCGGAAATTCCTGTTGTCTGCGAGCATCTGCATTTGCCGCTGCAAGCAGGCGATGATAATGTTCTGGCTCGTATGGGCAGAGGCTATACATACGCCCAGTACAAGCGTATCGTGGAGCGCGCGCGGGCGCTGATTCCTGATCTGGCGATCACAACTGATGTTATGGTCGGCTTTCCGGGCGAAACAGAAGCGCAATTTGAGCGGACATTGCAAGCCTTTGCAGAAATTCGTTTTGATCAGGCTTTTATGTTCAAATATAATGATCGTCCTGGCGCACGAGCCGCGCGCATGCCCCATAAAGTCCCCGAAGCGGAAAAGCAGCGGCGGCTGGAGCTTCTTGTGGCGCTGCAGAACGGCATTTCCCGCGCCATTAATGAGGCGCTTGTGGGCCGTGTTTTTGAAGTGCTTGTGGAAGGACATGATGAGAAGCATCCGGAAATGCTCCGTGGCCGCACACGCCAGAATAAAATCATGATTTTTGCGGGCCCTGCGCATTTAATCGGCAAGCTCGTACATGTCCGGGCGCGTCAGGGATTTCTCTGGGGATTTTACGGCGATATTGTGGAGCAGGCGATGTAGCCGAAAGCACATTTCCAGAAAAAAGTGGGAAAAGAGAAAGGATTTCAATGCAGCCGGAGCCAGGAGACAAAAGCATAAAAGTCACAGCGGCGGATGTCGCCGCGGGATTGCGATCCGTGGGCGTGGTGCGGGGGGATATTGTCATGTTTCACAGCTCTCTGTCCAGCATGGGGCATGTCATCGGGGGCCCCAATACAGTGATTGAAGGCTTCCTGCAGGCTGTGGGGCCCGAGGGCACTGTCGCCTGTCCCACTTTATGGTGGACAGGCAAGGAGAACATTGAAGATTTTGATGTGGACAGCTCGCCCTCTTATCCGGGGCTGATTACAGAAACATTTCGTCAGCGTCCGGATAGCATCCGCAGCAATAATCCCACACATTCCATTTCCGCGATTGGCAAGCGAGCCCGGGAATTGACAGCCGATCATGGCGCTTATGGGCTGCGGCCGTGTGTGTTTGGAGATAAGGCGTTTGCCGTGGCGAGCCCCTGGCAGCGGCTGTATGATTGGAACGCTGCCTATTGCTTTATTGGCGTGGATTTCACTGTGTGTACAATGTTTCATTTTTGTGAGGCCTGTTTTCAAGAATGGGCGTTACAGCAAGCGCCGGCGGAAAAGAGGCCTGCGTTAGAGGCGCGTCTTTGGCGCCTGGAAACGCTGATTAAATATTATCCCTTAATTTCTCGCGGCTCGCCGGATGCGCCGCCGATGATGTGGGCACGTTTCAATTTCCAGCAAATGGGGGAGCGGCTGACGGAGATGGGGCTTGTGCGTTTTGGCAAAATCGGCTCCGCCACCTTACGCTGCATTCGCGCCCGGGATCTCGTGGACAATACGCTGGCGATATTGAAGGCGGAGCCCGAACGCTGGCTGCTTGTGCCCGAATTTTTAGAATGGCTCCGCGAATGTTTGTCCGCAGAGAAGCCGATTTAGCGTCCTGTTGTGGATTAGGGCAGAGGGCCTGCACAATGGGCAGCCATGTGAAGAGCAGCCGCAAATATATTGGCAAGAAATTATAGGGCAATATAGTTTTTGCCCCAAGAGCGCCTCTTCCCAACTTTCAGGAGAAGAAAGGAAAATAAATTGACAAATCGCGAGCGCATATTAGCCGTCATTGAAGGGCATGAGCTGGATCGCGTGCCATTCGTGCAATACAGCGGCATTGTGAACAACGAGGAAGCCTGGGCGCTTGTAGGCCGCGACAATCTCGGGCTGCTGCAATGGACAGCTCTGCATACATTGTATTCTCCCCATTGTCGAATTGAGACAGAGGATATAGAAATTGACGGGCGTCCGGGGGTGCGGAATACATTGATTACGCCTGCCGGGGCTTTAACGGAAGAGCGGCTGTATGAGCCCGCTTATCATTCCACGGCCGCCCACAAGCATTATGTGCAGGAGATAAGCGATTATCAGATTTTGCTTGCTTATTTACGGGATGTTGTTGTTCAGCCCGCTTACGAAAATTATGTGGCGACAGACAAAGCGCTGGGCGATGATGGCTTGCCGCTCGCGGCCGTGCTCCGCACGCCCTATCAGCAATTATGGATTCAGTGGACAAGCCTGGAAAATCTGGCCTGGCATCTTGTAGAAGCGCCGGAGCTGATGGCGGAAGTCGTTGCCGAATTGACACGGATTGAGCTGCAAGTCTTTGAAGTGGCGTATGACGCCGCCAGGACGCTGGATTTCCGTTTTATTGATATTCCTGACAATATCACGGCGCTCGTGATTGGCGAACGATATTTTCGGCAATATTGTTTGCCCCTGTATCAGCGGCTGGCGGAAATGATGGCGGATTTTGATATAAAGGTCTTTTGCCATATGGATGGCGATTTGCGGCCCCTGTGGGCGGCGATTGGCGAGTCGGGCTTGCGGGGCATTGATTCCTTTTCTCCGCCGCCGGACAATGATACAACGGTCGCGCAGGCGCTGCAGATGTGGCCCGAAATGCGCCTCTTTGTGAATTTTCCCTCTTCTGTGCATTTAGCGCCGCCGGAGCAAATCTATGAGACGGCGTGGGAGATATTGCAACAGGGCGCACGCTCAGGCCGCCTGCAAATACAAATTTCCGAAAATGTCCCCTCCAACGCCTGGCGCAGAAGCTATCCGCAAATTATTCGGGCCATCGCGGATTTTGCGAAAGAAGGCGGGGGCTGATGGAGCGTCTGATCTGGCTGGATACGCATGCGCATGTGAGCGGCTATAGCCCGGAGGGCCGTCCGCGGGAGGCGCTGGCGAAGCATCTGCAGGAAGTGCTGGATCGGGAGCCGGAGGTGGAGCTGCGTTTCGTCCTCAGTCCTGATGGCGTGGAATTGGAGCGGCTTCGGGCGGAGCCTGAAGGCCAGTTCCGGGCGGCGCAATTCATTTCGCAGCTGGTGCAGCAGCTTCCCGGGCGCGTTTACGGCGCCTGCTGTGTCAATCCCCATTATCTGGACGAAGCGCTGCGAACGATGGATTGGTGCATGGAGAACGGCGGCTTTTGTCTCGTCGGGGAATTGCTGCAATACATGCTGGATTTTCGGCTGAATAGTCCGGCCGTGGAAAGAATTGTGCGCCAGGCGCAACAGGGGGGCTTGCCGGTGCATGTGCATATTTCCACTTCTAATAGCCCCCAGGGTTCTTTTAGTTCGGGCGAGGAGGAATTAGAGGATTTCTGTGCGCTATATGAGCGAGTGCCCCAGGCGCGCTATATTCTGGCCCATTTTGTCGGGACGCTGAAGCAGCCGCCGGTCGTGGAAAGATATCTGGATCTATTAGAAAGCCGTTTTGGATGTTTTCCGGACAATGTCTGGGTGGAAATCCGTGATTTTCATTCCCCCGGAGTGCCTATCGCGCTGGCGCGCATTCCCCAGAGCCGGCTGCTTTGCGGAACGGATTGGCTCACGCGCGTGGGCCCGCCATTTTTGCCCTATGGAGTAGTATTTGGTGTCTCGTCGGTGGCGGAAAATCCGTATCCCCCCAAAGTGGCTTCCTTGATGGCATTTTTGCGCCAGGCAGGGGCTTCGGAGGACACGATTCGCCTGATTGCCTGGGAAAACGCGCGGCAATTATTGGCTTTAACTTTTTAACACAGGGCTTGGGGCGCAGGGCTTATTAAAAAGAGCTTCTTGCTGGTCGTCGCTGGACTACGACACAAAAATTCAGCCTGAAAGGCGCCGGATAGGTGTTGTCAACGATGAAGGATTTATACTATAATCTTTACATTCACAGATTCATTCACAGAAAGTTAAAGGCGCCAAGGAGGGCCTGATGGCCATTCCTGGGGGAAATCAACAAGCCCAGCGAAACACTTTGTATAGCCTCTTATGGGTCGCGGTCATTTTGTTCGGGTTAAGCCTCATCGTGGATAAAGATTTCCTGGCTCCCATTGTAAATGGCTGGTGCTTAGCGCGTGAAAATGTCCGGGCGTTGCACGAACATGAGCGGAAAGTACAGGCCAATCAGGCCCTGGAGGCGCAAATAAAGTTTTTACAGACGGATAAAGGCGCGCAGTGGGCGGCAATGCGTTATCGGAATGTTCTTTTGCCCTCGCAGGAAATTGGAATAGTTCAGGAGGCCGTGGCGGCCCCGCCGCCGCCTGTTTCTGGCTGCAAACGCCTCGCCGCCTGGGGAAATCAGATGGCGCAGCGGGTGCATGAATGGTGGGAAACGGTCTGCTACTTTTTCAGTAGCGGCCGGTAGGGACATCGATATGGGCCCAGGCAGCCCAAGTGGCCCAAGCAGCCCAGAAGGGGCAACAAAGAGCCCTGCCGCCCCCATTGAGGGGCCTGAAAAGTGTAACTGGGGAGCAAGCGAGCTGTCTAACCCAATAGTGAAAAGACTGGAAATGACGGGACAAAATTTTTGCCAGGCCTTGAAAGATTGTTGCCCGAACCTGTTGACTTGAATTATATTATATGCTAATCTAATCAAAACTTGGAAAAGTAGTGCGCGGGGGGAAATTACGGGAATCGCAGGCGTGCTGACGGTCGAGACTGGCCAGGAAAGGAGGGCTCCTCAGGCCGGATCGTCAGGTCCCCACGCTGAGAGCACGGACAGGAGGTCGGGGAAGAGTAGCCTGAAGGAAACAGGGACACTTCTGGCTAGCTCCTCCGCTAAGGCCTCCCTCCGTGGAGTATGTAGTGCTGAGTTTGGCTCAGGCTACAAACACTCCAAAAGGGAAAATCTCAAGAGGAGGAGATAGCACATGAAGAAGCTGATGGTAGTAGCGGTAGTGGCGGTATTGGCTTCCGCGCCGCTGTGGGCGCAGGCCAATCCCGCGCAGACAGTGCCCTTTGATCACTGGGCGTATGATGCGGTGCAGCAGCTCGTGGACAAGGGCATTATAATTGGCTATCCCGACGGCACCTTCAAGGGCGACCGCGCCATGACGCGCTATGAGTTCGCCATGGCGATCAGCCGCTTGCTGGATGCCATTGGCCCTGGCAAGGAAGGCCCGCAGGGTCCGCAGGGTCCGCAGGGTCCGCAGGGACCGCAGGGTCCAGCAGGACCTCCAGGCCCGCAGGGACCGGCGGGACCGGCGGGACCAGCAGGCCCGCAGGGACCTCCAGGGGTCGTGGATGAGGCCAAAATCACGGCTCTGGTCAACAAGCTCCTAGACGAGTTCAAGCCCGAGCTGAAGGCCCTCCGCGGCGATGTGGACGCCCTCAAGGACGATGTGGCCGACCTCGCCGATCGCGTCACCGCGCTGGAACAGGCCAAGGGCCCCAAAGTCTTCGGCTGGATTGATTACCGCATGTCCTTGAACAATGAGACCGGCGGTGTCAGCTTTGACAATGTCGAAGACAATCTGACCGTCAAAGTGGGCGTAGAGGCCAAAATTACAGATGCGCTCTCGGGCCGCATCGCCTTGAAGATGCGCGACTCTGGTGATCCCATGAGTGTCACTTATATTTCGCCAGATCAGCAGTACGAAATTGGTGGCCTCAATGTCGATGGGCGCGACGCGGATACGCTCTGGGTGGACGAGGCCTATCTGGTCGCCAACAGCAACTGGATTATGCCGTGCACCTGGACCTTCGGCCGGCAGTTCCAGAGCTATGGCATGGGCTTGCTCGTCAACAATGAGCGCATGAGCCAGCAGGGTATCCGCATGCAGGCCAAGGACATCTTCAATACGAA
>CAZUOJ010000068.1:0-4289 GCA_964622325.1 uncultured Armatimonadia bacterium
ACGCCCACGCCACTTTCATTGATATTTGTCAGGCTGGAGGAAGGTTGAAATCCCGCCACGACCATATTTTCGGATCCGCCAGGGGTGGGCGCCCCGCCGTCCGCCGCAATATAGACGCGCACCTGGTAGCCTGACAGAGTGATGCCATTATCTTCCAGCACTTTATTGACATCATTGGCATATTCGCCCGAAGAGCCTTCACGGACGGTGGCGCCGGTCTGCCAGTAGCCGCCGTTCCACACATCATTGGGGCCCGTGTCAAAGGGTTTCGGGCGTGCCTCGCGAGCGGACACGCTCGTTCCCGAAATATCGTCGGGATAGCCCCATTCATTGTTCAAATGCGCAATTTGGTAGGTGCCGCTGTTGGGGCCAGAGTGTGACCGAGTATAATACCACATGCTCTTCAAGCGGGCAAAGGGACGCTGGTCAAAGGTAGTGGAGGTGTTGCTGCTGGGCGCCGGATTCGTCCCCCAGGCCGGATAGCCATTGGCTTCATTCAGCTCCCCGTGATTATACAGGCTGATGCGCATATCCGCTGCGGTTAAAGTGGTATTTTGCAGCGGCGGGCAGCCCCGCATCTGTGCATAGCGCACATTGTTGATATTGCCGCCGATGTAATTAAAGCCGGTATAAGTCAGCGTCCAGCTCCCGCCATTATAGGCGGTGAAGCTGGTATAGGTCGGGCTGGGCGGATTTTGCGTATCCGCCTGCTGGAAGCGCCAGCCGGTGCCGCCCGGATTGATGATTGTCCAGCGGCGCGCATCATAAGGGTCCCGAACGACGCTATATGAAGACTGGCTCCACAAAATCGTGACTGTGCCCGGCTGCGTCCCGCTGTCCTCCGAGGTGTCGGCTTCCGTGTACGCCTGAATAGTCAGATTATTGATGTTAAAGTCGCCATAAAGAGATCGGATGGCGTTGTTATATTCGTCGCTCGCCCCCTGTATTGCTAGCGGATGGCTGAACAGAATCGTGCAGCCGCGGCTGGAAAGGGTGGCGCGGACAATTTGATTTTGCGTCCAGTCATAGCCGGAGGCGGGCAAAGGCGTGCCGCCCATTCCGTGGCGGATAAGCGGCGTGCCCGGCAGGACAAACAGCACATTGCCGCCGCCGATTTGATACGGATAGCGGTTCAGCTGATGGGCGCTGCGCAGCCAGCCAATAATATCGTTCGTTGTCCCGGTAATCTTTACGGCGCCTCGCGTCTGCTGATAGAACCAGTTGGACACCGAAACGGCAGAAAAAGCCTCATCAAAGAAGAAATCATACATGGAGTTTTGCAAAAGCAGGTTCGTGGCGTGGGAGGAGTGCGGCGCCATCGCCTCCTGCGTGTAATCCCAGCCGCCGGGAACGCCATAGGGAATGCCCCAGTTGCCGCTGGCATTGAACACACCGCCGGGACTGTCAAAAACGGACTCCGGATAGGGCAAATCGCGCCCGGGCGGATTTTCCGTATATTCCAGCCCCATCATTTGCAAAGCCATCTGGATATTTAAGGGCAGGGCGCTGAAATCAACGGTAGCAAAGTTGTAAACTAGGCCTACATTTTCCGCAATCAGCGGCACTTGCCGATAGCACACTTCCGACGGCGTGGCCGAAGGGTTGCGGGTTGTGTAATCCACAAAAAGATTTCCTGTATCGTTGGCGTCAGTGTCGCCATCGCTGCGGGGGGAAATATCGCGGAAGCCGGGAAGAATAGTGCAGATAACGGCAATGCGGTAATTGGTGGTGTTGGCTTTTAGCGCCGCTTTGGCGGCATCGCTGGCCGCCGGCACGCCCGAAGTGAGGCTCCAGGCCGTGGGGATGAGCATGATGTTCTTTTTAATCATCGCCTCCAGGGCGTTGAGCCATTCGGGCCGATTTTCCTTTTTCGCCTGCTCGCGCACATAATTCATATACGCCCGCGCGGCGAGCGAATTGGGATGGACAACGGCCGCGGTCCCCTCATAGCGCGCCGTATTCGGGAATTTCGTCCCATCCACCGTGTAATAATCCACGAGGGCGCCATAGGGCAGCACATGGCCGCTGCCCACGCGCATGCCAGTGCGCCGCTCCTCGCGGGCGATGAATTGTTCGGCGCCCCGCCGCGACAGGCCATAGCGATGGCGCACAAAATCAATTGCCTGCTCGCGTTGCGCCGTGTCTACAAACTCGTAGCCGGTTTCCGTAGCCCGCCAGTACGGCATTTGGCGCTTCGCTTCCCAATGCGCCAGCCAGAACGATAAGGGAATACTGAATAATAGGAGGGCGAAAAGGAAGTAGGCGCCGAGTTTCACGCGGTTCTTCCCGGTCATATGCGAGGCCTCCTCAACAATTCGCGTCTGTCGTTGCAGCCGCCCAGTTGGACAGTTTTTACACTCGCTTTGCATCATACAGTTCGGCCTGTGATTTTTTCTGTTTCCGCAAGCGGCGCTGGCCGTGCCCGGTTGTTAGGGCACGAGCAAGGGCGCCACGGCCGTCACGAGCTGGCCATCCTCGGCGCGGGCTTGCAGGCGGATGAGATAGCGCCCCGCTGGCGCTTTCGCGCCTGTATTCGTGCGCAGATCCCAGCTCGCGCTGTTCAGGCCCGGCTGCGCCGCTTTGTCCTGCTCCAACGTCCGAATGACGCGTCCCGCCATGTTCATAATCACGAGCTCCACTTGCGCCGCCCGCGACAGCGTGTAGGCGAGGCTCACGCGTCCGGACGCGACTGTCGCCGGGCTCAGCGTGGCTGTCAGCCCGCCGCCCAGATGAGGCGTAATCTCCAGGCGGAATGGCCGCTCGCCGCCGCTGCCCGAATTGTAACTGTAGCTGCTCACTGTCCGCGCCCACAGGCGCTTGCCGCTCGCCAGATCCGTCAGAATGACGGCTTTGTCTCGCGGCACTTGCGACAGATCCGGCAGGCTAATCGTCACGGGCACATTCTGCAGGTCAGTGCGGACCGTGAAAATAAAGGTCAGCGTGGGCGCCGCCGCGCCGCGAATATCGCACGCCAGCTCCTCGCCATTGGCGCCCGTGAAGTACACATCCACCGAGTTTTGCATCACCGGGGGATTGGCAATGACATAGGCCTCCGGCTGGCTTTGCGCCTGCGCGATGACGCCAACGCGCGCTGTCGTGTCCATGGCTCCGCCGGCCTGGGCGATAATCGGCAGGACGAATTCGCCTTCGCTGCGGCTCCACTGAGGCCGTTCGGCCACGGCCGCCGTCCCCACCGGCGGGCTGACCGTCACCGTCGTAAAGCTGCGCGCCTTCATCCACATCCCGTAATTTTGCGGAATCACATTTTCCGTCCCCAGCCCGACGGCATTGCTAATCAGGACATAGCCCTGGCCGGGCCGCCAGATGAAGGCGTAATTCGCCACAGGCCCGCCGGGAGCCACGCCTACATTCGCCCACGGCAGGTCCGCCGGATACGGATTGCCCACCATATTCCAGCCCGACAGCAAGGTCAGATTATACGGCTGGGTCGTGGTCGTGGGCGTGCCGGCGAGGGTCAGCACCATGTTCGTCGTGGGGCGCACCCAGAAGCCGCGGCCCGGGCGCACTTGCGTAATGGGCAGCGTGTCGTCACCGGGATTGGCATACGACCGATAATTATTGATGGTCGGATCGTAGCGCCACCACGGAATCGCGCCGAATGCATTCGCGGGCGAAGTGTTGTCCAGCGTCATGGGCAACGACAGGAAGGTGAATTGATTGCCGGGGAGATTGAGCGTCAGCTCCGGCACGGCCGTGAAATTCAGATCCGTCAAATTGGCGTCCACATCGCGCTCCTGGCTGGCCGGACGGAATTGATAGCCCGCCAGCTGGGGCGTTATCGTCCAGCGATCCGGGCGCAAATTAGTCAGCGTGTACTGGCCACTGGCATTTGTCGTGGTCTGGGCGGTGCCGCTCGCGCTGGTCGCCCTCACCGTCACATTAGCCACGGGCTGGCCGTTCACATCGCGGATGACGCCGCTCACGCTGAAGGTCTGCAGGGCGCCGGTGAAGTCCAGATTGGCCTGGCTGGGGCCAACCGTGGCCTCGCGCGTCGCCGGCGTGAAGACAAAGCGCGGCAGCGTGGGCGTAATCGTGTAAGTATCGGCGGGCACATCCTTAATGCGCCAGTTGCCGTTGGCGTCCGTCATGGCAGTGCGCACGAGGCCCCGGGCGCCCGTCGCAGTGATGGTGACATCGGACAGCCCCGTGCCATTCGCCCGGGCGACGCGCCCGCTCAAATCAAAGCCCTGCTCCCAGGCGAAGTCCACGCCCGTCTGCGAAGCATTGTTGATCGTCACCTGGCGCGTGTAGGGAATAAAGGCGTTGCC
>CAZUOJ010000068.1:4389-18852 GCA_964622325.1 uncultured Armatimonadia bacterium
GTCGCGATAGGCGAAGTTTTGGGGCGGATCGTAAACGACGGTGTAGCGGGCGGGCGTGCCCGTAATCCGCGGCGTGCCGATATTGACCGGCTGCCCATTGGCCGTAACCGTCGTTTGCAGCTGGGCTCGATCTACGCCTGCGCCCGTGTCGCTGACCTGGAAGCTGATATTCGTGTCGGGCGGCACATCCAGAGCGCGGTCGGCGGGCGACAGATTGTCAATCACGGGCGGCTGCTGATCCGTTGAGCGCACAGGACCCGCCACATTGGAATCGACGGACTCATTGGCGCCGTCAAAGGCCCGCACCATATAATAATAGTCTACATTATCGGTGACGGTCGTATCCGTGTAGCTCCCGGTGCCCTTCGCCACCGTGGCCACGGGCGTTGTGAAGCCGGTGGGCGTTGTCGCGCGATAGATGTGATATTCTTTGACATCATTTTGGCCGCCGCCATCATCCGGCGAGAGATTCCAGCTCACCTGCAGAGTGCCGCCCTGGCCCGGATCAGTCGCCGACACATTGGAGGGCGGCAGAGGCGGGATGTTGTCCAGCGCACTGACGGGCCCTTCTTCATTGGAATTGGGCGATTCATTGGCGCCGTCCCAGGCCCGCACGACATAATAATACGATGTGCCGGTGACGGCCGTAGTATCTGCTACGGCGTAAGTCGGGGCGCCAGTCGCGGGAATCGTGAGAATGGGCGGCTCCGAATACGCCCCTGCGGTCGTGCTGCGATACACGCGATATTCGCGCACATCGCCCGCCCCGCCGCCATCATCCCGGCTGGCATTAAAGGTCAGCTCGATGACGCCGCCATTGTCATTGGGCCGATCCTGCGCCAGCAGCGATTGCGGCGGTCCCGGCGGCTCATCCACAATGGGCCCATTATAATAATTGGGCGTCGCTCCCACGGCCGGCTTGCGGGCGCGGTCCAGCCCATCGGAAGCCACAAACCAGTAGCGATGCGGCGTGCCCTCGACAAGCCCGGAAATCTTGAACTGATAAGTGGCCCCATCCGTATAATCGTTGTCATTGGGATCCACTTTCGTCATATCATATTCCACGCCGTCAATAACCACCCGCACATAATCGGGCGGATTGCCCGCTACGCCCGCAAAGCGATCCACATCGGTATAAATAATCGTATAAGTAAATTCGGTTGTCCGCTGCCCGGTATTGGGTTCCAGCCCCGGAGGGTTGTTGGGATCCGTGCCGCTGTCGGAGGCCGGGAAGGTCAGGCGGGGAGGAGTATTGGCCGCCACGAAGGGCCCGTCCACAAAGTCCAGCAGGGTGCTGGGATCATTCGGGTCGGGCGGCCCCGAGAAGCGGAAGGGTTCCGATGGCCCCGACGGCGGGAAGCGGCCCGCGCCATCCGACGCCTGGGCGCGGAAGATGTGCTGCCCCTCCGCCAGTTTCACCGGCGGCGTCTTGTAAATGGCGCCATCAGTATAGACGGTGTCCTCGGGATTGTCCGGGAACATATTCAGCACAATCGCCGGCGCGTCCGCGGTGCCATCAATGCCCAGACGAATGAGCGTGGGCGGATTGTTTTCCTCATCCCGATAAGTGACCGAGAATACAAAAGCGGTGGCGGTTGTGCCATCCGGGCCAGTGAGCGCGTCTGGCGTAAAGCGGAAATCCGTAAGAATCGGGGGCGTGTTTTGCTGCACTTCCGGGCCTTCAAATTCCCCCGTGAACGGATAGCGCACGGTTTCGCCTTCCACGCGCACATTCGCGTCATTGGGATAGACCCAGGAGCCCCAGTCATCCGTAAAGCGGAAATAATAGCGGTGGACGCCCGCGCTCAAGACCACATGTTCCGCCGAATCGAACACATAATTTTTGCCATCGGCGTAGTTCAGGTCGCTGTCATTTTCCGGCTTCATCGTGCCGTGGAACCATTCAGCGATGCGGAAGCGGGCGCCCGACGCCACGCCATCCGTCACGAGCTGGGCATTGTTGTACGGCGGATCGGCCGTGGGCGGGGCGGGATCCAGAGCAATTTGCGTCGCCGTATTGCTCGTAATGCGATAGCGCTTGCCGGCCGCGGGGCCCGTCAAAATCTCCACGGCCTTGCCGACTAATTCATTGGCGGCGTAGCCGGTGCCCGTGCTGGTGGAATAATTCAGCGTGGTGTTGCTGGTCACGGACACGACGCGGCATTCGCCCTTGGGATTGCCGAACAGATCCACGAAAATGGACATCTCGAAGGGCCGATCGCCCGTCGCACTCGCATTCAAAAATTCGCCATCCGGGTCTGTATAAGTGACTTTGAAGCGGAAATTGTCGCCGGTGCGGCCCACGGTTGGCGTGACGGACTGATTGCTCAGGCTGGGCGGGCGATTGACGCGGAAAGTATAATAGTCATTCTGGCCATTGGGATCCACGGGCACGCCGATATCCGCCGGATCGTCAATCCAGGTGTAGGTGTAGCGGGCGGGGCGATTGGGAAAGATGGCTTCCCGTGTGCCGTCGCTGGCCACGAAGTAATAATTGTAATCGCCAGGGCCTCCGCCGCCGGGCAACTGATCCGGCGTCGTCACATACTGATACACGCAGCCATCCGTGAAATTGTTGTCCGCCGGATTGGCTTTTTCCATCGTATAGCCCTGCCACAGGCCCGGCGTGCTGCCGCGATTGTTCTTGCGAATCATCACGCGGATGTATTTGGGCGGCACATTGTTGGATTGCCAGTAATTAATCCGGAAGGTGTAGGAGCTGGCGACGGTCCATTTGCCCCCGCGGAAAGGCGCCTGGGGATCTGTGTCCGGGCGGATATTTACAAAATTGGGCAGAATTGTATCATCATTCGTCACGCGCTCCGGAGGATTGGGGCCAAAGCCCACCTCTGGAGCAAAGGGATTGGCGGCGGCGCCCGGCGGATTCACGGTCATGTTCGCATCGCTGGCATAAGGCTGAATGCAGCCGCGCGGGAAATACGGATGGGCGGTCAGCATGGGATTGACATTTGGATATTGATTGGGATCCTGCGAATCGTAGGGATAGCCGTAGCCGCCCGCGGCGCCGTCGGCATCGCTAAAGCGCGTATTGACGCGCGTGCTTTGCATCTGCCCGCCGCTGCCATAAATCGGCTGCATATAATCATTGTATTCGCCGTTGCCCGGCTGGCCGACTTGCAGCCAGACGCGATTTTGATCGGGCGGGCTGAAGTCATCCGAACAGATGAATTCATAGGTGTGCCCGCCGACCTGGAAGGCGACATAATTGTTAGATACAGGGCGTCCCCGCACATGAGTCGCGGCGCCATCCTGCGGATCAGGCCCCGGATTGGCGTACGGGAACAGGAAAATATGATCCATAAAGTTCATATAGTCTGTAGGCAAAAGCTCATAAAAATAACGGATGCCGTTGGCATCGCGCGCGTTGTTGTCATTGGGGTCTTCGCGCTGCATATAATGCGGCCGGCTGCGATCCCCATCAATAATCAATACGACTTCGGGAATGACATAGCTTTGATAATAGCCGTTCAAATCCGTGAAATCATCTTCACGAGGATAGGTCGGGCTCTGGTCAGCCGGGGTCGTGCTGACACTGCCGCCGGGGTCGTAGGTCCACCAGTCATACGAGCGATCCCAGGCGATAGTGGCATTGGCCGCGCCGCGGTCAAAGTCTGCAAAGTTGGCTTCTGGCCCGGGGGGCGCGGAATCAGTGCCGAAGCGCGGCAGCAAATTCAGCGCATAAATAGCCGGGATTTTGTATTGCACACGGAAGCGATAGGTATTGCTGCTGGAGCCATTGTCCACGCCCGGCGTGGGGCTGTCCACAACGGAGAGGGGATCAATGCCAAAGGCATCGCCGCTGAACCATTCCAGGATATCGGCATTATCGGCGTTCGTGCGATAATAGCCAACAGCCGTGAGCGTATTCACATTGGTGCCGTCAAAGACCTGGGCGGTAAAGCGAAACTCAGTATCTTCCCCAAAGCGCCCGCTCACCCATCCCACGACATTATTGGGGGCGTGGGGATTGCCCCAGATGTCATAGCCGGCGAAGGGCCCGATAGTATAGGCGGTGTAAGTGGTGGTGCCGGAACTAATCACATAGCGGGTGACGCCATCCCGGGGATCGCCCCAGTTGCCATTGGGCTTAGGGAAAAGCTGGGTGCCGGTGGGAACGCCGAACAGGGTATTCCCGCGCACTCCGGATAAGCGCAGACTGATAAGCGTTTCCGTGCTGCTGAGGCCGACAATGCAGCGGAAATAGCGTTCGGAGTTGGCGGAGGCGTTCTGCGGATACACGCCTACACCGTTCGACGTAGTTGTGCCGCCATATCCTAACACGAGGCTGGCACTATATGCGGCACTGCACATCAGGATAAGGGATGATACGACGAGGAGAAGCAATGAACTCTTGCGCGTTGGATGGCTCACGGTCTCCCCATCCTCCTGTCTAGAGGTCCAAAGTGATGCTGCAAACAAAACGCTGAAGCAAACACGCTCCAGCCCCCGCCCCCGAGTCTTCGTCTCCAGGCTGCGTTTATGGGCCTGGAACAGCGTGAATTGCCGGCTCTGGAAAAAGGAATAATTGTTTCTTCGCCCAGATTCACAGGCTGGCTCTAACCGATAATCTCGTGTATTGTAGTTCAAGACATCGCTTAAGTCAATGCAAAAAATATGTTTTGCCCGCTAATTGCTCATTCTTTCAGCAAATTATTCTGGAAGGCCCGATCTTCAGGCCAGCGTGAGCGCATTCATCAGGGCTGCTTTCACATATTTTTGCTCATGCGCCAGCAGCCAGCGCTTCAACTCCAGCCCGCCGCCGAAGCCAGTGAGCTCGCCTCGGCGGCCCACAACCCGATGACAGGGGATGAAAATGAGCAGCCGATTCGCCGCCATCACTTGCCCGACTGCCCGCGCCGCTTTAGGCGCTCCACAACGCCGCGCTAATTCCCCATAGCTCAGCATTTGCCCGAACGGAATATTTTGACAGGCCTGTAAAACAGTTCGCTGAAAATCCGTATAGCCCGTCAAATCCAGGGGCACAGCCAATCGGCGTGGTTGGCCCGCCAGATAGGATAACAATTGCTCTGCCGCCTGCTCTAAAAAAGTTTCCGCCCGCGCCCCTAACTCCCCTTTTTCCTCTAGCCCGGAAAGTGGCGGCCCAAAGGTAGTCTGCCGCGTCCTGCTCGGCTCCTTTCCTCCCCCTTCTGAAGATATAGATGTTTCTGACAAAAGCCTTATTTCCTCTTCTTGCGGGCATATTCCTTTATTTTTCGTGGGCGCCAAATCGCCCCTAAACTGGACGCTCCATAAGCCCCGTGCCGTAGCCGAAAGTTCCCACAGGCCCGGCCCTGCCCGCAGCCTCAGGACGGATAGACACTCGTCAGTCTCGAAGGAAAGCGCTGTTTTCATTGTGCTGGCTGGCCCCGGCAGGCCTGTTGTAGCTCAAAAAGCACGACACATTTAATTTCTCCGCAGCCCCCTATATCCCATCCAACTCTCCAGAGACAAAAAGCTCTTTAGCTTTTTCGAAAAAGCCTTCAAAATCTCCTTCATCCGCCCGCCGGAGACTGTATGATTAGATTTCTGTCTTCTGCTTTCGGAGCCAATTGGGCGGCAAAAATTGCCTTTTACAGTGTTCCCCGCACAGCCTATTCCTATGCTCAAAAGGCCCTGTTTGAGGCTATCGCCCGAAATGTTGCTTACTGTCTGAAGAAAACATCACACAAAACTTACAAAATGTCTCTCCGCAATGGGATAGCTCGTAAAAGAGGATAAAGCCCTGCGCTGCTGTAATCATAAAAAATGCTTAAATACTCGCAAAAGAATAAAATACAACATCCTGCTTATGCCATTTATGAGGCGCCCTCATTCTAATAAAAAACTTTCCGCAAAAAAGTTCCTCGTATTTTTGCTGGGGCGCCCATTCGGCGAGCGGGGAAGAAGCCGGGCGCAAGCCGGCCTTCAGGCCCCTCAGGCGCGGCCGCTTTCCCGACAGGCACGATTAATCGCTAAAAAGCTTTCCTGCCAGCGATCCTCCGGCACATCCTCAGTGATGCCCATAATAAAACGATGCGCGTCGCCATTTTGGGCAATTAAATCGCACGCTGCCTCATATATTTTGTCAGCAGGCGCCAGATGAAGCGAGGAGGGGAAATTAAGCCACAGGATTTTATCGGGCCAGGCGGCGCGGGCTTCAGCGACAGTCATATCGGTATCCGGCGCCGGCGTGAAGGCCTCAATGATGTCAATCCCGGAAGCGGCGATGTCCGGAGCAAACAGGCGACAGTTCGCGTCCAGATGAACTAAAAGCTGCTTGCCGCGTTTATGCAGCTCCTCCGCCAGCTCATTGTAATGGGGCAAAATGTAATTCTGAAAGCGCTCCAGGCCCACAATCTCCGGGCTGACATTTCCCCCGTATTGTATGACTTGATGGGGGCTTTCGGCGACAATTTGGTAGCAGCGGCGATTGCGTTCGTGCAGAGCCTGATACAGCCGCATCAGCTCATCACGCCGCTCCGCCCATTCAATGGCAAATTGCTCCACTCCGATATAGGTGTAAATCAGCGCCTGCAGGGGCGAATAGCCCGGCATGGAGCCCCGCAAATACACATCTTCTCCCAGCATTTTTTGCGCTCTCAGTACGCTCTCATATTCGGGCTCAAATTGCGTGTCATTGGCCAGAAAAATCAGCTTCTCATAATCCTCCGGGCCCTTGAAAAACAATTCATGCCGCCAGGAAGTAAATCCCGCCGGCTCCGAAAGGCTCGTCAAATCTCCCAGGGGCGTATGCACAATTGTGCGCACAAGATGCTTGCCTGTCTTTTCATCCGTATAAGAATGCGTCTCCGTGCGGCAATTGGGCGTTATCGTCTTATAGCCCACATAATGCCGATTCATAATGCACAGGCCCTCGTTGCGCAATTGTCTCTCCACAGCGCATTGGGGCAGCTTGGATTCATACACGGTAAAGGGCACATGATCCGGCGCGCCGCCCGAAAGCACTGTTTCCACGCGTTGGCGCGGCGTCATTGTCATTGCCTTCCTCCCTTGTTGTTTCGCTAAATGACAGGCTGAGCCAACTTTTTACGGCTTTTCTGCACAGCAAGACTATTTCCTGCTTTTGGGGGCGAAATAAATTCCAGAGCAAATCAGGAAAAGGCTCAAGAGAGGACAATGATATGCTTTTCGCTGATAGCGCAACAGAAAACAACACATATAAAGCCCATATAAGCCTAAAAAGGCGGCTGGGGCACAGGCGTGCCCCAAAAGTGAGGCGGGGAAAGCCAGGGGCACAAAAAGGGCGGCTTCGCCCAATCCCAGAGGCGCAGGGGCTGAACATCTACATCAATAGGAAAAACATTCCAGAAAAGAGTGGCCCAATTGCAGGCGCCTTGCCCATGCATGGCAATACTGATAAGCGCACACAGAGCAAATACGAGGCTCCAGGCTTGGGAGGATCTGTTCCGTGACGGCACAAGAACAGGCAGAATAGGGAAAAGAAAATATATCAAAAAAGGCTGTATTTCCGCCAGAAGGCGTGGGCCATAACAATGCCCGCCCCACCAATTATTCCAGGAGGCGACAGATGCTAAATACAGGATAATAAAAACGCTAATGGCGGTGTCCAGCCTCCTCCAGCATTTTTGGCGCATTTTGGTCCACGCACCTGCAATGCTGAACAAAAAAATAGGAGAATAAATAAATAGCCCACGGCCTGGGCTGAAAAGCGCGCCTGAAAAGCCCCCTACGAACTGGCGGAAAGCTAAATTCTCCAGCTTATGGCCCCAATAATAATACGGCAAAAAGGCCCCCCACACGGCATAATTGAAGCCCACAAAAAGCCCCAATAAAATTCCCAGCAGGAGAAAAAAGGGCCGCCGTTGATCCCTGTGTTCCTGCCAAACATAAAGGCTGAAAACAATGAGGGCCAGCAAGCAATTTGGCCGCATCACAAAAGAGAGCCCCAGAGGCAACGCCGCCAGCCAGGCTCCCGGAGGCCATTGTCCAGCCCTCACAAAGAGCCACAAGGCTGTCGTCAGCATCAACATTGCCGGGCCATGTTGCCACAGCCCGCGGCTGGCTGACGACCAAGCAGATGTTCCGAACGCAAAAAGCAAAGCTCCTGAAAGGGCTAAGGGCCAGCTTCCCAGCATTTCGTAGGCAATAATTGCCAGAATTACAGCTGTTGGAGCTACTGTAAAAGAGGCGATGAATATTTCCAGGCGGCCTATGGAGCGCTTCGCCAGGAGGCTATCCAGATCAATTCCGCCCAGATTATAGGCTATAGGGCGCAAAATCGCCAGAAAGGGCATCGCAATTAAGGCTGGCCCAAGAGGATATACATTGTAATAATGCCCATCAATGATTTGGATACGATAATCGCCGGGCTCTATACTGCTGGCATATTCATTTAAATCTACATTGTGCTCCTTCAGCAAGCTCAGCGCCGTCTGCAATGTCCAACGAGAATCTAACACATTGTAAACGGGACTTATAATATAAACAAGCCATATTAACAGCACTAGGCCCCAAGGCCACAGCCTCGGCCTTCGCTTCCTAATTTTTGGAGCCAGCCAGCGCATCATCTTGCAATTGTCCCCCTGCCCGGAAATTGGGCAACGCCATTTCCGAAAGCTCAGCGAATATTGCTAGGCTGAGAAAAGTCTGGCAAAACATAAATGGCGAGCTGATTGTCTGTATAAAGCAATTTCAAGCCTAAATTATTCCCCAGCATTTTACAGGCCATAACATAATCCTGGGACGGCACAAGCTCGCGATGCAAAAGCAAATAGCGTGTATTAAGATGGGATAACAGCTCTATTTCTTGGCATAAGCGTTTTTTGACAGGAGAATTATTCCATGCCTCTTCGGGGATTTGAGACAGCCATAAGGAGGGGCATGCGCCTAAAATGCTGGGGGGCTTAACGCTCAGAAATTGAAATAACAGAAACGAACGCCAGAAGGCATCGGGCCGTCCGACAAGCCGTGCCAGATGGCCGTTGAAAAGATATTTATGATGAATAGTTTGATATAGCTGATATTCAGAATAATCCGTCAAAAACGGCGCTTCCACAATGGCATAAGGGCTTCCGTCAGCGGCTATCTGCTCATAAAAGGGATGAACACGGACATAATACATCGGCAACGGAAAAGCGGCGTATTCTGCCAGTGTCGCCCCGGCAACGCCGAGCGAGACAAAATACGGAAGATAGCGGCGGCCCTGCCTGCGCCAAAAGTGTGAGAGAACGGACAGGGCCATTGCAGCACAGACTGCTAAACACATTATGCCTATTAGGCCAAAGCGCCCGGGACATTTCAGGGGCCGCAGCCAGGGACACAGGCGCAAAATCTGCTGCCAGGGAATGGGCGAAGGAATACATTTCTGGTCACGCCAGGCCATGCTGGGCCGCGCAAGCAACTGATGGGATAATGTCTGGATATGATCTGTCCGCCAGGGCCTGTCAAAGCCATTGCCCGGCAGGCCCCCACATAAAAGCAACAAAAGCCCCGGAAAAGCATCTCGCCGGGCTATATGCACATTGGGCCCCAACGAAATTATTGTCGCAATTGCAAACAAAAGCAGCCAGGGATAGAGCGGCCGGCGCTGCCTGATTATGCCTATAAGGGCCAAAGCCAGCAAAGCAAGCCCCACGCTCAAAATTTCAAAAGGCTGGGGCCAAAGAGAACGCCCTATTAAAGAATGGCTTAAATTGGGCGTCACATATGCTAACAGATCGGCTGAAAAAGCGGCGCGAGCGCCGCCTGTAGAAACATCCATCCCCTGCCCCGTGCCCCGCAGGAAAATCATGGGCATTAAAAGCGGCCCCAGCAAAAGCAGGCCCATCAGCACGCTGGCGATAAGCATCCCCAGCCTCAAGGGCAGCAAACGCGATATGCCCTGTGAGAAGCATACGCCAATAGCCATTACAATCGCTATCAAAAGGCCAAAAAGCAGATAATAAAAGTCACACAGGCCAAGCAGCGCTAATGTCACGCCCCCCAGGAGGACATAGCGCATACGCCCGGAAAGCAAGAGGGCATAAATCCACAACGCCATTAAGGGCAAAAATTGTGCCGCCAGCAAATTTTGATGTTCGATATGTCCTGTCAAAAAATAGGGAGAAAAGCCAAAGGCCAGCCCCGTCGCAAAGCCACAAAGAGGATTTCGGCATAGGCTCGTTGCCAAAAAATACAGTGCCCAGGCAGAACTCGCAAGCGAAAATAACAACAGCACATTGTAAGCAGCTGTCAGCCCCAGCCATTTTTGTAAAGGCCACGCCAGAAAACAATAAAGCCATTGCATTGTATGATACAGCAAAGAAACGCCCTGGGGATAAAAAATAAAATAAGAATAAGTCAAGGGAAGATTGTGTTCCAGAGAAAATTTAAAATGCCAGTAATTCCACATAAAATTAGAGCCATCGCCCGCCGCGCCCGGACGTGCTTCTGATATGTGGATGATCAAAGGCCATGTCATCACAAGGCTTAAAACAGTGTATGCAACGGCCGGCGCCCAGGAATGTTTTACGGCGAGACGAATGGCAGGCTGGGGCAACAGCAGAGGCTGGCAAGGCGGCCTCTGTGGAGGCTGCCAGTCTTCAGGCACAGGAACGCGTACAACAAGCGTTCCCGCCAGCCGATCATGCCAGCCTTGCCGCAAAGGATCCCATAAAATGGGCGCGAAGCCCAGCTTCAAAGGCCAGGAGGCGACAATATAGCCCAAACAGCGAACGGCAGCCCGTTGCAGGCTAAGCTGTTTTCCTTGCGCATCCACAATTTTCAAGCGCCAAAACATTTTCCCTGGCGTGGCGCCCCATAATGTCCAGCACAGCCATATGCTCAGCCATACGCTCAGCGGGCTTGCCCAGACAAGATGATCAAAAAATGATGATGGATTAGGCAAAAAAAGAATGGCAGCTCCGCGGACAGCCACATGAAGCGCTGTGAGAAGAAGGATGTCTGTAGCATTCGCTCCTAAACGCTGCCAGGGAGTAGCTAATTCAGGATGTAGCGAATTGGCTGCGGCTTGCATAGCTTCGTGACATTGGGGAAAATGGCCGCATCTGAAATAGCTTACGCTAATTTCTCCAGCAAGCGCACTGCTGTATCCACAAAGAGCCTTTCAGTGCCCGGCGCAGCTTTGGCTGTGCGCGCCAAACGCGTCTCGTAGCTGCCCTCCTCCAGAGCTCTGTCCGTAGGGCAATAGCCCACATAATCATTGGCTAATTCAATTGTAAATGTGCGCGTAAAAGGCGAGCGCTGTTTGATTTGCAGGCCATATTCCACGAAAATTTCGCCGGGCAGCCCCACTAGCCCCACATCGCCGATACGCATTGCCATAATCGGCGTGAGGCGCTGAAGCGGCTCTTGATGAACAGCCAGCATCTCGCCGGCATAAATCCATTCCGCATCCGTCGGATCGTGTTTGCTGGCGCGCAAAGCCTGCGCGGCGGCTAATTCTTCTGCAGAGGGCTCTCGCCGTGTGAACAGAACTTCCTCCGTCACAACGCTCAATTTAGGCGCTGCCTCGTATGAACGAATGCCCAGCCAGGCATAATAAGCGGCAGCCGCCACACGATTGCCCACACGCTCTGCTTGATAAAAAGGATAAGGATATTCTGGCGGCGGCTGTGTAAAATCGCAATTATTGATGTCGCCGCAGCAGCCATTGGCCATAATGGCGACAAAATTTGCGCCTGCCATCCGACATAGCGCGCGCTCAAAATAGCCAAAATAATCGGCGCTGATGGATTCGGCATACGGCCCGCCCACATAATGCAGGGCATAATTGGCGATAACAGCCAGAGGGGATTTATCTTCCGCGTCCCGGGCGACAAGCACGCCCACTTCTGGATCCGTGGGCCCCGCTGGCCGAAGCATATCCGGATTTTGATAGCCCGGATTCATACGCACAGTGCCATCTTTCATATGCCAGCGCCGATTGTGCGTCTCTTCAGGACATTGTCCGGACGCCGAAGCTATTTCGGCCAGCCGCAGGCGATTTTGCGCCAGCTTGACGCTATCGCCCACGCGAATCATCGCCCATTCCATATAGCCTGCTTCACGGGGCACATTGAAATGCCCCAACGGCGAGGGGCCAAAATGTGTATGTGTACAGGAGATAAAGATATTTTCTTGAGGGATGCCTGTGAGCTGCTGGGCGCGGCTTTTGGCAATCTGCAAATCCTCTTTACTAGCCACAATAAGATCCAGCACGCAAAAAGCTAAAGCTGTCTCTTCATTTTCAAACACAACAGTTTTCGCATATAAATCATCAGCGATGTCTTGGGCCAGACGATCTTGAAAATAGCCGGCAATATGACAGCCCAGTTGCGGCGTAATCGGACTGCGATAGGCTCCCACACGCAAGGCCATTTTAGCTTCCCCTTTCTGAAACTCTTAGGACAATTTTGGAGCTTTCTTTGAAGCTTTCAATGCTCTGCCCCAGCGAACACGCGGAAGACGATTGTGGCTTCTTACGATGAAGAGGAATTGGAGTTCGCTTCTCCAGGCGCTTGCTCCTGAGCTTCCTCTGCAAGCACTTGTGCGATAGCCTCCCGAGCTTTGGGATCCGGATGATGGGCGCCGACCCAGCGTAAGCTTTCCCAATCCTTTTGGGCCCGTATGTTGCCCAAAACAGGCCCCAGCGCCCGGGCAATCTTCGTCCGCACAGACTCCAGCTCTGCATTCCTAGCCACAACTATTAAATCAGCCCAGCGGCCTTCGCGTGCCAGGCGCCGGGAGACAAGCTCATTGTTGGCTAGTTTCATTGCCGCCAACCGTCTTGTATCTTCAAAAGGACTGGCTTTCGCAATCACAAGCAATGCTTCCGCGGCTTCAGGGGCTGTGTTCAGCTTCTCGGCAATTCCCTGTACAATTAATTCCCGCAAAGGATCATGATCCACACGCGCCTCGCGCATTAAAGCTGCCATTCGGCTGGCATCAGCCGCCTCCGCAATTTCCTGGGCTTCCTGGATGATATGTTCGGGCACGCCGGCCTCATTTTCTTCTGCGTCAATATCGCGAAAGATGCGCCGCGTGCGCGTGGGATCATGGATAATTACTTCCTGGCGCCGCACTTGTCTGCGCAAACAGGCGGGCAACACTAATTCGCGGAATCGCTCCCGTTCCAACAGGCGTGTGATCATCCGCCGCGCCGGCACTTCCGCGGCTGTAATGGCCCAGATCGCCATCAGCTCCCATTGCTCATCCTGTGTGAGGCGCTCCAGCGCCCGCTGCATATCGGCTTCCAATAGCCCCTCAAAAACATTTTGCAAATTCGTTGCATGACGGGAAATGGCTTCCAGATCCATCGCTTCGCCTCTCACTTTTTGCTGAAACAGCATGTTTTTATCGAAAAAATTCTGTAGATAGGAGTTTTTCCCTGCAGGCACACAAAATATTTTGTGGAAGAATTTCAGAAAATGAGCAAATATCTGATTAACACAGGAGAAAAAATGAGAATATTTGTCCTTTTTGAGTTTATATTCGTTGGAATTATAGCAGGAGTCGCAGGCGTCTGGGGAGCGCCGCAAATTATTAAAGAATGGGATTTTGACAAGCCTGCTGATTTCCTGGGCTGGACAAGCGCCAATCACATCCAAAATCTCAAAATTGCCGACGGAGCCTTGCAGGGAATTATTGTGGATTGGGATCCTTTCGTCATCAGCCCCCAATTTGAAATCCCTGCCTCCCCCTGGCAAATCATTGAATTACGCCTTAAAACAGATGATGACGGTACTGGCGAGATTTATTGGACAAACACAACAGAGACACAATACGGAGGATTTTCTCCCCACAAAAGGACGCCTTTTACAATCAAGGGCGATAATGAATGGCATGTCTATCGTGTGCAGCCCTTCTGGCAAGGCGAGAAAAAAATTATTCTCATTCGGCTGGATTTCCCGCCTGTGCGCTTAGGCTCAAAAAGCTTTGCTCTCGATTGGATTCGGATTGTGGATACGGGAACGCCACAGACGATTCAGGCATCACGCTGGGATTTTGCTCGGGGGCGGCAAGGCTGGACGCATTCTGGCATGGGGGAGGCTGTCGAAAGCCCCCGGGGATTAGCTTTTTCGGCTACAGGAGCAGATTTCCGTCTCTGGAGCCCGCCTCTGAATTTGCCTGTAGATGAGCTTTTTAATCTCCATCTTATTCTATCTGTCACAGGGGCCACACATGCCCAGATTCTTTGGGCTTCTGAAGAAACATCAGGGCTGCAGGCACAAAATGTGCCCTTGCGTGCAGATGGCAAGCCGCATATTTACAATTTAGATTTTGCGAATGCGGGCGGAGGGCAGGGCAATTGTTTGCTTTTGGGCTTAGCCGTTCCCGCTGGCGCCAAAGGCACAATGCGCACAATCGCTCTCACGAAAGAGCCCGAAGGGCCGCCCGATGTGGAAATCGTCAAAATCCATCCTGAAAACGCCCTCAATCGCGCGGGCAAAGAATGCCGGCTGCTTGTGCGCCTCCAAAATCACGGCGGAACAGCTGCTTCGG
>CAZUOJ010000069.1:0-10904 GCA_964622325.1 uncultured Armatimonadia bacterium
ACGCCGCCGCTGGGCGTGTATTTGGCGGGCCATTTTAATGCGCGGCAAGCGAATGGCCTTCATGATCCATTGACGGTCCAGGCGCTTACATTCGCGCTGGGCAATCAACAAGTGGCGCTTCTGGGCTGTGATTTAATCGGCATTCCCGGCGAATTGACAAGCCTTGTGCGCCAGCATTTACAGACTGATGCTGTAATGTTATGGGCAACGCACACACATGCGGGCCCCATCCTGCATTCTGGCTGGAGCGAGCCGCGGGATGAGGAATATTTTCGCGTGCTAGCGGCCAAGCTGGCGGGCGCTGTCACAGAAGCCCGCCGCCACATGCGCCCTGTCCAGCTTAAAGTGGGCTGGGGCTTTGAGGATCGCATTTCCTTTAATCGGCGTTATGTGATGAAGGATGGCAGTGTGCGTACGAATCCCGGCGTCGGCAATCCAGAAATTAGCCATGTGGATGGCCCCAAAGATCCCGCTGTAGGCGCTCTATTCATTTACGATGCCCAGGAAGCTGAGACGGCCAGCCGCGCGGCGTCCCCCTTAGCCATCCTTGTCCATTTTGCCTGTCATCTGGATGTGCTTGGCAACGGCAATTTCTTGTTTTCGGCCGATTATCCTTTTTATCTGCGGCAAATGCTGCAAGCCGCATATGGCAAGCCGCTTGTCATTCCTTTTGCCAACGGCCCCTGTGGCAACATCAATCACATTAATGTTTTTGCGCAGAAACGCCAGGGCGGCTACGATCATGCGCGAATGATGGGGATGATGCTCGCGGGCGAAATTCTTAAGATAGAGCGCACAGCTGAGCCGCTCCTCGTGAATAAGCTTTTTGCCTCCGCGCGCCAGCTGGAATTGCAACGCCGGCCATATGCAGAAGAAGAATTGGCCGAATTTCGGCGCATCTTGGCGGATGAACGCCTTCCGGAGCGCGCTTATCCGAAAATCCGGGCCCGTACACATCTGGAGTGTTACGCCCAGGGCCTCGCCAGCGAAACTGTGGAAATACAAACAATGGCCATAGGCGAGCTGGCGTTATGCGGCATTCCCGCCGAATATTTTGTGGAATATGGCTTGCTCGTGCGGCAGCGTTCGCCCTTCCCGCATACATTTGTTGTCGAGCTGGCAAATGATTATCTCGGCTATGTGCCGACGCCACAGGCTTTTGACAGCGGGGCCTATGAGGGCACAAGCGCCCGCTTTGCCCGTGATACAGGCGATGTCATCGCAGAAACTGTATTAGAAATGCTTCAGGCGGCTCATCAGCCATAGATGCCTGCAAATGTTGCCAAAGAGGCATAGCCGCGGCTTTGGGAGGACAGGCTTTTTGTAATCATTAGTTTTTTAACGGCTGCGCTGGAAAAGCCAACGGCGCCACAAAAGGCTCTGGCTTTTTGCTATCAGGGCGAAAAAATTTGTTTTAACAAGCCGGGCTTTATTTCTCAGTATATGTGGCGCGTAAGCTAAAGAGACTGTATTATCCATTAGCCATGGCGGAATTTTTTACAGCTTCTTTTAAGCAACGATTGCGCGTGTCTGCGGCCATCATCACAATGATGGCCGGCGCGGCGCCTTTTGTGGCGGGCTTATTAGTCCTGCAAATTTTCAGCGAGCCTCTGGAGGGCGCGTTGCCCTTATTAGTGACGGCTTGTTGTTTTCTTTTGGGCGTCCTCATGCCCTGGATGGCGCAAAATGTTTTGGGATTAGTCGGCAATAGCCACTTGCGGGAACAGCTGGCGCGCAAGCTTGCGGCGGAGGGCGCGCCTGCCGGCGGACACTTTGTGGGCTTTGCCCCGGGCGCCGAACTCCGTGTGTGGCAGGGCGAAACAGATCGGGATGTCGGCTTTTTATTTTTTGAGGACAAAGCGCTTGTGTATTGGGGCGATGAATATCGCTGGGAGCTGCCCTATGAAATGCTGGACTATATTGATTTGACGCCTCCGGAAGCCGGAATACAAAGGATATTAGTGCATTGGCATGTGCCTCGCGAGGCGGGCTGCACATTTTCTTTGGCCAGTCGGGAAGCCCGGACAATGGCCGGCGCGCGCCGCGCCACACAAGAGCTGTTTTCGCAAATGCGGCAATGGCACAGGGCGCTATCCCGCACGGCCAATGCTTCTTCACAGCCTTCCTTCGTGCCCCGTTTTGGCTTACCGCCGACAGATATTTCCGGAGGACAGCGCATAGATAAGCCCCCTGCGGGCGCCTGCCTGAGCATATTATCCATCGGCATTATTATGCTCACGCTCATTTGGCGCGTTACAGGGGATTTCTTAATGTATGGCCGTTATTATGAAGCCGTGTTGTGGGCCGGAATCATTTCTGTGGAGGGCACTTTAAGCGTCAGCTATCTTTTGCATTATTTGCAAACATGGGAAGCCGAACATAGCCAGAAAGCGCGGCCTAAGCGCTAAAATGAAACAGGGATTCTGGGCACGAGCCCAACAGATTTAGCTCTTCGGCCGCCTGCCCTGGCGAAGCTTACAAGTTGCTTCGTTAAAAATTGCAGCCCTCGCTGTTGAAATCTGCCTTCCGATATTTTCCGTAACAGGCAAAGCAGGAAGATAATGATCGGCTGGGAATAATAACATATCGGGCATGCTGGCCCTTTTACGCGCTAGCGGCGGGGCCACAATGCGAGTCAATTTTCAGGAGGAATGAAAAAAATGGCGCTCAGAGTGGGCATTGTAGGGATGAACAATATCGGCTATTCGCATGCGCCGCATTATGTCAGCGATGAATTGGCGGAGCTTGTGGCTGTCTGTGATGCCGTCAAAGCGCGGGCGGATAAAGCGGCCGAACAATTTGGCGTCAAGGCGTATTATGATGTCGAGGAGATGCTGGACAACGAAGAGCTGGACATCGTGGATGTGTGCACAGGAGGCCTGGAAAACGGCAGCTGGCATTATGAGCCGGCGATGATAGCGATGGAAAAGGGCAAGCATGTGCTGGTGGAAAAGCCGCTGTCCAGCGATATTGATGAAGCCCGAGAGATGGTGGCGCTGGCGGACGCGGTGGGCGTGTATCTGGGCTGCAATTTAAATCATTATTTTACGCAGCCGGCACAAAAAGCCAAAGAGCTACAAAACGAAGGCAAAATAGGCGAGCTGGTGTATTGTTTATGCAAGATGGGCTTTCAGGGCGGCGAGCCGGATAATTATGGCCCTCCGGGCTCCTTCAAAATCCGTGATTTCCCCTATTTTCATATGAAGGCCTTTATGTCGCATCCGCTCAGCGTGATGCGCTATTTTTGTGGCGAAGTCACACATGTCCAGGCTTTTATGAATCGGCCGGGCTTTCGTCGCCGCGTGGGCGATGTGATGCTCTCTACGTGCAGCATTCATTTGCGTTTTGCCAACGATGCTGTGGGCTATCTTTTGAGCCAGCGCGGCGATGCGACATACGGCTTAGGCGGCTGGTGGAGCTGTGAAGTCGCCGGCACAAAAGGCACTTTTTGCATTGAAAATTGTGTGGAGCGGCTCACATATTGGCCGGCGCCAGACGGAAGAGGGCCAGACAAGCCGGCTTATATTGCGCCTGGGGAGCCCGGCGGCCCCGAAATCTATGATTTCGGCACGCACGATTTTAATCTGACATTTAAAAATCGTATTCATGCCTTCTTGGAAGATGTCAGCAACAAAGTGCCGCGTTATCAATTGCGCGCCAGCGGCCGCGATGCCCTGGCTGTGCTGGAAATCACATTTGCGGCGATGGAAAGCTACGAGCAGGGCGGCGCGCTAGTGCGGCCGCAGCCCCTGCCGCCTCTGCAAGTCTCGCCCACTGAGCTGGACGAATGAGCTTTTAAAGGAGCTTCCGAAATAGACGCTAATTTCAAAAAGCAATACACAGAATACAGGCGTGAAATGAGGCCGACATAAGGCTTATGTAAAAACGGGGCAAGCGATGTGGCGCTTGCCCCTATGATTTTTTTCTTTTCGGAAAAGCTGCGCCTCCTGGACAGCCACAAGCTCCAATAGGCGCCAGCTTGCATTCTGCGGGCCTGAATGCTCTCTCATCCTGAAAACAAACGCAAACACAAAGAGGGCCATCATATGCCCTCCTTGCTGTCTCAAGGCTGTTGCCCAGAAGGGCTCAAGCCAGAAAGCTTTTATTTTGTTTCAGCAGGCTCAGCTATAAGGAAAATCTAAGGCGAGGCCGCATGCTTTTTCAATAAAGCGACGAGCGCCTCTGCCTCTTGAAAGCCCACAGCGCGTTCTTTTTCTTTCCCCTGGCTGTCTAAAATGACAATCGTGGGCACAGCCTCGATATTATATTTTTCCGCCTCGGCCCTGTGCTGATCGATATCCAGTTTCACAGGCACATAAGAGGAGGCGGAAGCCACGACTTGCGGATTAGGCCAGACTTCTTCCTCCATTGCCCGACAGGGCCCGCACCATGTGGCGAAAAAATCCACAAGCACAGGCTTTTTTTGCGCTTTCGCGCTTTTCAAGGCTTCATCTAATGATTTCTGCCAGGCGATTTGGGACGGGCGCTTTTCCTCTTTGGCTGAATCTGCTCCTTTTGCTTCTTGCTGTGCTTCCTGCCCACTTTTCTTTTCTTCAGTCGCCGAACCGCCCGGCCCGGGCGGCACTGTTTTCGCAGCTTTGGCAGCCTCCTGCATGGCTGGCTCAGATGGCGGGGCTGGCATATCAGCAGGCTGCTTTGCCACAGGCGGCGGGGCAGGCAGCGAGGGCCCCGAACGCGGCGAGCAACCGCTGTGTACAAGCGCAAGCCCCAACACGCCGACAATAGCGCTGGCCCAAAGGAGCTTTTTCATCTTTGGGATTCCTTTCGTTTCATTACATTTCGGCGGACAAAAGCCTCAACGGCCCAATTGGCCGCAATCAATTTTTGCGGAACGCTGTGAAGCGCCACGCCTTTGATCTAGGCTATCTCTGGGAAGCTTCTCTTTCTTTAGAGCGCCTTGTAGCGCTTTGTAGCGCCTTCTCTTTTTTCTCCCATAGCTCTGCCTGGCTTTTACAAGAGCACTTCCTCTACTTTCGCCCCATGCTCCAGCGTCTTGCCGACTTTACACAAATCAAAGGCGCTTTCCACAATTTTGCGCTGCCGTTCGTCGAGGGGCTGCGGCATGCGCACTTCCGCCCGGAAATTGTCCAAACGCTTCCCCTCGTCCACAAGCTCAGCTGTGACTTTCACTTCCATCCCCTCATATGGAATGCCTTTGTTCATGCATGTCAGGGCGATAACCATTCCCAGACAATTTCCTAACGAAGCCAGCAGACTCTCCGGAGGCAACATCGCTGAATCTTCGCCGCCCATTTCCGGAACAACATCACAATAGCTCGTATGCCCCCGCGCCTCCCCACAAAAACGCGTCTTGCCCACATTCCGACATGTCACTTCAAATTTGCCCGTCATCTTTCTTCCTCCTTTTTGAGAATATCATAATTGTTTTTCACAAAAATACGACAAAATAATCCATAAAAAAGAAAACATGCACGAAGCCAAACGATGGCTTATTCTAAATGAAAAACAAAATACTCGCTGTAAAAGTTTATTTTTTAAGAAGTTTTTTTGTAAAAATTTTGTTGTGCGGGGAAAAATTTTTCCCGGGAAGTGACACGCCATCCAAAGGGAGGGCTTTCCAGATCGCTTTGTCTCTGTCTTTCTCCGCAAATATGCTATAATGTCAAGCGAACACAAAATGAAGGGATGTATGCGTTTTGCCGCGGAAGCTGGGGCAGCGTCTGGACTGGACATTATTAATAGCCGTTGCCTTGCTGCTGGCCATCGGCTGTGTGATGATTTATAGCGCCACACGCGTGGAGCAGGGCCCCCGCAAGCTGTTGCTTCAGCTTGTGTGGATTGCCCTGGGCGTTGTCGTGTGCGCTTCCCTCACAATTGTCGAATATAATCGCCTTGTGAGCCTGGCGTTGCCTTTTTTAGGCTTTTGCAGCTTTTTATTGATTATTGTGCTTGTCACAGGGCATGTCGTCAAGGGCGCGGAGCGCTGGATTCCTTTAGGCCCCTTCAATATCCAGCCCTCGGAGCTGCTAAAAATTGCGCTCATCTTGTTTCTCGGAGGCTTTTTAGCCAGCCGCGAAGAGCAGATAGAGGATTTGGGGCTTGTTGTGACATCGCTTGTATATATGGGCTTGCCCACGCTCCTTGTGCTTGCCCAGCCGGATTTGGGCACGCCTGTACTGTTGTTTTTAGTCTGGCTGGCCATGCTGTTTGTTGGCGGCGCCCGTCTCAGTCATCTGGGGGCGATTGCCTTCGCCTTTATCATGCTCTTTTCCGCGGCCTGGGGATTAAATCTCATTCGGCCCCATCAAAAAGGCCGCCTGACGGCTTTCTTGAATCCTGAAGCCGATCCTCACGGCCGCGGCTATCACATCCGCCAAGCCCTGATTGCCGTCGGCTCTGGCCATCTGTGGGGCCAGGGGCTATTTAAAGGAATGCAAAGCCGCGGCCAATTTGTGCCCGATCAAGAAACAGATTTCATTTTTACAGTCATTGCCGAAGAATTAGGCTTTGTCGGCTCTGTGCTGACATTAGGGCTGTTTGGCCTGCTGTTTTATCGGGGGCTGAGCATTGCTGCCGCCGCCAAAGATACAACAGGTCGGCTGATCGCGAGCGGCATTGTCGCGATGTGGCTTGTGCATGTGCTTGTCAATGTAGGAATGACAATTGGCATTATGCCTGTCAAGGGCATGCCCCTGCCTTTTGTCAGCTATGGGGGCAGCAATATGCTGACAATGATGGCGGCAGTGGGGCTGCTGCAAAGCATTTATGTGCATCGGCAAAAGCTGACATTTTAACAGGGCGGCTCCCCTACGCGCCAGATAGGCTCAGACAATGTTTGCGGCGCACGCCAAAAGTCTTTGGGACATTTTTGTGTCGGATGTTTTATATTACATGCGCTGCCCGTAGAAACAGGGCTGTCCAATTGTTGCAAGGAGCGAAAAGCCTATATGCGTATTCGCGTCGCGGCTGTGATTGTGCATGAAGGACGCGTGCTGCTTGTCAGTACGAAAAAGGGCCCCTCCGGCTATTTTGTGCCGCCAGGAGGCGGCGTAGAGGAAGGCACACAGAATGAATCAGTCACAGCCGCTGTCGAGCGCGAAACACATGAAGAGACAGGGCTTCGTATTCAGGCGGGAAAGCTGCTGGGCTGGCGGCAATTTTCTTCAGGGCGCGGGCCCACTTTAGAATTGTATTTTGCCGCAGCTTTGCAAGAGGCAATGCAGAGCTCCTCTCCTGAAGGGCGCGTTGTCCTCTGGGCGCCTGTAAAAGAATTAGCCCAAATTCCTCATTTCCCGGCCGAATTAGCCGCGCTTTGTGCGCTGGCGGAATCAGGCCAGGGGGCGCTAGCCTTATCGCCCGATCGTCTGGAGGCTCCCAAGCCTCCATCCGCCGGGGGCGATGCCCTGTGAGGCCGGGACAAAAATATCTTTTGCTTGGCGGCGCTGTTTTTGTTATCGGCGGCCTTGCTGTGGCTCTTTTTATATACAGGCTGTCGCCTCAGCCTCCCAGCGCAGCGTCTTCACAATATCCTTTGCCCCGTATGACGAAAGATACGGCAAAAGCCTTAAACATTGTGCTGCAGGGCTCTGTGCAGGCAGCCCGCATTCACGACATTTTAGCCCCTGCCAAAGGGCAGATAGTCGCTTTGTTCGCCGCGGAAGGCCAGCCTGTAGCCGAAAGCCAGCTCCTTTTTGTTTTAGATGATCCCTCGTTGCGGCAGCGCTTAATTTCAGCTCAGACAGAAGTGGCGCGCTTAAAGAAGCTGCAGGACAAAGCCAGCGATCCGCGCCTGCGGCAAGAGATACAATCTGCGCAAGCCGCCGCCCTGGAGGCTAAACGCCGTCTGCAGCAAGCTAAACAGGAATTGCGCCAATTCCAACAAGAACATCCGGAAGTGGAAACAATACAGCAGACATACGCGCAGGCGGAAAAAGAAGCACAAGCGGCGCGGGCGGCGTTTGAGCCTCTCCGTGTCGCCTTTGAGAAGGCGCAGCGCGAGATTGCAAAAACAGGACATGTGCCTGCAGACTTTGAGACATTGCAACAGAAATATCAGCGCGCTTTGCAGCGCCAGGAAGAAGCGCAGACGCGCCTTGTTCTGGCACGGCAGGAACGCGCCCGCATTCGTGCCGACATCCTGCGTTTAGAGCTGCTGCGCCGCCGCATTGCCAGCGGCGAAAAATTCGCGGCCGAAATGGAAGCACGCTGGAATCGTCTGCAAAAAAGCCCGGAAGCCAGAATGATGGCGGAAGGGCTGAAGCGCTTAAAAGAGGCCGAAGAAGCTCTTGCGCGTCTGGAAAAACAGCGCGTGGCGCTGACAATTAAGGCGCCTGTCGCGGGCACATTAGCAGAGCTTTATGTACGTCCCGGGCAGAATGTCTCGGAGGGGCAATTATTAGGACGCATACAGGAAACAGGCGGGGCGCGCTTTATTTTTCGCGCCAGCCCGCAGCTGGCCCAAAAGCTAGCCGTTGGCCAGCGGGCCCAAATTAGCGTCCCGCGCAATCAATCTATCTCTCCCTTCCGGGGCACAATTAGCCAGATTGCGCCGGATAAGGATGTTGTCTGGATTTATATTGTTCCGCTGGAAAAAATCCCATTGCTTCCGCCAGGCACAGCCCTCATAGCCCGCTTATAAAGCCCTCTCGCTCTCTCGTTCCCTTTAATGAGAGGCGGAGCTTATTCCTCTTGCACGCCCAAAATCACTTTTTATCAAAAGCCGTGTCTAATCTTGGCCGCGTGTTGTCTTATTGAATATCCGCACGGCGTTTGCTTTCTTCCGGACGCATAAGAGCAGGCTGACGCCAATCGCCCACGCAATCGTACATTTCCGCCCGCCATTTCGCCAGCTGCTTCTGTTGCGCCGCAGGAATGGCGCGGGGAAAAGGCAGCTCAGCCTGATGCGCAAGTTCCCAGACGATATCTGCAGCTACATTTGCAGTACGTGCCAAAAGAGACATATCCAGCACATCTATTTGATCTAATTCGGAATGATGAAAGAAGCGGCTGCCAGGAAAATTGCTGCGATAGAGCCAAATGCTGGGAACGTCGATAAGATTGAAGGGAAATTGATCTGAAAACGGCGAAACATAAACAGAAACATCCGCGGCGAACAAATGACGCCGCAAGAGGGCGGAGATAAAACGACGCATTTGCCGAGGGCCTACACATAAAACATGATTTTTCCCCAGCCACGAGCCTAGAGCGTCAAAATTGAGCATTACGGCTGTCTTCTGCGCTTCATTTGCAGGATTCACAACATATTGCCGTGCGCCTTCCGAAAGATTTTCCTCCCAGCCAAATGTGACAAAGCGTATAGGCCTTAAGGGTTCCAACGCGGCTAAAGTCCGCGCCAGCTCCAGGACAATTGCCACGCCGCTGCCATCATCCTCTGCTCCGGCGCCTAAGGCAACAGAGTCGTGATGCGCCCCTATAACGAGCGGCGCTAAAGGCCGACGGCCGGGCCAGGAGGCAACGACATTTTGCGAGCGAGCGGCAAAAGTACGCATATCCAGATGCAGCCGGAGGCGATCGGCGCCCTGGCGCACAAGCTCCCAGGCATGCATATAGGGGATTGTGGCTGTCGGAATTGTCAAATAATCAATCCAGCCGGCAATCAGCCCGCTGGCAACGCGCCAATCAAAGGGGAATCGATCATCCACATAGAGCAAGGCAGCCAGCCCACTATTACACAGGCGCACAAGACGCGCAAATGTAGCGTAAGCTGAGCCGAAAAGCAGCCCAATTTTCCCCTTTAAATTTCGCCCCTGCAAATCTTCGGGCTGGGCGCCTTCCAGATAGATCAGCTCGGCCTCAATTTCGCCCTCCGTAGAAGGAGATTGCGTGTTTGGCTGGATGGGAATGCTGCGCCAGCGCCCCTGTATGTGTGCTTTCAAGGAGGCATGTTGACATGTCCATGTCAGACACGGAAATTCCTGAATTTCTGTCTTCAGGCCCATCTCGCGGAATTGCTGCGCAATATACGCTGCTCCCGCTGCTTCCGCTGGCGTTCCGGCCACACGCGGGCCCATACGGCACAATTCAGCGATGTGCCCCGCAATTTGAGAAGCCGAAATGCTAAAATCCATTGCAAAATCTCTCCGTTTCTAGCTAATGTGGGATATAAAGTAAATTCGTCAGACTCATAAGCGGAACCTTTAAGCTAATTAGCAAGACAAAACATATAGCCATCCATCAAACTTTTTCCCACATGTCCTGTACAAGAAAGATTGACGTGGCCATATTTTTACGCGTACTATGTGTGTAAAATTCGAGCGAGACAAAGGCAACGCGTATGATTGAGCTAGAGCCTGTTGTGCTGGATGTTCCGTTGGATCTGGAAGAAATTTCCGCTACGGAAACGCTTTATCTTGTCCGTGTTATTACGGAAGACGAAATAGCCTATGGCGAAGCGCTTATCTCCGATCCTGTCGCCTTTCCGGCGGCTGTGGATTTCTTCGCGGAAGCTGTGGCTTATGCGAATTTCTTAGATTTTAATCTGCTCTGGCAGCGGCTGAATGAACATTTCCAGATCCATAAGCCTCAGCCGCAGGAAGTTTACAGAGCCGTGCTGGCCGCGATTGACATGGCTGCGTGGGATTTGGCGGGCCGAAAGCTCGGCGTGCCGTGCTATCGTCTCTTGGGCGGGCGGCGATCTGGGCAAATTGATTGTTATGCCGGAGGCCTGTGGGCGGGCCAGGAAAATCTGGAGCGTACAGCTCTGAAATTGCGCCAGCAATTCAGCGCTGTGGAGCTGCGTTTGTCGGGAGAGCTTGACAGAGATATCGCCGTTATTCGTCAAATCCGCCGCCTTTTGGGCGAAGAAGCCTGTTTAATGATAGATGCCAGTGGCCTGTATGAAAGCGTAGAAGAGGCCCGAGAAATTGGCTCTGCTGTTGTGCAAGCGGAGGGCTTTTGGCTGG
>CAZUOJ010000069.1:11004-18839 GCA_964622325.1 uncultured Armatimonadia bacterium
GAAGAGGCCCGAGAAATTGGCTCTGCTGTTGTGCAAGCGGAGGGCTTTTGGCTGGAAAATCCCCTCCCGGCGGGATTTTGGCCTGAATATGCGCTTTTGCGGGAAACGCTGGATACGGGAATAGCCGGCGGCAGAACATTGTCTTCTCCTCAGGATTATCTGAAAGCCTTGCAAGCGGGAGCGCTGGATGTGGCGAGGGCGGATTTGCGTTTATGTGGCGGACTATCGGCCGGGCGCTGCTTGGCGGACGAGACTAGTCGTTTTGGCGTGCGCCTGTCTTTTCATTGTGCGGCTTCGCCCCTGGCGCTGCTCGCAGCCGCTCATCTGGCGGCGGCTTATTGGCATATCGGGCCCCTGCATGTGCGGCCTTTTGTGCCGCCGCTGGAAGAATTGATTTCGCCGCCCCTGCAATTTGTCCGGGGCTTCTTGCAATTGCCGACATCGCCAGGATTAGGCGGCACAGTCCAAGAAGTTGTCGTGGAGCATTATCAAATCGCTTGAGGCGGAGATTGTTGATTGCCTCAATTCATGCCAAATCTGCCTTTTTTTAGCGGCATTTTGCCTTGTCTTTTATAAAAAGCCAATCTTACAAAAGGGAGCTGTCATCTAGCAGAATTGATGGGCAATTTGCGCGAAAAGATTCAACAGGCACAGGAAAAATTGCAGCGCATTACGCGACAAGTATGTGGCGCCTGCATGCAGAATTGCTGCCATCAAGGCACAATGATGGGCAGCCATGGCTTGCGGCGTTTGCACAAAGGCTTGTTGATGGATCCCAGCCTGGGCGCGCGTTTGCGGGCGGGCTTGCGCCAGCGCCAGGAAGAAATCGCCTATGAACTGCAAATCGCGGAAAAAGTTGCTGATTTATTGACGCAAGCCCACAAGGATTCGCCTCAGCAGGAACGTCTGACGGAGCTACAGCGGCGGCTGGCGGATTTGCGCAGTTTTGTGGAATATATGGGACAGGATTTTCCGCTCACGGCCGAGGGAATGAGCCGTTTGCTGCTGTACACGGCTATTCGCTCCAATTTGTTGCGCAGCTTTCGGCAATTCCCCGGCGGCGAGGCCGCTTTAGCAAGATTATCTCAGGGCCGCGGGAGCTTTCGTTTTCGCGGGCGTAAGATGTCTCCGCCCCGTTGCATCTTTCATCATGAAGCCTGTCTGGCGGAAATCTGGAAGCCTGTCAAATGCGCGAATTTCTTTTGCGCCAGCGAGCCTAATTTGCTCGCCTGTCTGCAGCAAGAAATGTCGTTTGATGAATTTGTTCTCGCCAACATTCGGCTGAGCGAGCCGGCCTATCTTTTGCGGCTGATTCGGCTGGAAAATCAGCTTGGGCCACAATATTGGGAGCCGAAAGTTATTATTGGCCCCGCTGAAAAGGCCCCTGCCTTCCATCAGGAGATCATTGCGTTGTTGCGCGAAGATCGTTCCGTGCATGTGGAAGCGGAGCCGAATCGTTTTATGCGCGCCACGAACGAAATCCTGCAGGAATTGGACGGACTCCTTAATCAGCAAAATATCGTCTACACATGCGCGACAATTGATGGCGTTGCGCTGTACGAATTGGGCGTTGCTCTGGAGCGCGCCCGTAGCTCCGAATGGCATGGCGGCTTGTTTGTCCTCGCCCAAGAGCTCTCCCCTCACAGCTTTATGCCTCATCCCTTATGGGAAGACGCCACTATTACACAGCCTCTGGGCGGACTGGAAATTTATCTCCTGACGGATGCGGAAGACGATAAAGAGGGCGAGAAACGCTCAATTTAAACGATCCAATTTGATTTCCAAATGTCTTGCTAGAAAGCGGAGGCTTTCCCGGATGGGAAGCTGCGGCTTGGGCGCTGTGTGAGGCGCTTAATTTGCTTTTGGCGGGGCAACGGCTTCCCGTTCGTTAGCTTCTTATGCCAAAGCGGGGAAACATCTGCTGCAATTTTGCGAGTAAAGCGGGCGAAAGCTCCCGACTCGGCAAAAGCGCGAGCGGCATGTCCCCTGTGCCTTCGGGCCGAAATTTTTGAATAAAATAGCTTTGGGCGCCGCGCCACGCCAGATCCTCGGCCACGGCCAGCACTTCCTCTTCGCTCAGCAAATCGGAATGATATGTCGTGCGAAATTCATACGCCACGCCCGATTGCAGGATGAGGCCAATGCTTTTTTGCGCTTTTTTCCCGCTGCCGCGTATGCCCGTAATTTCGTGATAGCGCCGAAAGGGCCCCTTGACATCCATCGCCACATAATCCAGCAGGCGGGCTTGCAAAAGCTCGCCCAGCATCTGGGGATTGTGTCCATTCGTATGCAGGGCGACGGGAAAGCCTAAATCCTTCACAGCGCGGATGGCGTCGGGCAATGCCGCCTGCGCAGTCGGCTCCCCGCCGCTGAACACAACGCCATCTAACAGCCCCACACGTTCCTGCAAAAAGCGAAAAATCTCCGTCCAGGGAATTAGTTTGCCCTCCCGGGGCATAAGGGAGGTATTGTGGCAAAAACGACAGCGCCAGGGACAGCCCTGGGCGAAAATCACAGCGGTCAGTTTATCTGCCCATTCCACAGTAGTGAGCGGCACGAGGCCGCCCACGCGCAGCTGATCCGCGGCGCTGGCAGGCATACGCGGCCGCCTCAGAGCCCAAGCTTCATCTGTCCGGAGGATTCCATTTTCGCGGCCGGCGGCTCGCGAAAAGCGCGCCGATCCGCAAATTCGCTCTGTTTGCCCGCATTCCAGGCTGACACAGGCCGATAATAGCCCATCACGCGGCTCCAGATTTCGCAGCGCGTGCGTTCCTTTTCCTCCAGCACAATAGGCTCTTTTTCACAGCTCATCGTCATGTCCTCCTTAGAAGTTGTTTGTGCGATGCAGAGTGCGTCGTCTTGTGTGAAGTTAGGGTGAGGACATAGGGGCAAAGCCCCCTTGGAAATATGCCTCATTGCGTGCCTGTTTTCGCGGCGAGCTTACGGGCAATTAATTCCTCATCACAGCGTGGACAGAATTCATGCGCCCCGGACAGATAGCCGTGGCGCGGACAGATGGAAAAGGTGGGCGTCACGGTCAGATAAGGAATACGGAAATTCTCCAGACAGCGCCGCACCAGATTCTTGCACGCCGTCGGGCTGCTGATTTGCTCGGCCATATACAAATGAAAGACGGTGCCGCCGGTGTACAGGCATTGCAGCTCCTCCTGATGAGCCAGCGCCTTGAAGGGATCATCCGTGTAGCCCACCGGCAATTGCGTGGAATTCGTATAATAGGGCGCCTCGGGCGGGCCCGCCTGGATAATATCCGGAAAGCGCTTTTTATCTTCCCGCGCAAAGCGATAGGTGGCGCCCTCCGCCGGCGTGGCTTCCAGATTATACAAATGCCCGGTTTCCTGCTGGAATTGCACAATGCGCTCCCGAATATGCAAAAGCAGCGTGCGGGCAAACGCCCGGCCGCTCTCCGTCGTAATGTCATCCTCGCCGCTCGTAAAATTCAAAATGCATTCATTGACGCCGTTGATGCCGATAGTGGAGAAATGATTGCGCAAAGTGCCCAGATAGCGCGCCGTGTAGGGCAAAAGCTGATTGGCAATACAGCGCTCCACGGTTTTCCGCTTGATTTCCAGGCTATCCCGGGCCAGTTCCAGCAGATAATCCAGTCGCTGATAAAAAGCCTGGATGTCGCCGCGGGCCAAATAGCCCAGCCGCGCGCAATTGATAGTGACGACGCCGATGGAGCCCGTCTGTTCCGCCGAGCCAAAAAGGCCGTTGCCGCGCTTCAACAGCTCCCGCAAATCCAGTTGCAGCCGGCAGCACATGGAACGGACCATATGGGGCGTCAAATCGGAATTGATGAAATTCTGGAAATACGGCGTGCCATAGCGCGCTGTCATCGCAAAAAGGGGCGTGACATTGGGATGCTCCCAGTCAAAATCCCGCGTGATGTTGTAGGTGGGAATCGGGAAAGTAAACACACGGCCGCGCCAATCCCCGGCGCTCATCACTTCAATAAAGGCCCGATTTATCAGGGCCATTTCGTCTTCCAATTCGCCGTAAGTGAAATTCATCTCCTCGCCGGCAATGACAGGCCGCACTTCGCGCAAATCGGCAGGACAGGTCCAGTCCAGCGTAATGTTCGTAAAGGGTGTTTGCGTGCCCCAGCGCGAAGGCACATTCAAGTTGTAAATAAATTCCTGGATATTCTGCACAATCTGATCATATCGCAGATTATCCTTACGCACAAAAGGCGCAAGATAAGTATCAAAGGAGCTGAAAGCCTGCGCCCCCGCCCATTCGTTTTGCAGCGTCCCCAGGAAATTGACCATCTGCCCCACGGCGCTGGACAGATGCTTGGGAGGCCCCGCCTCCACTTTGCCCGGCACGCCGTTGAAGCCCTCCAGCAAAAGCTGGCGCAGCGACCAGCCGGCACAATAGCCCGCCAGCATATCCAGATCGTGAATATGAAAATCCCCCGCCCGATGCGCCTCCCCAATCTCCCGCGGATACACTTCCGACAACCAGTAATTGGCCGTCACTTTCCCCGCCACATTCAGGATTAAGCCCCCCAGGGAATAGCCCTGATTGGCATTCGCATGCACGCGCCAGTCCGCCTGCTCCAGATATTCCTTCACCGCCGCCACCGCATCCACAAGCGCCCCGCGCTCTTCCCGCAACCGCCGCCGCTGCTCCCGATACACAATATAGGCGCGCGCCGTCGCAAAATAATCCGCCTCAATCAACACTTGCTCCACAATATCCTGAATGTCCTCGACGGTGGGCTCGCTCGTCCAGACGCGATGCACAATGACTTTGAGCACTTGCTGCGTAAGCCGGTCGGCGACGGCTTCATCAAATTCCCCAGTCGCCCGCCCCGCCTTGGCTATGGCCGCCTTTATTCGGGAAGCGTCAAAAGGAGCGCGGCTGCCATCCCGCTTGATGATTTCGCGGCCAGCCAGAGCAGCGGGAAGTTCCATTCTGTTCACTCCTTTTCCGGTCGTTCTGCCATTCGCCTGGGGGTGCGGATAGCTTAAAACGAACTGAGACAGGAGTCAAGAGAAAAAATTAGCGGGTTTCACAATGTATAAGTTTGAGCGCTTAATCTTGAACAAATTTTACAGAAATTTAATAATGAACTCCAAAAAGAATCTCTTAAGAGTGCAGATTTTTATTTTTGGAAAATATACATTACTGCAATATATTTTTCGTGGCCAGCCGTTCCAATTCCCGCCGTGCAATGGGATCCTGGGGATCCATCTTCAATATGTCCTCCCAGACGCGCTGGGCTTTTTGCTGCTCGCCCAGCTCCCGATAGGCATGGCCCAGTTGCCGCCTTGGCACGGGCGGGCTGCCCAATTCCGCTGCCCTTTGCAGATAGCGCACGCCCAGCTCCTTATGCCCATGTCGCCAGTAATACAGCCCGAATTCGTGATGCGCCTCCCAGGAGGAAGGATTGGCAGCAATTGCCTGGCGATAAGTCCGAATGGCTTCCCCGTGGCGCCCCATACTCCATTGCAGCCAGGCGATGTTTGTATACAAATCGACATATTCCGGATCAAAAAATAGCGCGGTCCATTGAGTGCGGATGCATTGCTCGTAATCGCCCTGATGCCACCATATATCGCTTTCGCGCACATATTCATTGCACACGGCTTCCCAGAGCGCCGAAAGAGACATATTCCTATCTGGCTTTTGGCTGCGCATTGTGTTCACACGCAGGCGTGGAGGCGTTTTGAGTGCCTGGGGCGCCAGCTGCGCCACAAAGCCCGTCAGATAGGGCAGGCTTGCGGCAATAGCCTGCTGCGCCCGGGGGCTATTCAGCCGCCATAGACCCAGCAGGGCATAATAGCGCAGCCAGTCAGGCCCCTCGCGAAGCGCCACAGCCGCTCCCGGCAATCCCTCCGCACGATACAGCAGCGTCAAGGCCACGGCTGCCTGCAGACGCACGAGGCGCTCCGGATGGCGCAGATTCTGCCGGGCCGCGGATATGCCTTCGGGCAGCCCCAAAGCGCCCAGCACAAACAGGCCCCGCCGCCTGGTCAGGCTATCGGCGGATTGGCTGGCTCGCCGCGCCGCTGGCAAAAGCGAACGGAGGCCTTCCAGCAGCCGATACGGCGCCCACGGCGCTTCCCGCGGCGCCTGCATACGTGCCCACACTTCTGGCTTTATCGCGGCCGCTGCTTCTTCGGAGCGTCCAGCAGGACAGCACGAGGGAGCATGTACGCCCTCCTCCTGGCCCCACGCCCCCGAGAAATGTGCCGCAGCACCCCCTAACAGCAAAATAATCAGGCTTCGTCGCCACATGATTTTTTCTCCTGGCAGGCATAATGCGCCTATTTGGGCTGAGCAGCAATAAACACGGCCGCCATAATCACGGCGATAATCACAGATGCGTATATAATGAAGCCCAGCAAGCCCAGAATTATGCTCGCCCGGCCCAGGGGAACGGCGCCTCCCGCTTTGGCTTTCGCCCCCAGATAAATGGCGGCCAGGCTGGACGCCAGGGGCAAAAAGGCCACTAGTCCCAGCAGACTCAGCATAAGCGCCCACAGGCCCAGGCTTTGTGCTTTTAATTCTTCCCGTGTCAGCACAATTTCGCTTGCCTCGCGTGCGGCAGGGCGGGACTCCGCTCCCGCGCCCGCTGTTAGAGTGTTTTTTTCAGCGGCGGGCACCGGCGGAGGCGGTGGGGGTGGCGAATAGTCATTCCCCGGGCAGACGGACGGCGAGCCCGGCGTCGCCTGTAGCGGCGCGGCGTGCGCGGCCGCTGCCTCCTCAGCCTCCCCGTCTGCCCCGCCCGGCGAGGACAGTCTATGGCCACAATGCGCGCATAAAAATCCGCTGCTGTCTTCCGGCTGGACGCGCCCACAGGCGGGGCATGAAGACGCAGTGTGATATGTCCTCAAAGCGTCTTTGTCTCCTTCCTGTAGCAAAAATTCGCCGCCCGACAGGAGATGTCCTGCCGCCACCGGCAGGATTTGGCACTCATGCGGACAATATTTCTCCCGCTTCCCACGACGCGGAAAATTTGCCCCACGAAAACAAATTAGATAGATATAAAATAAATATAAAGGAACAAAATTTTTATGGCAGAATACAAAATAAATATATGCAAGACAAACTTCGTGTCTGTGTCGAGCGTTCGTTTGTCCGCGTTGCCTTGATTTTACTTTTTCTGCTAGCGGAGGGAGGACTAGCGATGAATGCTTCCGCGGCTCAGCCCGCCCGGGGGCCCCTGCGCGTCTGTGCCGACAATCCGCGCTATTTCGCCGATCCCACCGGCCGGCCCGTGTATCTCACTGGCTCCCACACCTGGAGCAATTTCAAAGACATGGGCCCCGCGGATCCCCCGCCGCCTTTTGATTATAACCGTTATCTGGACCTCCTGGAGCAATATCATCACAATTTTATTCGCCTGTGGACCTGGGAGCTCACCCAGTACAGCTATAAAGGCTATGAGACGCCCCTGACCTACGCCACGCCTTTCCCCTGGCCCCGCACGGGCCCCGGACTGGCTTTGGACGGCAAGCCCAAATTTGATTTGCATAAGTTCAATGACGCCTATTTTCAGCGCCTGCGGGAGCGCGTGCAGCTCGCCGGTCAGCGCGGCTTTTATGTCTCCATAATGCTGTTTGAAGGCCATGGCCTTCATGCTTCGGATGCTCCCTGGTGCTGGGATGGCCATCCGATGAACATCCATAACAACATCAATGGCATCAACGGCGATCCCAATGGCGATGGCCGCGGCATTGAAACTCACACCCTCCAGATCCCGGCCGTTACGGCAATTCAGGAAGCCTATGTGCGGAAAGTCATTGAAACCGTCAATGATCTGGACAATGTGCTGTATGAGATTGCCAATGAAAGCGGCGCCTATT
>CAZUOJ010000070.1:0-18499 GCA_964622325.1 uncultured Armatimonadia bacterium
GCTGCAATGCGGCAATTTTTTCGTTGCTGGCCCAATGCGGCGGCCCGGCGCTCATCACGACAACACGCGCTATGCCCAGACGTTCACATTCCGCCCGCAAGCGCTCCACATAGCCTTCTGGATCCTGAGCCGGAATGTGATGATGACAATCAATAATCATCGTCGCCCTCCTTGCTATTAACAGGAATATTAATTTCGATGTCTAATTATGCAATAAAAGTTATTTTGCTGGGCTGCTCTGTAATCCTGCAGCAAGGCGGGGAAACTTTTGTCCTGGAGGAAAGACTCGATAATAAAAAAGCTGGAAGGAGCACATCGCTCAGGGAGGCATTCTTTAATGACATCGCGTGAACGAGTCATTCGGGCTGTGAAATTCCAGGGGCCTGATCGCGTCCCCTACAATCTGCCAGAGCCCTGGGGCTCAGATTTTTTGTGGGCGGGAATTGGGGGAGATCCGCGCTTCAAGCCGCATGTGCAAACGGATACAGAATGGGAGGATGAATTTCATTGTATCTGGCGCAAGCTGCCGGGCGATAAAACAATGGGACAAGTCGTGGGGCATCCCCTGAAAGATTATGCGCAATTAGAAGATTTTGATTGGCCTGATTATACAATCCCGGAGCGCTACGAAAATGTCCGGCGCGTGTGCGCCAACAATCCGGAAGAAAAATTCATTCTCGCCAGCATTCCCTTCAGTCTCATTCATCGCCTGGAATATCTGCGCGGCCATGTGGAGGCGTGGACAGATCCTTACGAACATCCGGAACAGTTGCGACGACTGCTGGATAAATTGGCCGACATTGCCATTCAGGCCATCGATCGGCTTGCGGAGATCGGCGTAGATGGGATTATTTCCTGTGATGATTGGGGGCTGCAGGACAGGCCCATGCTCGCGCCGACAACTTTTGCCGAATTTTTCAAGCCTGTGTATCATCGTGTCTATCATCATGCCCATCAGCGGGGGCTGCTCACTTTTTTGCATAGCTGCGGGCATATCACGGAGCTCTTGGAGCATTTTATTGAAGCAGAGCTGGATGTGATCCAGCAAGATCAGCAAGAAAATATGGGCGTGGAGGAATTAGGGCATCGCTTTGGGGGCCGCCTATGTTTTTGGTGCCCCGTAGATATTCAGCAGACAATGATTTTTGGCTCCGTGGAGGATGTGCGCGCTTACGCCCGCAAGCTGATCGACACTTTTGGCCGCTTTAACGGCGGATTCATCGCACAATGGTACGCTTCGCCTGATGCTGTAGGCCACGGCCCGGAAAAAATTCACGCCATGGCGGAAGAATTCGTGCAATACGGAGGCCGCTTTTATCAAAAGCTGTCTGCGAGGGAGGAAGCATGAGGGCGCTTTTGTTTTGGCTAAAAGCGGCGCGGGCGCCCTTTTTTACAGGAAGTCTGGCGCCCATTCTTGTAGGCACGGCTCTGGGCTATTTTGCCATGGGCGGCTGGGCGCAATGGGATCTGGCCGCGCTGGCGCTCGTTGCTTTGATATTGCTTCATGCCAGCGCCAATCTCTCTAATGATTATTTTGATCATTTAAGCGGCACGGATGAGATCAATACAACATACGCCTCGCCCTTTACGGGGGGCAGCCGCGTGATCCAAGAGGGGCTCGCACATCCAGGCCATGTGCTAGCCGCTTCTGTTGTGAGTATGGCTCTCGGCGCGGCCATCGGCTTTTATCTCGTGTATCGCAGCGGCTGGCCCATCTTGTGGCTGGGCCTCATCGGCGGCCTGACGGGATTCTTTTATACAGCGCCGCCATTGCGTTTCGCTTATCGCGGCTGGGGAGAAATATTTATTTTTTTGGATTTTGGCGTGCTGCCTGTTTTGGGGGCTTATTATCTGCAAACACAGCGATTTGAGCTGGAGGCCTTATTGGCCAGCATGCCTGTTGCATTGTTAATTACAGACATTTTATGGATTAATCAATTTCAAGATGCGGAAGCGGATGCGGCCGTGGGCAAACGCCATGGCGTTGTGCGTTTAGGCCGGCGGCGGGCGGCTTATGTCCATGTCGCTTTTTTAGTGTTGACATACATCAGCATTATTGCGCCCGTAGCGCTGCGGCTGTTTCCGCCCACAACATTAGCGGCGCTTTTGGCCACGCCCATAGCCTACAAGGCAGGCCGTACGGCATTGCAGCATTTCGATAATCTGCCTCAGCTTACGCCCGCCAACGCCTCCACTATCGCCACACATTTTATCACAAGCGTGCTATTCGCGCTGGGATTTTTCTTAGCCGGCCTTTATCCAGCATAAGGAAAGATTTTGGGGACGATGTAAAGCCGTAAAAATTTGCGCTCAAACATAGAAATGCTTGTGTGGCGGCATTTTCATTATTATAAGAGGAGGCAAGGAAATGGCTGCTCCGCCCCCTTTTTCGGAATTTGTGCCCTCTGAAATTGTAGCAAGACTTTCTGAAGGAATTATTGTGCGCGAAACACATGAGGCGATTATTTTTGAAGCAAAAGATAAACAAATCTGCGCGTTGCAGAAAATTTGGCCAGAAACAGCGCCGCTGCCCCAGGGCCCGGATGTTCCGTCCAGCTATTATGACGCTTTGGCCGAAACACTCGATGATCCGCTTGCGGAGCGGCTCTTAGCTTCCGGCGAGCCAGATATGGAGACAGTCGCCGGCTTGCTGGCGCCATTGTTGGGGCCCGCCTTTGTGGGCGATGAGGCCGCCTCCGAGCGTATGCCCATCAGCCGTGCTGGCGCCCTGGAGAAATACAACAATCCGCCTGTGCCGCCTCTTTCCGCTTTGCGCAGCGTGGGCTTGCTGGATGGCTGGCTCCCCGTGATCTGTCATGTGTATGACACAGATTTTGGCCGTCTGGAGCAGATTGTTTTTGCCACAGCGGGGGCAGAGGGCGAGCTGAAAGTATGGCGCCGCCTCCGTCAATGGACGCAAACAACAGGAAAAGGGATGCCCTGCGCAACGACAACACAATGCAACGGAGACGATGTTGCCGCTCACGCATTGTATGCCGCTTTGTGGGAATTATGGCGGCATTGGCGGAGCTTCCGCAAGCAAGGCCTGCGTGTGCGGCTGCCAGAAAAGCCTTTGCAAAAGATGGCGCAGGCCATGCTGATCTGGAGCGTGCTAACTTTTCGCGGGCTGAAGCCGCGCTACGGGATGGGCATTTATGATCAGCCGCAACATCACAGCTTTCCGCCGGCCACATTATTTTTGGCTCAGGCTTTGCTGGCATGGGGGCATCTTGAGCGCGCGCGAGATGTTTTGGCCCATTATATTTCTCGTTATGTCAAGCCAGATGGCACATTTGATTATTACGGTCCGGCTGTAGCGGAATATGGCCAATTTCTGGCGCTCATTGCCGAATATGTACGCCTGACACAAGATACAGATTGGCTTGCACGCCGCTTGACAATGCTTCGGCCCGTGTGGCAGCGACTCTTGAAGCTGCGCGCCGAAAGCAAACACACTTTTCCGCCTGATGATCCTCACTATGGATTAATTCCTGGCCTGCCAGAGGCGGATTATCATGGAAAGCCGGAACAATGGCGCGCCTTTTATTATGCCGGCGATGTCTGGGCCTGTCGGGGCTTGCAGGAAATAGGGCAAATATTGCGCCTGCTATCCTCAACAGCGCTTCAGCAAGAAGGAGAACAGCTTCTGGCCGCGGCGCAAAGCTACGCGGAGGATATTGGGCGCTCCCTACGCCAATGTATGTGTCGCGAAACAGGCTATGTGCCGCCGGGGCCCGATCAAACAGAGCCGATCAGGCGAATGACGCAGAACACACATGCCTCCTATTGCAATTATCGCTATTTTCCGGAGATGATTTCAGCCGGAATTTTGCCGCCGGAAATTATGCGTCAAATCCTGAGCTGGCGCCGCACACATGGCGGCGAACTTTTGGGGATGACGCGCTTTGAGGAGCGTCTGGATGATTGGCCCGCTTTGCATGTGGCGCGGGCGCTGCTTGAGCTGGACGAAATAGAACGCTATCTCTTGCTTCTGTATGCCCATGGCTTGCATCATAGCGCTTGGGGCACGCATTTTTCTTATGAACAAGTGCGTCTCGCGCCCGAGCCAGACGGCTTTCGCGAGATTGTGGCGGGACAAGAGCTGCCCTGCCAAGCAATGTTGCCAATAATGTTGCGCTGGGGGCTTGTGTATGAGGAAAGAGATGCGGAAGTGCTGTGGCTTTGCCGCGCCATTCCGCGACGCTGGCTGCAGCCGGGCAGCAGATGGCATGTGCGGCGCGTTCCGACGCGCTTCGGGAAAATAGGCTTCAATGTTCGGATTAACGAACAGGGGACAGGCCTCATCCGGCTGCGTCTGCCCTCCCAGCCCTTCCCGGCCACAATTAAATTGCGTTTGCGATTGCCTGCAGGAATGAAGCTTTCTTGTGTGCGGCTGCGCGCTGTGCCCCTTTTGTTAGAAGAAGAGACGGCTATTTTGCCAGCTGGGCTGACGGGGCGTTGTCAGCTGGATGTAGAATGGCAGGAGCAGCCATAAGCAAGAGGGGCTATATTCAGCCAGAGCCGCAAATTGCCGCAAGCTGTATTTGTAAGACGCTAATTAAAGCTTTCGCGAAAAACGGAGACAGGCACAGCGCGATAATGCCGGAGGGAATGAATTTGCACGCCTAAAGCCTCACAGATGTCGGCCTCTTGGAGAGCTTTGCGTTTAGCCTCGCCAGCCAGCATGGCGTCCCCCAGCGCCTGAGCCGTCAGATAAATGGCTTGCCATAAAGTTGCTGCTTGCCTGGGCGGCAGGCCTCCGTGTAGCTCCCTTTGAAAATATTGTACAGCTTTCTGATAAGCAGCCTGCGCTAATTCGTTTAATTCGCTTTGGCTTTGGGCCAGCCAATAATGCGCCCAGCCGTTTGTATCATCTAAGCGTAGCGCTTGTGCGGCCAGAGCTTCCTGTTGTGGACGATCGCCTTGGGCTGCAGCCAGCTCCGCCCCCAAAAGCAAGGCCTCATTTTCGGGAGCTGCTTCTTCCCAAAGAGGCTCCAAGATTTGTTTCGCTTCCGCAATCAGGCCTTGATCTCGCAGGCAGCGCGCCAAATGCGCGCGCGCCTGGCGATCGTGGGGCTGTTGGGAAAGCACATAACGCCAGCATTCTTCCTCCCGCTGAAAGCGGCCCAGCCCCTGTGCCGCCTGGGCTAATTCCCGCCAGGCCTCCAGATCCTTTTCGTCATAAGCCAAACAAGCCTCGAGCTCCGCCATAGCGGGCGAAAAGGCGTAGATTTTCATATAGGCTCGCGCCACGGCCTTGCGCGCTATGGCCGGATCAATGCCGGCCTGGATGGCCCGGGCGCTTTGGGCGGCCGCCCGTTGGGCCATTCCCGCCTGCAAATTGGCCACGGCCAGCCCAGCATATAATTCCGCATCATCCGGCGTATGGCCTAATAGGGCCTCAAATAATGGAATAGCGGCACGGGGCGCTCCCGCTTTGATCTGGCCAAAAGCAAGCCGCCGCAGGCTGGCCAGCGGCAGCTCGTCAGCTTTGCGTGAAGCTTCGTAATGTTCCAGCGCTTTAAGAATATCCCCTCGCTCTTCCGCTGCTATTCCACGCAAAAAGTGTGTCCCCAAAACATGGCGAGGCAGTCGCGCTAATTCTTGTTGTGCTTCCGCATATCGTCCTAAATAAGCCAGCGCCAAAGCTGCGTTAAAGCGGGCTACAGATTCATAAAGCGGATTTTGGCGCAATTTTGTGGCTATTTGTAAAGCCAACGCATAATCTTTTCGAATAAAAGCTCCGATGGCCGCCCAATGTTCATCCGGAGGATAATCTGACAGCTTTTCATCTGGACACATCAAGCCCGCATACGCCCAGACAGGCCGCCACAGGCGCTTCGTCTCCTCCGGCCACGCAGCCCATAATTCTGTTATCGGCAATTGCTGCAAAGCTGTTTGCGCCAGGGGATGTAAGGCCTGTTGCTGCAGCAATCCGAAAAGCAGCCGGCCGACGAACGCCGGCTCTTCGGCAAGCAACGCCTCACATAAAGAGTGAAGCGCTTGTAGGAGAAGGGGATTGTCGAAGCCCAGACGCTCCAAATACGCCAGGCACGCCAGCCGATGTGGCAGCAAGAGCCAGCCAAATTCTTTTAGCGCCAGGCCCGCCTGTCGCCATTGCGCCTCATTTTTGGGGCCCAGCCATTTTTCCCACACAGCTGGCGCTAAAGCCAGTTCCGACGCGCCCGCTAAAGCGATTTGCATTAAAGTCTGAGAGGGGAATAGTCTTTCGGCCTCCGTAAAAATGCCGGCAGCATCTGGCAACGAATTTTCGCCCCGTGCGAGCGCATGCAAATGGCGCGCCGCCTGAAAGACATTTTCGGCCAAAATGGCTTGCAAATTTACACGCGCCGCTTGAGGGGAGCCTAAAATATCGCGGGCTAAAATTTGCCCATCTGTCTGTGTAAATCGCAGCTCTCGCCTGTTGCCCTGTCGATGCAAAAAAGCAGGCGGCAAAACAAAAAAATCTTGCGTGGCGGGAGGGGAGGCTTCAAACGGCGCAATCGTGGCGACGATAATCAGAGGCAAATTGCGGCGCTGCACTTCATAGAGCCAGCATTCAGCCTCCGGGCACATGTCCAGATCATCAATGAGCACATAGACAGGCCGGCGCCGTGCTGTTTTGAAGAGATGTTCCCACGCTTGCCCCTGGGGCGTGGACAAAACTAAATAAACAGACTGTTTGGCTTCTAAAAGAGCGGCTGCCAGCTGCAACAAAAATGTGGATCGCCCCATTCCCGAAGGCGCCTCCAGCAAATGTAGTTGCGGGCCCTCGGGCGGCAAAAGCACATGATGCAACACAACAGGCAGCGCTTCTCGCGTGCTATCCCGTTTCGCCCGAATGTCTCCCCAGCGCACACGTCCTCCTTCCCATAGCCAGTGCGGCCGCTCGGACGAAACACGCATTCGCCAGCTGCACAAAAGCAGCCCCTGGCGCGGCAAAATCTGCTCCTGTTCCTCCAGCCGATGGACAATAAGCGTCCATACGACTTCTGCCGCCAAAAGATAACACAAAATGCCTGTCCAGAACTGATAGGGGGGAATGTCCAGCAATTCATTTGCCGTGGCCCAAATCCCCACGGCAATCACGCCCCCAGCCAAAAAGGCTTGTCCCACATAGCGAGGCCATTTCATCGTGTGCGTCTGGCGGATCCAAAATTGTTTGTAATGAAAAGATTCCTGTCCCGATGAAGCGTTTGTAGGCTTTCAAAGATCTGAATTATTGTGGCTTCAAATATTGTTGAGATGCCTAGTTGAGATGCCTGATTGTCTGCAATGCCTGATTGTAGTGTGGACTAATTTTTTCGCAATTTGAGCAATAAGCGCTCAAGAAAAAGGCAAAATATCAGGGCCCCTCCGGAATTATTTCCTGTTCATTTATCCATATCCCGCAAGAATCTGATAATAGATTTCTTCTGCCCGCTGCGCCATTTTGTCCAATGTAAAAAGCTGTTGTGCTCGTTTGCGTGCGGCCAGGCCCAAACGCCGCGCCCAGGGCCAATCAGACACGAGCGCGGCGATCGCCTCCGCCAGTGCCTGGCTATTTTTGGGGGGAACAAGCAAGCCTGTGTGCCCTGGGACTATCACTTCATTAATTCCGGGCAGATCGCTGCCCACGAGGGGCTTGCCCAAAAAAGCGGCCTCGACAAGCACAAGCCCCAGCCCCTCTTTGGCCACTGCGGGCAACGCCACAATGTCCAAAGCCGCCATTAATTGCACGGCCTCGGCGCAAAAGCCTAAAAAATGAATGGCATGCCGAATCTGCAATTTCTGGGCCAAATTGGCCAGTGTTTGGCGGCAGGGACCATCGCCGATAAACAGGCACTGTAAATGGGGAAATCGGGGCAAAAGTTGCGCCATCGCTTCAATCATATAACGCTGTCCCTTACGCTGGCATAGCTGCCCGACAACGCCCACGACGATCGCCTCTTCCGATAAGCCCAGGGCACGCCGCATCTGGGGGCCGCTTTTCAGGCTGACAAAGAGTTCGCTGGGCAGCCCATTGTAAAGGACTTGCAAGCGCTTGGGGGAAAGCCCCCAATGAAGCAAATGCTGACGGACGCCCTCGCTGCAGGTCAAAATCCGCTGGGCTCCCATATACCAGCAAGGAAAATTCAGCGCATGGACAGTTGTCACAACGGGGATGCCTGTCAGTCGCCCCGCGACGCTGCCCCATAAGCTCGCTGTGGATAAATGCGTATGGATAACATCAGCTTGCCATTGACGCGCCAGGCGCGCCAGGCGCCACGGCGCCAAAATGTTCCCCTTGCCGCTAATGCGCATTGGGAACACAGGGATATTGTACGCTGTTAAAGCTTCTTCCAGCGGCGGCAAAGGCTTGCAGGCGACAGCGACTTCATGGCCGCGGGCGCGCAATCCTGCACACAAATACACAAGCATGTGTTCCGCCCCGTACATGTGGCGAGCTGTAATCACTTGTAAGATGCGCAGTTTATGCTCGCTCATCCAACAGCCTCGGCAAATCGCGCAAAAAAGATCGCAGCGCCTGGCCACGATGACTCACGCGATTTTTTTCTTCCGCCGTCATTTCCGCAAATGTGCGTCCCTGATAAACGAACACAGGATCGTAGCCAAATCCCGCCTCGCCCCGCGGCGCCTCCGCAATCTCGCCGGCACACGTCCCTTCCCACAAGCCCAGAACGCGCTGAGGATCGGCAAGCGCTAACACGCACACAAATTGCGCTTTTCTCTTCTCGGGAGGCAGCCCCTGCATTTCTTGTAATAAGCGGGCAATGCGCTCGGCATCTGTGGCGCCATAGCGGCTGGAATACACGCCCGGCCGCCCCCCCAGCGCGGGCACAACAAGCCCTGAATCATCGGCCAGCGCCCAACATCCTGTCTGCGCAGCGGCGGCTAAGGCCTTGCTGGAAGCATTTTCGGCAAAAGTAGCATGCGGCTCTGGCAGCTCCATTTCTAAAGACAGATCCTGTAAGCCCAGAACTTCTAAAGGCCATCCGGCCAGAAGTTGCGCCATTTCCCGCACTTTGCCGGCATTGTAAGAGGCGACCAGCAATCGTTTCATCTATTCGCCGCCCCCACAACTTGTACATTGAGAAAAGGCTCTAGCAGTTGGGGCAGAGCAGGAACGAAAGGCGCGGATTCTATTTCGGCCCAGAGTGTGCGCGTTTGCCGCAAAAGCAGCCTGTGCTGCCGCACTGTCATTCGCAGGGCTTTCGCGATAGCGGCATGAGAGGCTTCTGGGGCTTCCTCGGACAAAGCGGCGTTTTGCTCCGCGTGCCGCCACGCCCATAAAGTGGCACGCTGCAGATCCACATCATGCACAGCGCCCATCAGTTCCTGTAAATCGCTAATCATTTTATAAAGCTCAGACAATTCTTGAGGCAAAAAGGACAAAAAGGGCTCCAGGGCATATTTGAGCTTTTTGACGCGTATGCGCTGCTGATGGAAAAGCTGACTGTGATAGCGGCCGCTAATATGTTCCCGATGCTCCCACAGATCCTGCCAGCGGGAAAAAATGGCCTCCGCCGCAAATTTCCCGACGGATTCTTGATTGTTAGCCTTCTTTTCTCCTAAGGCTTTAATGTTTTGTTTGAATTTTGCCCAAAAACGCGTGCGCTGAATAGCCTTCAAGTGGCGTCGTAGCTTCCGAAACAATTTTTTGCGTTCCTGGGCTAAAGACAAGCAAAAATCCTGTAAAGGGGCCAGCTCGGCTTGCTCCCGCATCATTTCCTCCAAAGACAGCAAAAGGACATCTTTCTCCCGCACAGCCCCCAGCGCATCGTTGATCTTTTCGATTTCGCTCAGCCAATTTTTATTAAAGGCTTTGGGCAATGCAGGGCGAAAGACGCGGCTGGCCTCGCGCAGCCGCTTTACCGCCACACGCATATCGTGAATGCCGTCTACAGTTCCGGCTTCTGCGGCTTTCTGCAACTTTGTTACTTTTTTGAGTTTATCTTGTAAAATGACTGCCGCCGCCTGATAAACAAAATCGTCAGCTTTCAAATTCGCTGTCGGCGGACTCATAATGCCTCCTTTTGTCTTTGTTTTGGCCCTTTCAACGGGGCGCAGGATGCTATTCTGGCCCGGCTTTTTTCAAAAGCTATCCACAGGCCAAAAATTATATTCATGCGCGCGTAAAAAGAGCCGTAAACTGTCTGTGTCCGTAACTTCCGGAAACAGACGCTGCTGATCACTAATATAGCGCCACAGGCCTTTGCCTGTTTCTTGCAATGTTATGCGGTCCGGATGTTCTGCCAAAGCGGCTGCATTCGGCACTTCCGAAATTTCCCGCACATAGCGAATCATATCGCTAGTAAAACAGCTAAAACGCACAGGCTGATGCGGCCATTGCTGAAGGACAGCCGCGAATAATTGCTGGGGCGCTTGTGTCCAGGCGATTTCCCGCACGCGCGCCTCTTCGCCGCTGAAATAGCCGATGGGCTGGCCCTCCAGCTCCACGAGATAATATACGGGTGGGGGGCCAAAGCGTTCCCGCAAGACGCGTCGTTGCCAATATTCTGCGCTGCGCACAAAAGGTCCTGTCAGCGTGCGATTGAAGCGTGTGTAAATCTCCGCGAGGAGGGGGACATCATTTTCTGTATCTGCAGGGCGAATCTGCGCCGCCACCTCAAAATCGCGGCGCAGCCGCACATCGGCAATCATCTCCAAAGAAGTGAGCAATTTCCAGCCGCTGCCGCCATAAACTTCCTCCCGTCCAAAAAGAAAAGAAAAATGATAGCCGTGGGCTTGCATCCAGGCAATCGTTTCGGCCAGCACTTCTTTCACATAGCCCTGTCGCCGATAGTCAGGATGCGTGCAGACACTGCCGATGCAGCCCACTTTCGCCAGCCGCCCGTCTGCGTACATCTCCCGCGTATAACAGGTCACGCTGGAGACAAGCCGGCCGTCCAGCACAAGCACGCGCGTGTGCTCGGGCTCATAAAAAGGATCGTTTTGGACGCCTTTGAGCCAAAATTGCGGATCCGCCAGGAAGGGGCGCTCCCCGCTGGCGACATATTCATAATAGGATTCATAAACAAGCTGTGTATGCGCTTCCAGCTCCGAAGGCAATAATCCGCGTATCTCTTTGCTCATAATGAATTACACTCATCCTCCTAAAAATTGATAATTATGATAAATTTTAAAGAACAGATAGACGAAAGATAAACGTGCGCAACAAACTATATTTGGAAAAAGGCCCTATCAATGACAAACAGATCCCTTTCATTGCGCATTCGTTTGCTCACAGAGCAAGATATCGCGGCGTGCAGCCAGATATATGTGGACGCCTATAAATTGCCCTGTTATGGCGGAGGCGCCTGGGATGAGGCGACAGCTAGGCGCATTATAACACATTGGCGTCAACTCTTTCCGCAAGAATGTTTTGTCGCGGAGCGCCAGGGGCAAATTCTGGGCTTTATTCTGTGTAGCAGTATAGCAAATGTGCGCGCTGTTGTGGAAGAATTAGCGGTGGCGCCGGATTTTCAGAGCCAAGGCGTCGGCTCGGCGCTGCTTCATTATGTAATGGAATTTTATCGCCAGCGCGGCGTGCCGTATATGGAATTAATCGCCAATCGCCGCGCTCCTGCTTATGCCTTTTATCTGAAACAGGGCTTTCGGGAAAATCGCACTTATCGGCTCATGAGCCGGGCCTTGTGAAAAGCCGTGAGGGGAAAAGAAACACAGTCCCAAACATATAGCAATAGCCGTGTGGACTTCAGGCGCCCCCCAAATAATAATTCCCCGCGCCTAGGCGGCTTAGGGGGAGGATTTCGCGCGTGAGGATTTGTGTTTTTCTAATTCCTCCGGCGTGGGCAAGGATTCTCCTGAGGCTAAAAATTCCTCTTCTGTGGCGGGCTGCAATGTGCCGGCCAAAGCTGCTTTCACGGCCTCTTCCAGCTCCTCATGCGTCCAGAATAAGCCCGCTGGGGACAAAAAAGCCGCAATTTTCTGGCCTTTTTCCGTGGGATATTTCACAATCGGCGAGCCGTTAATCAAAATGGCCATACATTTGAGGCCCGAAGCTTCCCAGCGCCGCGCCCCCGCCCCGCCATCGCCAAAATCCACCAGCTCCACCGCCACCTCCGGATATTTTTGCGGCAGGGCGCGAAGGAAGTCCACTGTGGCCTGCTGACAGCCGCTGGAGATATTGATATACGCCAAAATCTGCACCTTAGGGGCTTTATTGGCCGTTTGTTGCATAAACGAACAGCCCGAAAGCGCCCCCACACAGAAAAGCAGGCCCCATACGAAATGCCTATATTTGATTTTCATATTTGGCCTCATTATCCTGTCCTTGCAAAGGGATAATTTTTCCCGTGCCAGGCATTTCCAATAGCCACTGAAAATCCCATTTTTTCTCATAAAAAGATTAAGACACGCAGTTGCTGCTGTAAAGGCTTTTGGCTTTTGCAATTCAGCAAGATTTTGGGAATAAATTTTTTCTTCAGCATTTTCATTTTAAAAAGGAAAAAGCCCAGGCTTTTGCTAAAAGTTTCTTACGAGTGTTCACAAATCATACGGAAACAGGCCAACAAAAGCTTCGGAGATTATTTTGCGATTAAACACTGTTGGCGAAGGAGAGCCGGAAAATGCGCATTAAAGCCATTGTGCTAATGATGATAGGGAGCTTGTTGTTTTTGGGGGGGAATATCGCGGCGGCAGAACAGCCTGTGCCGATTGTGAATGGCGACTTTAGTGCGGGCGTAGACGCTCAGGCCGTTCCTGTGGGCTGGAGCAAATATGCCGGCTCGCCTTCGGCCCGTCTGCTCTTTAATGCGGAGGAGAAAGCCGTGATCCTGGATGATCAGGATTCCGGCGCCGAAATTGGCCTCACACAGGCTTTTGCCGCCCAGCCCAATTTAGGCTATGAAGTACGTGTGCAAGTGCGGGCGTTTGCGGATCGCCCCACGGCTGGCGCTTATTTACAGCTGCGCTTTTTGCCCTCCAATCAATATTTTCAAGTCGGCTTGAATACAGAAGCCACACAGGATTTTGTGGAAATAGCCGTGCGGGGCCTGGCGCCGGAAGACACGACTCGGGCCCAAATATATCTTTACACACATCGCGATCCGATGCCGAAAGTGAGCGTGAGAAATGTGCGCGTTATTTCTGGAATCGAGCCTCCTCCCGCGCCTCCGCCGCCTCCCCCTTCGCCAGTTCCCCCGCCGCAATATACAAAGCTAAAGGATATGCATGAGACGATTCCGCTCGTGCAGGAGGGGCGGGCTGTCATTCACATCGTGGCGCCAACGCGCTATGCCCAGGCCGCTCGACTCCTCCAGCAGGGGATTTTTGCTGTCACAGGCGTCCGTGTGCCTATTATAAGCGACACAGATCCGAAAGCCGCCATCCCGCTTAAAGGGCATTTGATTGTGCTGGGCAATCGCTCGACAAGCCGCACTTCCAATGCCCTGTATGATCATTATTACAGCCTGATGGATTTGAAGTATCCCGGGCCTGGGGGCTATGCGATACGGACGCTGCATAATCCCTATGGCAATGGCTACAGCGCCATATTAGTGGGAGGCAGCGATGATGAAGGCGTTCTGGCGGCAGCGACAGTGTTGCGCAAGCTGTTAGAACAGCACAAGCGCGGCCCGAATTTGTCTGTGGGCTGGATAATGGAAACGAAGCTCGGCAAAGGGCTCTCTGTGCCCACAGATTTGCGTCAGGTCGCCACCTGGGAAGACTCCAAAGGCTATGGCTCCGTGGGCTATTTCGGCTGGAATAGCATCAGCAAGCGGATGGCGCTGTATTATATGACAGGCGATCCCTTCCACGCGCGGGAAGCGATTCGGCTTTCTTTTCCCGATGCGCAGGCGCTCAAAGAAATTGACGCCATAGATGAGGAGCGCATTGAAAATAAAAAGGATCCGTTGGCGGGGCCTTATCATTACAACGCCATGATGTTGATTCTCTTTTGGGATTTGATTGAGGAGAGTCCTGTTTTCACGGATGAGGAACGGCTGAAAGTTACAAACGCTTTTGCCCGAAGGCTAGCGCATCCGCAGGATCGCGGCACCTACGATTTGAACACAATCCCGCCCCATGTGGGCTCGCGGCATGGCCAGTGGTCGGCCCTGAGCCTGTATACATTAGCCCGCTACTTTAATAAATATTATCCCAGCCCCGTGTGGGCGCATGCCGAACGGGCGGGCTTGCTGCATTTCCGTTCTCTGCATGAGCATGAATGGATTGCGGGCGAGGCAGATAATCTTTTTTGGTACAATACAGGCATTGCGCCTATTCTCACGTATATGATTTTGACAGGAGATCGCAAGCCGCTGGAAAACGGCGTGCTGGCGAAACTTTTGCGGGGCCAGGAAGTGCTCATTTCGGGGCGCGTGCCGGATTGGGCGCTGAATTATGCGGCCCTGGATTTCTTGCATAAAGCGGCTTATCTGACGGGCGATGGGCGCTGGCTCACATATCGGGAGCGTACGGGCCTGGATACAAATATCTTTCGCCTGGGACAATCCTTCTGGCCCGATGAAAGCATAAAGCCACAGTTGCCCTGGGATCTTGTGGGCGTCTGGACTGTGAATCAAATGCCCAAGCCGATGTGGGAAGCACGCGGCACTTCCTTTAAGCTGAGCGAGTCCTTCTTGAATGCCAGCTATCGCAGCGCGCCGGACGCCTCCGGGGATTTTATTTTGCTCGATGGGATGAATGGCGCTTCCCGCAATCCGTATCATACTTTCGCCATTTTGGAATATCGTCTCCAGGGGCAGACGCTTTTGCAGGGCTATTTGAATCAAGTGCTGACAAGCGCGGATGGGATGTGGGAGCCGCGCGTGCCTATGGATGGCGCTCTGCGCTATCGGGATGTTCTCGGCCCTGTGGCTATGGCCATAGGGGAAGTGCCCCACATGCCGTATTGTTCGTGGCGGCGCCGCCTCATGCATTATACAGGGCGCTATAGCCTTATTGCCGATTCCTTTGCTTTCCGCACCGATAGTGACAATATGAAAATTGAGACATTGTGGCAGGGCTTGTCAGGGGCCTGGAATGCCCAGGAGCAGGCGATTCGCGTGGCGGCCGTTTCGCCCCTGTCCGAGGCGCCGGGCTGGAAGCGCTTTCGGGCGCTGCAAGCGCGCTGCCGCACAAATCCGCCCACGCCGGATAAAATCGCGCTCCTGGAGAGTCTGGATACAGTGCTGCTGCGAGGCCGCCAGCCGGGCGAATGGCTGGAGATGCCCTTTACAGTTCAGGAGCCGCTGCAGGGGGAACTGTACGCGGATATGTTGAGCTATACGGATCGCGGGCGGGCCCGCTTTTATCTCGATGGCCAGCCTGTTGGTCCGGAATTTGACAATTGGGCTGAAGGCGTCGCCGAGACGCGCGTGCCCTTAGGGCCTGTGAAGCTGGCGCCAGGGGAACATGTTTTGCGTGTGGAAGTCGTGGGCCCGCATCCGGGCGTGGAATTAATGAATATCGGCTTGCGGGGCGTGAGCCTCAAGCTATCCGGCGCCGCCGAGCCGCGCGTCGCACCGTCCTATTTTGAACTGCGCGCTTCGCAGGCGCAGGAGGCGAGCTTGCGGGGCGGAGCGCTGACAATGGCCTGGGAAGGGCCCGTCAAAAAAGACGAACAGCGCCATGTATTTTATCTGATCGGCCACAGCAAAGAGGGCCAGCCCGGTCTCGCCTGTCTGCAAATTGCCCCCAACGCGGCTGTTCTGCGCGTGCCTGCCCTCGCCCTCGTCAGCACAGGCTCATATCAGCACAATCAGGCGGAGCTGGCCGTGTTGGCCGAAGATCATCTGTACGGGCATAATCTGACAGAGGCAGGATTAGCGGAGCCGTTCGTGCAAGCCAATCAGCCTGTGGATATTTTCTGGGATTTTGCCGCCGGGAAATTGCAGATTGTCACAACACAGGAGACAAAGCTGCAGCTGCGCCTTTCCGCCGAGGCCAAGCCGCGTTGGGGAGACAGGGCCCTGACGCCGGAGGCCATTCTTATGCCGGCGGGGCGACACGAATTTACAGGCGCCAGGCCGGCCGGGAATATGAACACAGCATTGACAGCGTTAATGGAGGAGGGGCAAAGGCTACGCGCCATGCAGCTGGCGGAATTAAGCCGTCCGGCGGCAGCCAGCGGGCAGCCCTGGGCCCCGCAGATGCAGGCTTCTGTGGAGGCAAAAGTCGCGGACATCCAGATTATTCGGAGCTCTCAGGGGCCGCTGCTCGCCGTGGCGGCGGAGAAAACTATCTCTTTGTTCACGCCGCAGGGAAAGCTAGTGCGGCGCTTTGAGACAGACGGAAAAATCAGACATATTTTCTGGTGGGACAAGCCCAAGCTGCTCTTAGCAGGCTGTGTGGATGAAAAGCTCATTGCCTTTGATGAACAGGGGCAGCGGCAATGGATTTTTATTTCGGAGATGGATCCGGCTGTATATGAGGCGGCAAAGCAATACTGGTTTAAGAGTGCGCCGGGGCACGAGGGCGTCCATGGGCTTTTTGCCGGGCCTTTTTTGAATGGCCAGGAGCAATGTTTTGTTGGCGGAGCCTGCACATTAGAGATTGTGGATGAAAAGGGCCAGCTAGTGAAACGTATGCCGCTGTTTTGGGGGCCCGGCAGTGTGTTCCAATTGATGCCGCGGCCCGACGGAACGATTGAATTGCTGGTGGCCCGCGAGCCCACAGACGGGCATTATCTCTATGCCGTGAGCAACAAGGATTTTAAAGTGCGGACAGGCTTTGCCGATGTGCCCCCGGGCCACACATATGTCGGCGGCTGGGCTAATATGAGCCGGGATCATATTTTCCATGTGGATCTGGATAGCGATGGGCAAAAGGAAGTTGTTTCTGAAATCAATGGCACCTGGAATCGCATCACAATCTGGAATGAGGAGGGGAAAGCGCTGTATAATGCGCAATTTGGGCCCGGAAGCCCTATTCCCGCCCGCAATATGCGCGATGTGGATTTGCTGGATTTGAATGGCGATGGCAAAATAGAAATTATCACAGCCACAGCCGCGGGGCTGCTTGTGGCGCTGGATTGTCGTTGTCAGAAAGTGTGGGCTAAGCGCCTGGCCAGCCCCGCCACTGTTTTAAAGACGATTACGAGACAGGGCGCGCCGGCGATTGTTGTGGGCTGTGAAAATGGGGATGTGTTGCTTGTGGATAGCAAGGGAGAAATCGCGGCGCGCGGGCGCATAGAAGGCGTTCCCAATAAGATTATCAGCCTGGAGGCAGAAGGCCAGGCGCTTGTCGTGCTAACAAGTGATAAAGGCGTTCTGGCTGGCTTTGCGTATTGAGCCTGTATTTCACGCCTGAGGGAAAGGATAGGAAAAGGATGAAAAAGGATATGCGAAGTGGGCTGAAAGTTTTCCTTTGTGTCGTTTTGGCCGGCTTATGGATAGGGGGCTGCACGCGTGTGGAGTCGCCCCAGGCGCCTGCGCCTGGCCCGGGGCCTCGCCCTGCAGCCGAGCCGACTGTGAAGCTTGTATTGTTCACATACACGCCGCCTGATGAGGAAGCCGTCAATCAGGAGCTGCTGCGGCGTTTTGAGCAAAGCCATCCGCATATTCGCGTGGAGCTGCAAAACGCGCCGGGCGGCAGCCAGCAGGCCATGACAAAGCTGCAGACGATGATTTCGGGCCAGGCGGGGCCCGATGTGATGGCTATTCACGGCGCCTTTTTCATTCCTTTTGCCTCAAAAGGCGTGCTTTTGGATCTGACGGAGCGTATTAAACAAAGCGGAGATGAGAAAGATTTCAGTCCGGCTTTGTTGAATCTTTGCCGCTGGCAGGGCAAACTGTATTCGCTGCCGCGCTATACATCCGTGTATGCCCTGTTTTACAACAAGACGCTGTTTGATGAAGCCCATGTGCCCTATCCAGCCAGCGGGCCCTCGTGGACATGGGAAGATTATCTCAAAACAGCCAAAGCACTTACAAAAGACAAAAATGGCGACGGCAAGCCGGATCAATGGGGCTGCATCATTGATTTTTGGGGCGCGCGGATGTATCCCTGGCTGTGGCAGAATGGCGCTTCGTTGATGAATGCCGATCGCAGCCGCTGTGTGCTGGATTCGCCCGCCGCCATTGAGGCCGTGCAATTTGTGTATGATTTGCGCCATAAGCATAAAGTGGCCGCCATTGCGGACACGGCTGAACAGAATGCCTCATTAAATGCCTTTATGCAGGGACATATTGCGATGTATATGACAGGCCCGTGGGATATACAGCTTTTGCGGCAGCGGAAGGATTTGCAATGGGATGTGGCGCCGCTGCCCAAAAAGAAACAGCGCGCCACGCTTTTGGGCACCGAAAATTATGCCATCTGGGCGGGCACGAAGCATCCCCAGGAAGCGTGGGAGCTGTTTCGCTTCTTGCTCTCAAAAGAAGCCCAGATGCTGATGGCGGAGCGTCTGGAGAAAATGCCCTCGCGGCTGTCAGTGCTGCAGGGGCCCTATCTGCAAGCGAAGACAGATTATAATCGGCGTGTATTTGTGGAGGCGCTGGAATATGCCAGGCAGCCCGAAAATATCCCTGAATGGTCGCAAGTCAAGGAT